>JBOGKW010000032.1:0-24994 GCA_050746205.1 Terriglobales bacterium | reverse complement strand
CGAGCCGGTCAAGGCCGCCTATGAGCGCAGCGACGTCTGCGTCGTTCCCGCCGCCGCCGTTGTCGGCGAATCCATGGTGGCGCTGACATTGGCGCGCGCCGTGCTCGCCAAATTCGGCGCCGATTCTCTGCACGAGTTGTTGCGCAACTACCAAGGTTATTGGCAACAAGTTCGGGAGTTCTGAATTATCGTGGCCCTTCATCCCATCGTCAAATTCCTCGATCCGGTCCTCACCACCCCGGCCGCGCCGGTCACCGAGTTCGCCACCCCAGAGCTGCAACAGCTGATCGCCGACATGTTCGAGACGATGTACGCGGCCAACGGCGTCGGGCTGGCGGCGACGCAGATTGGAATTGCGCGCCGCATCACCGTCATTGATTGCAGCGTCGGCGAGGATACAGCTCAGCGCCATGTGCTTCTGAACCCGTCCATCATTGCCCGCGACGGCGCCCAAGACGACGAGGAAGGCTGCCTGAGCGTTCCCGGCTTTCGCGCCAACGTCCGCCGCGCCATCCGCGCCACCGCCCGCGCGCAGGATCCCGCGGGCAATTGGATGGAAGTCAGCGGCGAAGGCCTGCTGGCTCGCGCCCTGCAGCATGAAATTGACCACCTCGATGGCGTCTTGTTCCTTTCCCACCTCACCGGCCTGAAGCGCGATTTGATCAAACGCAAGATCAAGAAACTGCAGAAAAACGGCGAGTGGTAGCCTGATGCGCGTGATCTTGCTGGGCACGCCGCTGTTTGCCGTCCCCACGCTGCGGGCCCTGGCGGCCGCGCCCGATTTTGACCTCGCCGGCGTGATCTGCCAGCCCGACCGTCCTGCTGGCCGCAGCGGCCAGCTGCGCGCTCCGGCGGTCAAGCTGGCCGCCACCGAACTCCGCCTGCCGCTGATCCAACCGGAGCGCATCCGGCGCGCGGAGGCGCTGGGCTGGCTCGCGGAGCGGGCGCCGGAGGCGTTGGCCGTGATCGCCTACGGCCAACTGCTGCCGGCGGCCGTCTTCAACCTGCCGTGCTGGGGCGCCATCAACGCCCACGCTTCCCTGCTGCCTCGCTTGCGCGGCGCCGCGCCCATTCAATGGGCCATCGCCCAAGGCGAAACCGTCACCGGGGTCACCACCATGCGTATTGACGCCGGCCTGGACACGGGCGCCATCCTGCTGCGCCGAGAGGTCTCCATTGGCGCCGAGGAAACCGCGCCGCAATTAAGCGCCCGCCTGGCGGACCTGGCGGCCGAACTCACGCTGGCCACCTTGCGCGGCTTGGCCGCCGGCACGGTTACGCCTCAGCCCCAGCCCTCCGCCGGCATGACGCTGGCCCCGCTCCTCACCCGCGCGAATGCCACCGTGGATTGGACCGTACCCTCGGGTGCAATTTACAACCGTTGGCGCGGCTTCCAGCCCTGGCCGGGCATCGCCAGCACCTTCCGTGGCCGCCGCCTGCAGATCCTCGCTTGTCACCCCGCCCCGCCGTCCGCCGTCGCGGCTTTGTCGGCCACGGTTCCGGGCACGCTGGCCGCCGCCGGCGCTGAACTCCTCGTTGCTTGCGGCGCCAACTGGCTGCGACTGGAGACGGTCCAACTCGAGGGCCGCCGCCCCAGCTCCGGACCCGACTTCGCTCGCGGCGCCCGCCTCCAGCCCGGCGAGCGGCTCGGCAGCTAATCACCGGCCCGGGCCGCGCCTAGCCCCCGCCCACGCGCAATGTCGGCTTGGGATACACCTGCTGCGGCACCGCCGGCGCCAGCTTGGCTTTTTGGTAGAACGTCGTCATCCAGCGGCTATAGCTCGGCCCGGCATCAATCACCAACAGGTTTTGTGTCGCAGCCGGCCATTCGTGCTCCAGCTTTGGCTCTGACGCCGCATCGTAGACTTCCTGGGACAGCGCCGCGGGCACATTGGCATCACTGCCGCCGAAGAGAACCAACTTCGGCCCGGGATACTGCCGCACTTCCTGCAACACCGGAAAGCCCCCGCCCATGAACCACCCAGCCAGCGGCATCATCGCGTTGCCCAGCGCCCGCAAATTGGGAAACGGCGATTCCAGCACCAGCGCCGCCACCTGTGGATGCCGCGCCGCGACCGCCGCCGCCACCGCCGCCCCCAGTTCATCGCCCTGCACCACGATGCGTTGCGGCGGGATTTTCCGCACCTGGGTCAGGTATTGGTAGGCGCTTTCGCCGTCCTGCACGACTCCCGCCACCGAGGGCCGCCCTTGGCTCTTGCCATAGCCGCGATAGTCCACGGCGAAAACGTTCGAGTGCAGCAGTCGCAACCGCAGGATCCGCTCCGCCAAATCACTCAGGTTTCCCCTCCGGGAATGGAACAGCAGCACGGTGCGCTCCGGCGCTACCGTCGGCACCCACCATGCGTCTAGGCTGCTGCCGTCCACCGCTGGGAAGCGGATGTCCTGAGCATGGTAGATGGATTGGTTATACCAGGGCCCGACCGGGTAGGGCGCCGGATTGAACAGCCAGCTCCGCTCATTCAGCCGCACGAAAAGCCCATAAATCACCACCAGTACGGCCAAGGTAATGCCCAAGCGACCCAGCAGCCTCATCTTCTTGACTAGTATGCCGCCGACGACGAGCGGCTCAGCCTTCCATTCTCGGCTCAGCGCCGATTCCCCCACCTCGACGGGGGCCGCCCCCGGACCGCGAAACCCCGCTCGCCGTGGCATAATCTAAGAAAAAGGCCGTCGTACTCGTCCTGATCCGTGCCCGTCGCTCGCAATCACCGCCTGGTCCGGATTCAAGGGATTGACGTCGAATACGACTGGAGTTGGTTCGTCATCCTGGGCCTGATTGCGCTGACCTTCGGCCAGTACTTCCAGGCCAACGACGCTGCTTGGGGCGAATTGATCGTTTGGGGCGCTGCCGCCATCACTGCGGCGCTGTTCTTTGCCTGCGTCGTTGTCCATGAACTCGCCCACAGCCTGGTCGCCCGCGCTCATGGCCTGCCGGTACACACCATCCGCCTGTTCATATTCGGTGGCGTGAGTGAGCTGACCAAGGAGCCCGAGCACGCTGGCTCGGAGTTCCTGATTGCTATCGTCGGCCCACTGGCCAGCCTCGCCATCGGCGGCATTTGCATCGGCTTGGCCAAAATGGGCAACGCCCAGCTCCCGGTCCCAGCAGTGCTCTATTGGCTAGGCTGGATCAACATAATCCTGGCCGGCTTTAATATGATCCCCGGCTTTCCCCTCGACGGTGGCCGTGTTTTGCGCTCCATCTTTTGGGCCGCTCATGGCGACTTCATGCGCGCCACCCGCTGGGCCACGCAGATCGGCAAGGTGGTGGCGGTTCTGTTCATGATCTACGGTCTAGCGGAGATTTTCCTCCAGCGGGCCGAGCTGAGCGGCCTGTGGCTGGCCATCATCGGCTGGTTCCTTCTGCGCACCGCCGATGGCAGTTGGCGGCAAACCGAGGCCAAGGCCGCATTGGATCGCTATGCGGTCGGCGATCTCTCCACGCCCTTCTACTCTTCCGTGCCCGCCGATGAGAGCATTGAGGACTACTTCAGCCAACTTTCGGAAAATCATAACTTTCGGCCTAGCATGGTGTTGGACGACCACGACCGCCTGCTCGGCGTCATCACGCCGGCTGAACTCCAGGCCTCCGACCGGCTGCGCTGGAACCAATTGCGCGTGCGCGATTTGATGATTCCGCGCCCGCGCGTGGTGACCGTCGGCTGGCAAGAGGGTCTGATGGACGCCCTGCAAAAAATGGCCATGAACAACGTCAGCCAATTGCCCGTCCTGGGGGACGACGATCACTTGCGCGGTATTATTCGTCGCGACCGCATCATTCAGATCCTCCAAAGCAGCCTGGCGCAATAACGGCCCGCGCGAGCCCACAGGCCGAAAAGCGTAAACTCATTCCAGCACCCCTGGATATGCGACGCACTTCTCTGCCCGCCTCGGCCGTGGCGCTCATCGCCCTGGCCTGCTTGCCGATCCTGGCCATGGCCAGTGCCTCGCCCACGCTCCCGCCCGCGGTAGACGCCGGCATTCGCACCCTCGCCCGCACCCGGGGCTTCGCCGGCCTGGCACTTTCCCCGGATGGCCGGCAGCTGGCCTGGGTAGGGGCACCCGATGGCGCTTTATACCTGCAGCACCTGGGACCGGACGGACAGCCGCTCGGCTCGGCGCATCGGGTCAGCGGCATCTTCGGCGCCCGCCAGCCGGTGTGGGCTCCTGATAGCCGCCAATTGGCCTTGCTGGTGAGCGGGCCCGACGGCCAAGCACAGATCTACCTGGTCGCGGCCGACGGTGGCCATCGCCGCCGCCTTACCGATCTCGACGGCGATCTGGCCAGCCCCGCCTGGTCGCCCTCCGGCCATAGCCTGGCGTTTCTCTTTATCCCTAACGCCCCGCGCGCCCCAGGTCCGCTGGCGCCGATGTCGCCACCTTCGGGAGTGATCGCCAGCCATCCCTTCGAGCAGCGCCTGGCCGTCGTCAACGCCGATGGCGGCACGGTGAAGCTGATCACGCCGCCCCACCTCTACATCTACGAATTCGACTGGGCCCCCGGCGGCCGCCGCTTCGCCGTCATCGCCCACACCGGCAACGGTGACAACAATTGGTGGGTGGCCCGCCTGTACACGGTGGATCGCGCCACGGGCCGGATAAATGTCGTGCTGCGCCCCAAGATGCAGATCGCCATCCCCCGCTTTTCCCCCGATGGCCGCCAAATCGCCTTTATCAGTGGCCTCATGAGCGATGAGGGCTCGACCGGCGGCGACATTTACCTCGCCCCTGCCTCCGGCGGCCCTGCACGCAACCTCACCCCCGGCATCCATTGCACCCCCACCTGGTTCACCTGGGACGGTGACCACATCCTCTTCGCCGCCGACTTGGACGGCCAAGCCGCCATCTTCCGCCTCGACGCCAGCACCGGCCAGTACCGCCGTTTGTGGGAGGGCGCCGAATCCATCAACGGCAGCGGCTGGGGCTTCGGTTTCGCCAGCGCCGACCATGGCGCCGTCACCGCCGCGGTCCGCCAGTCCATGTCCCAGCCGCCCGAAATCTGGGCTGGCCCCATCGGCCAGTGGCGGCAGATCACCCACGTCAATCGCGGCCTGCATCCCGCCTGGGGCCGGCTGGAAAGCCTCATCTGGCATGATGGCGCGGAGCGAGTGCAAGGCTGGCTGCTGTTTCCCCGCGACTTTTCCCCCTCTGGCCACTACGGCCTGGTGGTCGCGGTGCATGGTGGTCCGGCGGCGGCCAACACCTCGAACTGGCCCCGGCCCTTCTTTAATACGTCCCTACTCTCCACCGCCGGCTACTTCGTCCTCTACCCGAATCCTCGCGGCAGCTACGGCCAGGGTGAAGCCTTTACCCATGCCAACGTTGAGGACTTCGGCTACGGCGATCTCCGCGACATTGAGGCGGGCGTGCGCCATGTGCTGGCCACCGAACCCGTGGACCCGCGCCGCGTCGGCATCACCGGCTGGAGCTACGGCGGCTATATGACTATGTGGGCCCTCACCCACACCGGGATTTTCCACGCCGCCGTCGCCGGCGCCGGCGTGGCCGATTGGCTCAGCTACTACGGCGAAAACGACATTGACCAGTGGATGATTCCTTATTTCGGCGCCTCCGTCTATACCGACCCCGCCGTCTATGCCAAGAGCTCGCCGATGAACTTCATCACCCGCGTGCACACGCCCACGCTGGTGCTGGTCGGGGCCCGAGACGGGGAATGCCCAGCGCCCCAGTCCTTCGAGTATTGGCACGCGCTGAAGACCCTGGGCGTGCCCACGAAGCTCGTGGTCTACCCGGACGAGGGCCATTACATCTGGAAGCCCGCCGACCAGCGTGACATTCTCCGCCGCACCCTGGCCTGGTTCGCCCACTACCTTCCCGCTCGCGCCCAATAGCCGCCCCCATAGCTGCGGTTCGGGCGGGACGTAAGCGTCGCATGGCGTCGTTTTCCGGCCCAGGACGCCCTTGCGCCTTGCGGACCCCCGGCTCGCTGCCTGCGGCCTCCCACCTCGGGTTCGCCCTGGCTTGGCGCTCGGCTGCGCTGCGCTGGCCCCGGTCGCTCCTCGCCGGCCGGCAGCCGGCCACTTCGCACTGCTCGGCGCGCGCCTGGCGATCTCGCCACCGGCGGCCAACGCATTCGCGTCCTCGGCTAGAACCATCGGCGGCGGCCTGGACTTTCGCCCCGGCGGTTGGCTATAATGATTCCGAACGAACGTTCGCACGGAAGCATGCTGGGGCTGACCGAGCCTGCCCCGATCCCTATTGCCATGCCCGCTGCTTTTGCCACCGCCGCTCTCACGGCCGCCGCCCCAGGCGACGTTACGCCGTTTGACCGGCGCCTGGGGGAAATCCTGCACGTGGCGGCGGAACTGTTCGCCGAGCAGGGCTATGCGGCCAGCAGCATCCGCGACCTCTCGCGCCGCAGCGGCGCCAGCCTGGCCGGCCTCTACCACTACTTTCACAGCAAGGAAGAACTGCTGTTTTTGGTCCAGCGCCACGCCTTCCAGACGGTTATTGCCGCCGCCCGCGCCGCCGCTCCGCCGGCGTTGGCGCCGGAGGCCCGCCTCCGCGCCTTCATCACTAGCCACCTGGAGACCTTCCTCGCGCACCGCCCCTGGATGACCGTGCTCACGCATGAGGACGCGGTGCTCGGCGGCGAGTACCACCGCGCCATTGCGGCCCTCAAGCACGACTATTACCAACTGGCGCTGGAGATCGTCACCGCCCTGCCACTCGCGCCGCCACTGACCCCGCGCGTCGCCGTCATGAGTCTATTCGGCACCCTGAACTGGGTCTATACCTGGCACCAGCCCCGCCGCGATCCCGGCGCGGCAGGCCTGGCCGAACAGATCAGCTCTGTTTTCCTGCGTGGTGCGGCGCTGGCGCGCCGCCGCCGCGCCCAACTTCGCTCCTAACTTCAGCTCCTAAGGAGACCGCATGGCCACTGTCACCGCGCCCGAAACCGGCACCCGCAAGTTGATCGAGTATCGCGCCGATGGCCCCATCGCCATCCTCACCATGGCCGATCCGCCGGCCAACACGTACACCCACGAGATGATGCGCGACCTGGACGAGGCCATCCTGCGCGCCCGCTTCGATGACGCCATTCACGTCCTGGTGCTGACCGGCGCGGGCGACAAGTTTTTCTCCGCCGGCGCCAACATCCGCATGCTGGCCTCGGTCACCCCGAACTTCAAATACTATTTCTGCCTCCACGCCAATGAGACGCTGCAGCGCCTGGAGCAGACACCCAAGCTGGTCATCGCCGCCCTGAACGGCCACACCGTTGGCGGCGGGCTGGAGATCGCCCTGGCCTGCGATCTGCGCATCGCGCGCCGCGACGCCGGCAAGATCGGCCTGCCCGAAGTCACCCTCGGCGTCCTGCCCGGCACCGGCGGCACCCAGCGCCTGGCCCGCGCCGTGGGCAAGGCCCGGGCGCTGGAACTGATGGTCACCGGTCGCACCTTCTCGTTCGACGAAGCCCAGGAATTGGGCCTGGTGCAGGACATCTACGACCGCGAGGAGTTTCTGCCCCAGGTGCTGGACTATGCCCGCCAGTTCTGCCCGCCCCACAAGGCCTCCCGCGCCGTCGGCCGCATCAAGCGCGCGGTGCAAACCGGCGCCGAGGTGCCGCTGGCCGAGGCGCTGGGTCTGGAGCGCGAACTACAACAGTTGCTGTTCACCAGCGAAGACGCGCATGAGGGCCTCACCGCCTACGCCGAGAAGCGCCAGGCGCGGTTTCAAGGCAAATGAAGACGTCCGACGCATGCCAGCCGCAGGCGGGCCGGCTTCCGAGTCGGGCCCGGGGGGAGCGCTGATGGCTGCTGAAACCACCCCCCGCCCCGATCCCGCCGCCCGCGCCTGGCCCCTGTGGCAGGGCGGCGAGCCTCGCCCCGCCGCCAGCGGCCGCCGCTTCACCGTGCTGAACCCCGCGACCGGCCAGCCCTTGGCCGAAGTAGCCGAGGCCGACGCCGCCGACGTGGACGCCGCCGTGCAGGGGGCCTGTGCCGCCTTGGCCTCCGGCCCCTGGCCGCAACTCTCCGCCCGCGAGCGCGGCCGCCTGCTGTACCGCCTGGCGGAGAGCATTGAGCGCCACGCCGACGAGCTGGCGGAACTGGAAACCCGCAACAACGGCAAGCCTATCTTCGAGTCGCGGCAAATTGACATTCCCGCCACCGCCGCCGTCTTCGCCTATTACGCCGGCTGGGCCGACAAGATCGAGGGCGCCGTGCTCCCCGTCAGCGGCCCCTTCCATGCCTACACCCGCCGCGAGCCGGTCGGCGTGGTCGCCGCCATCACCCCTTGGAACTTCCCCCTGCTGCTGGCGAGCTGGAAGTTGGCGCCGGCGCTGGCCTGCGGTTGCGTGGTGCTGCACAAGCCTGCCGAGCAGACCCCGCTGACCGCCCTGCGCCTGGCCGAGTTGGCCGCCGAAGCCGGCTTCCCGCCTGGCGTCTGGAGCGTGCTGCCGGGCTTCGGCCCCACTGCCGGCGCCGCGCTGGCCCGCCACCCGCGCGTGGACAAGGTGGCCTTCACCGGCTCGACGGCCGTCGGCCAGGAAGTCATGCGCCTGGCCGCCGCCACCAACAAGCGTGTCTCGCTCGAACTCGGCGGCAAATCCCCCAACCTTATCTTTCCCGACGCCGACTTGGACGCCGCCGCCCGCGGCGCCTACAACGCCATTTTTTACGGCAAGGGCGAGGTCTGCGCGGCCGGCAGCCGACTGCTGGTGGACCGCCGCATTCACGACCAGTTCCTCGCCAAGCTCCTCGACCGCGCCCGCCGCCTCGTCCCCGGTGACCCAATGCACCCCAAGACGAAGCTCGGCGCCCTAGTTTCTCAGCGCCAGTTGGACCGCGTCCTCGGCTACATCGCCGCCGGCCAAAAAGAAGGCGCTCAACTGGCGATTGGTGGCCAGCGCGCCACCGTCCCTGGCCACGAGGGCGGCTTCTTTCTCGCCCCCACCGTCTTCGACCACGCCCAGCCGGAGATGACGATTGTCCGCGAGGAGATTTTCGGGCCGGTGCTGGCCACCCTGGACTTCGACACTTTCGACGACGCCATCGCCCGCGCCAACGCCACCTCCTACGGCCTGGCCGCCGGCGTCTGGACCCGCGACCTGGCCCTGGCCCACCGCGCGGCCCGCGCCCTGAAGGCCGGCACCATCTGGATCAACACCTACAACCAATACGACCCGGCCGCCCCCTTCGGGGGCTTTGGTCAAAGCGGCTTCGGCCGCGAACTCGGCCGCCCCGCCTTGGACCTTTACACAGAAACCAAAACCGTCTGGGTCAATCTGGAGAACTGACCCCAAGGAGCCCCGCCAATGCTGGTCAAACGCGCCAATAAAATCGCCACCTTCGACGACTGGGTGGATCTGTTCCGGGTCTGGCAATCCGACATCGGACTGGATTATCCGGAGCTGCAGCAGTATCAATTCGAGGCCAAATACGGCCCGCTCCACAGCGGCGAGATCGAGTTCGGCGCCTACCGCGGCCAGAATCGCTGGCAGCGCGTCCGGCAAATCCCCGACCAGCGCGCCCAGGATGCCCTGCTCAATCTCATCGTTTACCAGGGCGACACCGAATTCGCCTCGGTGGAGCAGCAGCGCAATTTGTTCGCCGGCGCGCCCACCGAGTACGACCGCAAGGCCCTGGCGCGCGTCATGACCGAGGAGATGCGCCACGGCTATCAAATGTGCCACCTCCTGCTCGGGCACTTCGGCCACGGCGGCCGCATTGAGGCGCAAAAGCTCCTGGAGCGCCGCGCCTTCAACTCCGAGCGCCTGCTCGGCTCCTTCAATGAGGACGTCGAAAACTGGCTGGACTTCTACACCTACACGCAGTTCATTGACCGCGACGGCAAGTTCCAACTGCAGATGCTGAGCCACTCCGCCTTCGCTCCCTTAGCGCAAAGCATGGTGCCGATGCTCAAGGAGGAGTCCTTCCATCTGGGCACGGGCAACGACGGCTTGCGCCGCATCGTCAAGCGCGGCCGCGTCCCGCTGGTCTACATCCAGAAATACTTCAATAAATGGATTCCCACCGCCTTTGACCTGTTCGGCACCGACTTCTCTTCGTCCGCTCATTGGGCCTATCTCTGGGGCTTGAAGGGCCGCTATGACGAGCACACCAATGCCCAGTCTGCCGACCTGGACTCGCTGAACGACGCCGCCCGCAATCTTTACTCTCAGGAAGTCAACGGCCTGATCCAATCCCTTAATCGCCTGCTCCCGGAAGGCCAGACCCCGTTCTACACTCCCGATGCCAAATTCAACCGCCGCATCGGCCAGTTCGCCGGTCAGCGCTTTAGCGTGACCGGCGAGCCGCTGGAGCCAGCGGAGTACGAGCGCCATCTAGCGGCGATGCTGCCCCAGCCCGCCGACCGCAAGGCGGTCAGTGAGTTGCTCGCCGGCGACAAGGACTGGATCGAACCCAAGGGCGCCGAGGCCAAATGGTCCCAGGCCTGACCGGGTGGGACCGGCGTCCGCCGGTGCTTCGCGCGCCTCAGCCTGCGCGCTGCGGCAGGGGTAAGCCGACCGCCCCACCGGCGAAAACCAGCGCCGCGCCCGCCACCAGTTCCGCTCCCGCTCCTTATGCCCGCGTACCTCCAACTCGCCACTGATGGCCCGGTGAGCCGGCTGATCCTGTCCCGGCCGCCGCTGAACATTATTGATGTTCCGATGGCCCGGGAGATCCTCGCGGCCTTGGAAGCCCTGCCAGCCGCGACTCGCATCGTCCAGTTTGAGTCCGCCCCAGAATGCCGCTGTTTTTCCGCCGGGGTGGCCGTGGACGAACACCTGCCGGAGCGCGCCGAGGCCATGTTGCGCAATTTCCACGCCATCTTCCGCCGTCTCGCTGTCTCCGACTTCCTCACCCTTGCCGTCGTCCGTGACCTAGCTCTGGGCGGCGGCGCCGAGCTGGCCTGCTTTTGCGATGCCGTCCTAGCCGCCGACCACGCCGACTTCGGGTTCCCCGAGATTCGCGTCGGCAGCTTCCCGCCGGTCGCCAGCGTCCTCCTTCCCGCCATGGTTGGCCTGCGCCGTGCCCAGGACTGGATCCTCAGCGGCCGCCGTATCTCCGCCGCCGAAGCCCTGGCCAGCGGGCTGATTGACCGCGCCGTGCCCAGCGGCCAGTTGGACACTGCTGCCGCCGCCCATCGCGCTCAATGGCTGGCGCTGTCGCCGCAAATTTTGCCCGTCGCCCGCCGCGCCGTCCGCGGTGACGGGTTTCTTCAGGCGCTGGCGGATATTGAAGACCGCTATCGCCGGGAACTGCCAAAATTGGAGGATGCGCGCGAAGGCGTACGGGCGTTCTTGGAAAAGCGCCCGCCCGTCTGGGCCCCGCCCGCCACGGGAAGACCGGCCTAAGCGCTCGGAAAGCGAACCCCTATGCCCGTCCTCCTCCGCTCCGCCACCATCACTGCCGATCCCACCATCTTTGGCGTCATGCTGCCCCTTCCGGAGATCAGCGCGGCTGGCCTGGAGGCCTTGTTCCGCCGCTGGCTGGAGCGCTGCCAAGTGCCGCTGGCTCCGGCCGGTGCGGCCGCCAAGAGCGGGGGCGTGGAGCTGAGCATTGAGATCACCGCCGGCTCGGCCCTGCAAGGCACTCTCACCGTCCGCCGCCCCGGCAAGCGAACCCAGACGATAAGCCGGGAGGCGCCGTCCGAGGAGGGCCACCACCTGCTCTATCTGTTGCTGGAGGCCGCCGCCCAGGCTTGCGAGCGCGAGGTGCCCGCGCCGCTGACCCGCTCCTTCGAGGATCTGCGCAGCCGGTCCTTCGCCGCCTTGGTCTGGTTTATTGCTTCCTTCACGCCGGACAACAGCGATCCACAGCGCGCCCAAGTGCGGGCCCTGGAGCTGGACTTTTTTCTGGCCGCGGCCCGCGCCGCCGTAGCCCTGGAGCTGCTCTCGGGCCATCGTCCCGCCACCGTGTTCAAACTGCTGGAAGGCATTCCCATCCTGGATGGCGACGCGGCCAGGGAACTGGGGTTGGCCTTGTGGAGCGAGGCGGCCCACCTGCCTGAGGCCGAGCAGGAGGCCTTCATTCGCCGCGCCATCGAGCTGTTGGGCGCGGCCATCCACGCCGATGCCGACGATGGCCTGGCCCATGCCGCGCTGGCCGCCATCCTGGCCCGCCACGGTGGCGAAGAGGAAGCCCTCCCGCTGGCCGCCCGCGCCACCAACCTGGCGCCCAACGACTATCGCTCCTGGGCCGCCCTCGGCGACGCCCACCGCGCCCAGGGTGAGCACGACCAGGCCGTCTTTTATTACCAGATGGCCCTGCGCCTACAACCGACCGCGGCGGCCGTGTTGAAAGACGCCGCCGCCAGCTTGCTGCTGGGCAACCATCCCGAGCGCGCCATCCCCCTCATCGAGCAGGCCATCGCCGCCCACCCCGAGGACCCCGAAAATCACGCCAACCTGGCCCTGGCCCGCCGCGCTTTGGGCGAAGCGCACGCCGCGCTGGCCGCGGCCCGCCGCGCCGCCGACCTGGGCCAGGCCGATCCCCGCCTGCGCCCGCGGCTAAAGGCCATGTTGGCGGAGATGGAGCGCCAGCCCGGCCTCGCCGGCCCTTCATGATTGCCCAACTCACCGTCAACGGCCAGCCGTGCCGCCTCGACCTCGAACCGGCCACTTTGTTGCTGGAGGCCTTGCGCGTCCAACTCCGCCTCACCGGGACCAAATGCGGCTGTGACGACTCCAGTTGCGGCGCCTGCACGGTGCTGGTCAATGGCCAGCCCGCCCTGGCCTGCACCCTGCTCGCCGCCGCCTGCGATGGCGCCCAGGTCACCACGATCGAGGGCGCGGGCGCAGGCGCCGCCGCCGACCCCCGCCTGGCCGCCTTGCAGCAGGCCTTCGGCCGCATGGGCGGCGCGCAATGCGGCTTCTGCACCCCCGGCATGGTGATGGCCGCCAAGGCATTGCTCGACCACCGCCCCGATCCCTCCGACGCCGAGATCCAAGCTGCCCTCAGCGGCAACATCTGCCGCTGCACAGGCTATGTCCAGATCCTCGCCTCCGTCCGTGCCGCCCTGGCCGCGCTCAGCGCCTCCGCCGCAGCGCCGACGTCGGCGGCCTCACCCCGCAGTGCGGAGGGCCGATAGCCTTATGCCGGAGTTCTCGGTCATCGGCCACCCCGTAGCCATGGTGGACGCGCCGCGCAAAACCACCGGCGCCGGCCAGTACACCGACGACCTCGCGGTGGAGGGTATGCTGTTCGGCAAGATTCTCCACTCCCATCTGCCCCACGCCCGCATCCGAAGCATAGACGCGTCGGCCGCCCTGGCGCTGCCCGGCGTTCGCTGCGTCATTACCGGCGCCGACGCCCCCACCGCGTATGGGGTGCTGCCCATCGGCAAGGATGAGTGCGCGCTCCAGCCGGACAAAGCCCGCTACATCGGCGACAACATCGCCTGCGTCGTCGCCGAGAGCGAGCGCGCCGCTGCCGCCGCCCTGCCGCTCGTCCGCGTGGACTATGAGCCGCTGCCCGCGTACTTCGACCCCGAAGCGGCGATGGCCGCGCCCGAAGCCGGCTGGCTGCACGCGCGTCGCTCCCGCAACATCGAAAAGGAATACCACCACGTCTTCGGCGACCCCGATGCCGCCATGGCGCAGGCGGCGGTCGTCTGCCGCCACCGCTACGCCTGCCCCGCAGTTACCCACGCGGCGATGGAGCCGCACGCGACCTTAGCCCGCTTCGAACCGGACGGCAACCTGACCGTCTGGTCCTCAACCCAGGTGCCCTATTACCTGCAAAAGACCCTCGCCCGCGTGCTGCAAATGCCCATGGAGCGCATCCGCGTCATCAAGCCGATGGTTGGCGGCGGCTTCGGCGGCAAGAGCGAGGTCTGCCCGCTGGAGATCGTCACCGCCGTCGCCGCCCGCCGCGCCGGCGCGCCGGTGAAGATCGTCTATTCCCGCGAGGAAGTGTTCTACACGCATCGCGGCCGCCCACTCCAGATCACCGAGTTGGAAACCGGCGCTGCCCGCGACGGCACGATCCTCGCCGTCCGCGCCAAGGTCATTCAAGACGGCGGCGCCTACTGCGGTTATGGCCCCGTCACGCTGCTCTACTCCGGCGCCCTGCTCGGCGCCATGTACGACATTCCACACGTCCGCTGGGACGGCTATCGCGTCCTCACGAATAAGCCCGCCTGCGGCGCCATGCGCGGCCACGGCACGGTCAACACGCGCTTCGCCTTTGAAGCCCAGCTCGATGAGCTCGCCGAACGCCTTGGCCTGGATCCCGCGGAGCTCCGCCGCCGCAACTTCCTGCGCTCCCCCTGCGTCACCGTCAACGGCCTCCGCGTACAAAGCTACGGCTTGCCCGAATGCCTGGAGAAAGTCGTCGCCGCCTCCGGCTGGGATGCGCATCGCCGGCGGGAGCGGCGAGGCAAGCTTCCCGCTGGTCTGGCCGCCTCCCTCCCGGTCGGCAACGGTGTCCGCCGCCCGGCCGAACTGAGCCCCGCCGGTACGCCAGCCGCGGGCTTACCTCAATCCCCGGCCCCACCCCCAGCGCTTGCCTGGCCAGACCCGCCGTTGCCCGCCCCACGGCATGGCTTCGGCGTGGCCTGCAGTCATTATGTGAGCGGCGCGGCCAACGCCGTGGACCGCGCCGACGCCGTGCACTCTACGGTGTTCGTCGAGGCCAGCGCCGATGGCCAGGTCACCGTCCTGACCGGCACGGCCGAGATCGGCCAGGGCTCGGACACCATGCAGGCCCAGGTTGTCGCCGAGGCTCTGGGTCTGCCGCTCCCAGGCATGACTGTCATCGCCGCCGATTCGGCGGTGACCCCGATGGACTTGGGCAGCTATTCCAGCCGCGTCACCTTCATGGCCGGCAACGCGGCTCTGCGCGCGGCGGAGGACTTAAAGCGCCAAATCGCCGCCGCTCTCGCGGCACCGTGGGGCTGCCCGCCCGAGGCCATTTGCTTTCACCACGGCCACGCGGGCTTCCAGGGCCACGCCATGCCATGGGCCCAGGCGGTCGCGGCGGCACTGCCGCCGGGCGCCGCCCGGCTGCGCGGCACCGGAACGTATTCGCCGCCCAAAGACGCCCAAGGCGGCGATTTCAAGGGCGCTGGCGTCGGCCCCTCGCCCGCCTACTCCTATTCCGCCCAGGTTGCCGAGGTATCGGTGGATGAAACCACCGGCCAGGTCACGGTCCACAAAGTCTGGGCCGCCCACGACTGCGGCCGCGCCCTCAATCCCATCACCGTCGAGGGCCAGGTCATCGGCTCCGTATGGATGGGCTTGGGCCAGGCGCTGAGTGAGGAAATGGCCTACACCCGCGGCGGCCAGCTCGCCAACCCCACGCTGCTTGACTACCGCGTGCCTACCATCCTGGACTCGCCGCCGATCGAGGCCTTCATTGTCGAGAGCGTGGACCCCGAGGGCCCGTTCGGCGCCAAGGAGGCCGGCGAGGGCTCGCTCGCCGCGGTCATTCCCGCCATCGCCAACGCCATTTACGATGCCGCGGGCATCCGCCTCTACGAGCCTCCCTTTACCCCCGACCGCGTCCTGCGCGCGCTTCGCGCGGCGCGGTCGCCCATAGGCCAGGCGTCCTCGCCACCTGACCACCCAGCACCACGGTCTTGAGCCCGATGCTGCCCGCCCTCCAACTGCACCGCCCGCGCGAACTCGCCCCCGCCCTCGAGTTGTTGGCAGCGCACGGAAGCGAAGCCAAGCTCCTGGCCGGCGGCACCGATCTCATTCCCTCTCTCAAGCAAGGGCTCTTTTCCCCCGCCCACCTGGTTGACCTGAGTGCCATCCCCGCCCTCGCCGGCGTTGTCCAGGAGGCCAACGGCGATTGGCTGCTCGGCGCTATGACGCGCATTCATGCACTTGCCGAGCATCCCGGCCTGGGCCAAGCATTTCCGCTGCTGGCCGCCGCCTCAGGACAAATCGCCAGCCCGGTGCTGCGCCACATGGGCACGCTGGGCGGCAACCTCTGCCTGGACACCCGCTGCCTTTGGTACAACCAGTCCTATCTTTGGCGCCAGTCCTGCGGCTTCTGCCTCAAAAAGGACGGCACGGTGTGCCATGTCGCCCCCGGCGGCCACCGTTGCTGGGCGGCTTTTTCCGCTGATACTGCCCCCGCCCTGCTGGCGCTGGACGCCAGCGTAGAGATCGCCGCCGCCGATGGCCGGCGCTGGTTGCCGCTGGCCGGGCTCTACTCCGGCGCAGGCGACCGACCGTTGCGCCTGGGCCCCAACGAGATCCTCACCCGCCTCCGCCTGCCCGCGGCCTCGGCCGGTATGCGCGGCAGCTACCAGAAGTTCCGCCTGCGCAGTTCCATTGACTATCCCATGGCCGCTCTGGCCCTGGCCCTGCGCCGTCAGCCCGACGGCAGCATTGCGGCCCGCTTGGCCATCACCGCCCTCAATCCCGCCCCCGTCCTGGTCCCCGGCGTCGCCGCCTGCCTGGCCGCCGATCCCCCCGACCTGGACGCCGTAGCGCGCTTGGTGAATCAGGCGGCCAAGCCCCTCAGCACGTCCACCCTGCCCTCGGATTACCGCCGCGAGATGGTCCAGGTGCAAACCCGCCGCGCCCTCGCCGCCTGCCTCGCGCTTGCATGAGAACCCATCCGCCCATGTGGGTTTCGCGCAGCTAATGCGGGAACCGCGCTCGCGGTTCAGGATGGCCTTCTCGCCTATGGATCGCGACGCCATCGCTGACTCCTCGCGGCGCAGGGCTTCGCCGTTCGGAATCGCGAGACGCCGCCCATTTCGGAAGTCGTCTGTGCGGTGGACCAAGCGATGAGCGTTATCCGGGCTCGGCAACGCGGCGCGGCCTGGCTTAAACGTGGCAGCTCGTCAGGCCGCGCTTGGACAAATATTGCTGATGATATTCCTCGGCTCCGTAGAACGGGCCGGCCGGCTGAATTTCGGTCACGATCGGGCGGGCATGTCTTCCGCTCGCCTGACGCGCCGCCACCGCCTGGCGCGCCGCCTGCTCCTGCTCCGGCGAAAAGAAAAAGATCGCCGAGCGGTATTGCGTGCCCACATCTGGGCCCTGGCGGTTTAACTGCGTGGGATCGTGATTGTCGAAAAATAGATCCAGCAGCTTCGCGTAGCTGGTCTGCGCCGGGTCGAACTCCAACTCGACGACCTCGGCGTGGCCGGTGCCATGGCCGCAGACCTGCTCATACGTCGGGTTGATCGCGTGGCCACCGGCGTAACCGGCCGTGGTCTTCAAAACCCCGGGCGCCTGCCGGAACGCCTCCTCCACGCCCCAAAAACAGCCCGCCGCGAACCGTGCCTTCTCCAGCCCCGCCATGGCCCACACCTCCGCCTTCAGTATCGCGCAGCCGGCGGAGCGGCGCCGCCCCGCGGCATGCTTTATGCTGGAACGGCCCGGAAGCCTAAAGGAACCCTACCGCATCCGCATATGGTGATGCTTCATTGGCATCATTGCGCCGTGCGCCGTCGGCGGCAGAATGCCGTTCAGCCGCAGATAACCGGCGGCCTGGGCATAGTGGTCCGCCATGTCGGTCGCCACGCCAATCACCGCCGCGGCCTTCGGCATCTCGTGCGATCCAAACAGATGGATCGGCTCTCCGAGTTCGCTGTCGTTCGTGTGGGCGAGCGTAGCCTCGCAATATTTGAACGACGCCTCCATCTGCGCGATCAGTTCCGCTTTCGGCGACTGCGGGGTCAGATGGGCATGGTGCGGCATACCCGTGCCCGCAATCTTTGAACACATAAAAAAGTTGGACATCCCGATGTGATCCACCAGGTGCCCGAAGGTCATCTGCTTCGCCGTCGGCTGGTAGGAATATTTCGCCTCTGGCATATACTGAGCCGCCGCGACCAAGTTGTGCTGATCTCGCATCAGCATGTGCCGCACGGTAGTCACAACAGGGTTCGATTGCGCGCTGGCGGCCAGCGCGGCAAGCAGGGCGAAAGCGGTAAGGGCGATCAGGCGTTTCATGGCGCGAATCTTCCTCCGATGGAGTAATGCCAACCCCCGTCATTGTACTCCCAGCCTCGCGGCTCAGCCGCCCTATTCTGGACGCTCCCGCTGGTCGCTGCGGCTGGGCTTCGACGGCCGGCAGCGGACGCCGGCTGACGCTCCCGGCGTCTCCAAGTTGCCGCGATCTGATCCCGGGCCCTGTTCCGCTTCGCTCCGGTTTCCCCGGGGCGCCTCCCCAAGTACAATCGTTGCGTAGCTTCGGAGCCTGTCCATGCAGGATGCCCCCCGCCGTGTTTCCCGCCGCGCCTTTGGCGGCCGTCTGCTCGCCGTCACCGGCGGCGCGGCGCTGGCGGCCCGCGCCTATCCCGCGCCGCTCCCGGCCGGCCCGGCGCCCGCGCCCGCCGCTGCCGCACCCGCCGCCGCCAACCCCGAGGCCGCCATTGTCGAGGAAAAGCTCCGTCGTGTGGCCGCCCGCTGGGGCCCGCGGCTTTCCGCCGCGCAGCTCCGGCGCCTGCGCGGCGTGATCGCGTATCACCAAGCCATGCTGGCCCGCATCCGCGCCATGCCGCTCAGCAACGCTGACGCCCCGGCCACGGTGCTGAAGGACCGTTTCTAAGCCGCTGTGCCCCACTCACGGCCATGCTGAGCGAAGAAATCCTCTATTTGCCCATCCGCGCGTTGGCGCGGCACCTTCGCCGCCGAGACTTTTCTCCGGTCGAGCTGACCACCAGCTATTTGCACCGTGCCGAGCGG
This sequence comes from Terriglobales bacterium, assembly GCA_050746205.1. Classification (GTDB taxonomy): domain Bacteria; phylum Acidobacteriota; class Terriglobia; order Terriglobales; family SCQP01; genus JAKAUF01. The sequence continues at coordinate 6,351 of JBOGKW010000032.1, read as the reverse complement.
CTGGGGCCGCGGTTCAACGCCTTCGCCACCCTGACGCCCGACCTGGCCATGGCCCAGGCGCGAGCGGCGGAGCGGGAGATCATGGCCGGCCACTACCGCGGACCCCTGCACGGCATTCCCTTCGCCGTCAAGGATCTCTTGGCGGTCCAAGGCTATCCCACCACCTGGGGCGCGCGGCCGTTTGCCCGCCAGGCATTTGATTTCGACGCCACCGTCGTCCGCCGGCTGAACGACGCCGGCGCCGTGCTGATCGGCAAGGCGGCGATGATCGAGTTAGCCGGTGGGCTCGGCTATTCCGGCCCCTACGCCTCGCTGACCGGTCCGTGCCGCAACCCCTGGGACCCCCGCCGTTGGACCTGCGGCTCGTCCAGCGGGCCCGGGGCGATCATGGCCGCCGGCCTGGCCGCCTTCGCCATCGGCTCGGATACGCGCGGCTCAATCATCTGCCCTTCGACGCTGTGCGGCATCAGCGGCATGCGGCCCAGCTTTGGCCGCGTCAGCCGCTACGGCGCCATGACCATCGCTTGGAGCATGGACAAGCTGGGCCCCATGACCCGCGACGCCGACTCCTGCGGCCTGGTGCTGGCCGCCATCGCCGGACACGACGCGCGTGATCACGATTCCCTGCCCGAGCACCAATCGCGCTTCCACTATTCCGCGCCGCCCCGGCTCCGCCGACCGCCGCGCATCGGCCGGCTGAGCAACGCCTTTCCTAATGCCCGGCCGTATATCTGGGCGGCGGCGGATCGGGCGCTCGAGGTGATGCGCTCTCACGGCGCCGTCGTCGAAGAAGTCGCCATTCCCGAGGGAAATTACGAGGACGCCGCCGAGTTGGTCATTCTGATCGAGGCCGCCTCGGCCTTCCACCACCTGATCTCCAGCGGCCGCTGCGCGCTGCTCGAAGACCCGCTGGGGCAAATCAACGGCTATGCCAGCCTGGAGTTCTCCGCCGACGATTACCTGCACATTCAGCGGGCCCGGCTGTTCTTGCAGCGGCGAATGTACCCGCTCTTTTCCCGCTTCGACGTGCTGGCTGCGCCGGGCGAGGGTTCGATCGCCCCGCTCATTGGCCAGCCGCCGGGCGCGCCCCATCCCGCCCCGCACCACCGCACCCCGGCCTCGCCACCGGCCCATCCGCCACAGCCGCGTCCGCACCGCCGCTACATCCCATCGCAAGCCCAGCCCGACGCCATCTCTAGCCTCTGCGGCCTGCCGGTGGTGACGGTGCCCTGCGGCTTTAGCCCGGAAGGGCTGCCCCTCGGCATCCAGTTCATGGGCCCGGCGCTGGGCGACGGGAAAGCCATCGCCGCCGCCCACCAGTTCCAGTCCTTCACCGATTGGCAGCGGCGCCACCCCAAACTCGCCTAGCCCCGCAGTGGGAGGCCAATGGGGCAGGCGTCCCGGACGCCTGGCCCGGGCTACCCGGTCGGAGGCTTCCAGCGGTTCAGAAACCGAATCAAGTCTTCCGGTCCCAGCGCCCGCGCCGCCTGGAACTGGCCGTCCCGCTGGCTATAGAGCAGTTGTCCTTGGGAGTTCAGCACCGCCAGGGCGGGAATGCCCTTCTGCAAGGGCACATGATACTCGGCCGCCACGTCCAGATTGCGGTTGAACTCGCCGACATCAATATCCACCATTTCGTAGGCCGACTGAAACAGGGGCGCCAGGCTGGAATGGCGAAGGGCCAGATTCAGGACGTGGCAGTCATAGCACCAGTTGGCGCCAAAAATCAGCAGCACGCGCTTGTGGTCCTGCCGGGCGCGGGCAACGGCTTGCGCGATCTCCGCACGGGGGGAAACGCCCGCCGGAAACAGATCGGCGGCCAGCGAATCGGGCTGGCGAAGGCGGGATAAATCCGTGCGGCTGCCGCCGATGATGCGCCAACCGGCCGCCTCGCGGCGCCACATCTGCGACACAAACAGGAAAAGCGACCGCGGCCCTGCCGGCGTTTCGACCCGCAATGCCGCTTGGAAATATTCCTCCTGCAAGCGCGGAAAAACGCGCCGCTGCCGTAATAGCGAAAGGCTCAAGCCGGTGAGGCCCATCCTCCGCCAATTGGCCCAAAAACCAATCTCCCGGGCAGGATGGCGAATCAGCCCGGTCGAGACCAAAAACACCGGCGGCGGTTGGCGCGAATACATCGCCGCCAGCACCGGGCCGTCGCCCTTCCGCACCGCGGCAACCCAATGCTGCAGCGGCCGAAACAGCGGCGCCGCCGGAGGCGGCGGCGCGGCTTGCCCCGCAGTCGCCAGTAGCACGGCGGCTAGCGCGGCCAGCAGCGCGGAACGAGTGGAGCGCATAGGCCATCCTACCGTAAGCGGTAGGACGGCGGGCCAGCCGTGATTCAATAGGGAGGGAGCCCGCCATGGCGAATGAAAACTCGTTTGATATCGTGAGTGAGGTGAATCTCCAGGAAGTGCTCAATGCGGTGCAGCAGGCAATGAAGGAGATCACCACCCGTTACGACCTGAAGGACACCCACAGCAGCGTCGAGCTCAACGAAAAGGACCGAAAGCTCATCCTCAACAGTGCCGACGAGTATAAGCTGCGCGCCATTACCGACCTGCTACACCAAAAGTTGGTGAAGCGCGGCGTGCCGCTGCGCGCCCTCAACGCCGCCGCTGCCGAACCGGCCGCCGGCGCGAGGGTGCGCCAGGAAGTGGCGATTCAGCAAGGCATCCCGAGCGAAAAGGCCCGGGAAATCGTGCGCGTCATCAAGGACTCGAAGAAAAAGGTTCAGGCCTCGATTCAAAGCGACACCGTGCGCGTGGCGGGCAAGGACCGGGACACGCTGCAAGACGTGATCGGCTTGCTCAAGCAACACGACTTCGGCATTGACATGCAGTTCACCAATTACCGCAGCCTGTAGCGACCATGCCCCTACCCGCCCAACCCGCCGGCGTGCCGGCCGCCGAAGCTATGGCGCCTTTTGCCCTGATTCAGGAGCCCCTGGAGGCGGTGGAGCGGCAGTTCACCGCCGAGTTGGCGACCGCCACCCCGGGCATCGCAGCCATCGCCGAGTATCTGCACTCCGGCGGCGGCAAGCGCCTGCGGCCCGCGCTGCTGCTGCTGGCGGCGGAATTTTCCGGCGCGCGCGGACCGCAAATCATTGCGTTGGCCACCGTGGTGGAGATGATCCACGCCGCTACGCTGATCCATGACGACGTCATTGACGACGCGGCCACGCGCCGCGGCCGGCCCAGCGCCAACGCGCGCTGGGGCGCCCGCGCCTGCGTCTTGGCCGGCGATTGGCTCTACATGCAAGCCTTTAGCATCGCCCTGCGACAGCGGCATTTCGGCATTCTGGAGGAGCTGATTCAGCTCACCGAGGCCATGGTGGAAGGCGAATTGCAGCAACAGGAAATGGCCGGAACCGTCGTTACCCGCACGCAGCATCTGGATCTGATCGAGGCCAAGACGGCGCGACTGTTTGCCGTCTGCTGCAAGCTCGGTGCGCTGGCCGTCGGGCGCGAAGCTGAGGCGACCGTGCTGGAATGCTTTGGCCGCGAACTGGGCCTCGCCTTCCAGATGGTGGACGATGTGCTCGACTTCACCGCGTCCGAGGATTGGTTAGGCAAACCGGTGGGCAATGACCTACGCGAGGGCAAGATGACCCTGCCCGCGCTGTACGCCTATGAGCAAGCCACCGCCACCGAGCGGGAGCGGATCCAGATGGTGATGCGGGAAGGCTATGCCACGGTAGGATTGGCCGAGATCCGCGAACTGCTGGGCCGCAGTGGCGCGCTGGAGCGTGCCCTGGCGGAGGCTCGGGTCCACGCCGCCGCCGCCCGCGACCTGCTGGCCGCCTACCCGCCTTCTCCCTGGCGCGACGCACTGCTGGCCCTGCCGGCTTTGGCGGTGGAGCGCACGCGCTAAGTCGGAGCGGCGCCGCGGCGAGGATATCGCCCGGTTGCTGCGCTCGGCATTGGGGGTCGGGCGGGCATTATCGTACTCTGGAGCCGTCTTCCCTAGCGGGGCTCTAGGCCCCGGAACGCTCGCGCGACAACTGCGATGGCGCTGGAAACCATGGCGCTGGAAACCGAGGTTAAGCTGTCCATCCACGGCGCCACTGCCCTGCGCCGTGCGCTACGCGCCGCCGGATTTCGCCCAGGGCGACGGCGGCAGGAGAGCAACTGGCTGTTCGACGACGCCAACGGGCGGCTGCGGCGGCAAGCCTTGCTGCTCCGGTTGCGCCGCAGCGGCCGAGCCTGGACGCTCACGGCCAAGGGCCGGCCGCAGGGGGATCGACGCCTGAAGATTCGCCGGGAAGCGGAGGTGGCGTTGGCCGATGGCGATGCCGCTCGGGCGCTGCTGGCGGTCCTCGGTTTCAGGCCGCGGCTCGCGTACGAACGCGAGCGGACGCTGTGGCGGTCGCCGGCATGGCCCGGCCTGGCAGCGGCCTGGGATCGAACGATCGCGGGCGATTTCCTCGAACTGGAAGGCCCGGCAAGACAGATTCGTGGCGCCGCCCGGAAGCTGGGATTTGCCCCCGCCGACTTTATCATCGCCTCCTATCCCGATCTCTTTCGCGCTTGGGCCCGGCGCGCCGGTCATCGCGGCGCCACGTTCAGCCTCCCGGCTCAGCGCGGTAATGCGCTACCAGCGTCGCGGCCAAGCCAGCCGCGGTAAACTCCCCCGCCACCACGCCCGGTTGCAGACCCAACTCCCGCAGCGTGGCGGCCGTGACCGGCCCAATCGCCGCCATTAGGACCCCGGCCAGGCGCTGGCGGTAATCGCCGCCCAACAGCGCGGCCAGGTTGCGGGCGGTCGAGGAACTGGTCAGCAACACGGCGTCAGGATGAGGTGCCGGAGGCGGGGGAAACAGCGCCTGGGCGCGCTCGGCGGCGCCGGCCGGCGCCACGGTTTGGTAGGCGGCCACCACCTCCACCCGCGCTCCGCGCGCGGTCAGCGCTTGGGGAATCACGTCCCGCGCCGCCGCGGCGCGGGGCAGCAGGATCCGTTGGCCCGCCAACTCACGCCCCGCCAACGCTGCGACTACGCTCTCGGCCACGAACTCCGGGGGCACGATGTCGGCCGCCCAGCCGTTTTCGCGCAGCCGTCGCGCCGTGGCGGACCCGATGGCGCCGACCCAACCGTGCGGCCCAGCGAGGCGTAGCCCGGCTTCCGCCGCCGCGGCGAAAAACGCATCCACGCCATTTTGGCTGGTGAAAATGTAACCGTCATAGCCGGCTTGGCTGGCGCGGCGGACGGCACGGCGCAAAGGGGCCGCGTCGGCCGGCGGGGCGATCGAGATCACCGGCAGCGCCAGCACCTCGGCGCCGGCGGCTTCCAATTGCGCCGTCAGCTCCCGCGCCTGTGCCGCCGCCCGCGTCACCACCACGCGCCGGCCTAGCAGCGGGCCTGCGCCCGGCTCTGGGGCCGCCAAGCGGCTCAAGGCGCCTCCGGCGCGGGCGTGGGCGCCGCCAAGATCTCCGCTGCGCCTTGCGCCAACAGGCGCTCGGCAACCCTCGCACCCAACTCATGCGCATCGCCGCTGCTCGCCGCCTCTGCCACAATCAGCCGGTGCCCGTCCGGCTCGCCCACCACCGCCCGCAGATGCAGTTCCCTGCCCCGCCATCGCGCCAGCGCCCCCACCGCCGTTTGGCACCCTGCGCCTAGGCGCGCCAGCACCGCGCGCTCGGCCAGGACCGCCTGATGCGTCAGGGCGTCATCCAGCGGGGCCAGTCGGCGGCGCGCTTCGCCATCCTCGGCGCGGCATTCCACCGCTAGAGCGCCTTGCCCCGCCGCTGGACACAAGACCTCGGGCTCCAACCACGCCACAATCGTGCCCGCCTGGCCCAGCCGCTTTAGCCCGGCGCCGGCCAACACCAACGCCTCGCAGGCGCCCTCCCGCCACTTCCGCAATCGCGTGTCCACATTGCCCCGGAGCGGAACGATCGCCACATCCGGTCGTTGCGCCAACAGTTGGCTCCGCCGCCGCAAGCTGCTGGTCCCGATGCGTGCGCCTGGTGGCAATGCCTCCCAGCTCACACCCGCCGGCGCCACCCAGGCATCGCGCGGGTCCTCGCGGGGCGGCACCGCGGCCAGCGTCAACATTTCCGGGCGCAGCGCCGGAACATCCTTCAGGCTGTGCACGGCCATGTCCACCTCGCCGCCGGCCAGCGCCTGGTCAATTTCCTTGGTGAACAGCTCCTTGCCGCCGATCTCCGCCAGCGAGCGATCGGCAAAGCGATCGCCGCTCGTGGCCAAGAAGACGACCTCGACCGCCAAGCCCCGCGCCCGCAAGGCGGCCGCCACATATTCCGCCTGCCAGCGGGCCAGCGCCGAGCCTCGGGAACCAATGCGCAGCGCGGGCCTCACGCCTCAGTATACGAGAGCGCTCGCGCTGCAAAG
>JBOGKW010000031.1:0-25082 GCA_050746205.1 Terriglobales bacterium | reverse complement strand
GGCAGGACCGGATAGCCCACCATCCGGAACGGCGACCGCTCGCCCCGGCCGCGGAAGCGGAACAGCGCCGTCACCGCCAAGGCATAGAACAGCCATTCCGCGAAGATGGTGAGGGTGAACAGGCTTTTGTAGCTGCCGGTCAGCGCGAAGACGCAGCAGAATGCGGCCTGCCACCACAGGGCCACGTGCGGCGTGCGATAGCGCTTGTGCACGCGCGCCAGCGACTTGAAAAAATACCCATCCCGCGCCATGGCGAACGGGGCGCGGGCGCCAGACAGAATGGAGCTGTTCAAAGTGGCGAATACCGACACCATGATCGCCACCGACACCAGCGCTCCAGCATGGCGCCCCAAGAAGGCCGCCGCCATCGCCGCGGCGACGTTTTTGTGCACGGCTACCGAGGCCGGCGAGAGGACGTAAAAATAGGCCACATTGACCAGCGCGTAGGCGAGGAACACGATCCCCACGCCCCAGGCCATGGCGCGCGGAATCGAGCGCTGCGGGTTTTGAATCTCGCTGCCCGCCAGGGTCAGGTTGTTCCAGCCGTCGTAGGCCCACAGAGCCGCCACCAGCGCCGCGGAGATGCCGCCAAAATCCAGCGCCGGCGCCGCCAACTGCTGGGTCAAGTGGCGCCAATCGCCGGGCGACCAGATCAGCGCTGCGGCGATGAGGGCGGCGATCAGCGCGATCTTCAGCACCGTGAACCAGGCCTGCAAACGGCCGCCCTGGCGTACGCCGAAGTAATTGACCCAGGTGACCAGCACAATCATCACCGCCGCCAGCACCTGGGCGCCATGCAGCGCCACCCCGCCCAGCGCGAACAGCGGAAGGTTCAGGGCGGGCCAAATGAAGGCCGCCGCCAGGGCAAATCCAGCGGCGATGGTGGCCGCCGAGGCCGGGCGGATGATCCAGAACATGCCCCAGCTGAACAAAAACCCGAGCCCCGGGCCCCAGCCGTCGCGCAGGTAGACGTACTCGCCGCCCGCCTGCGGGCGCAGCGCCCCCAGCTCGGCATAGGCCAAGGCGCCAAACAGAGACAGCAGCCCGCCGATGACCCAGATGGCCATGATCCAGCCGAACGAGTGCACCTCCTGCACCATCTCGTGCGGCACGAAAAAGATTCCGGAGCCGATCAGCGTGCCGACAATGAAAGCCACGCACTGGCCCGGCGTTAGACCGCGGACCAAGCCGTCCGTGCCGGCGGTGCCGCTGCTGGTACCGGCGGCGGGGTCGGCGGGGGGCGGCGCCGAGGAGGCCGAGGACGGGGGTGCGGGGCGGGGGTCCATGATGGCGGGGCGGCTAGGGCGTTTGGCGCGCCGGCGTGGCCGCCAGGGGAGCGTCCGGGCGCTCCGCGGGCGGCGCGGGGCGCAGCAGGCTGAACAGGTAGCCGGTTATAAACGTGGTCACCGTTCCGCCGACTATAAACCAAGTGAAGGGCAGTCCGGCAAGCCCCAAGCCGACCGCGGCCAAAACGCCCAGGATCATGCCAACAATGGCGCCGAACTGGTTGGTGCGCCGGGTGGTGACACCGAGCAAAAACACGCCCAGCAAGGCGCTAAATGGGTAGGAAATGACCGACAGCCCAGCCACCAGCACGGAGCGGGAGTCCCGGCTGGCGTAGGCCACGGCGGCCAGCACTGCGGTCCAGCCCACGGTGGCCAGCCGGGACACCCACAAATAATGCTTTTCGCTTTGCCCAGGGTTCAGATGTGGGCGGTAGAAATCCATGATCGTGGTGGAGCTGAGCGCGTTCAGGGCAGCGCTCAGGTTGGACATAGCGGCGGCGATGATTGCGGCGATCAGCAGGCCGGCCAAGCCGATGGGGAAATAGCGGGCGATGTACTCCGGATAGAGGCGGTCATAACGCCCGAACTGGCCGGCGGCGGGCAGGGCGTGGGATTGATAAAAGACATAGAGCAGGACGCCGATGAATAGAAACAGAGCGAACTGGAAAAAGATGACGATCCAGCTGCTCAGCAGCGCCCAGCGGCTCTCACGCTCACTCCTGGCCGAAAGCAGTCGCTGAACGATGAGTTGATCGGTGCCGTCGGTGGCGGTGGTGAGGAACATGCCGCCGATCAAGCCGGCCCAGAACGTGAAGGGCTGAGTCCAAGAGAACCGGAAATGCCACACGCGGAACTTGTGCGCGGCGGCGGCGACGGCGGCGACGTGGGCCCATCCGCCGGGGATGCCGCGCAGAATCAGGAAAAAGCTGAGGATAGCGCCGGCGACATAGACGCAGATCTGGATGAAGTCGGTCCAGATCACCGCCTTCATGCCGCCCTCGAAGGTATAGATCAATGTTAGAACGGCGATGATGAGGATGATCTCCAGGTTATTGAAGTGCCACGGCAGGCCCAGGCGGGGCAAGGCGTCGAGCACCACGCCGGCGACGATGGCCAGGGCCCAGAGGCGCACTCCTTCGGCAATGGCGCGGCCGCCAAGAAAGATGGCGGCGCTTAGGCTCTTCAGGCGGGTGCCGAAGCGGCGCTGCATCAGTTCATAGGCGGTGAACAGCTCGCCCTTGAAGTAATGGGGCAGGAGGACGGCGGAGATGACGATGCGGCCCAGCAGATAGCCGAACACCAGCTGCAGGAAGGCGAAGTCGCCGGTGTAGGCGATGCCGGGGGTGCTGATGATGGTGAGGACGCTGGTTTCGCCGGCGACGATGGAAAGGGAAATGGCCCACCACGGGACGGTGCGGCCGCCGAGAAAATAGTCCTTCAAGGTGGCGCCGTGGCGGCGAAAGGAGACGCCGAACAATGTAATGCCGATGAGGTAGGCGGCGATGATCGCCAGGTCGAGGGGATGCAGTCCCACGCACTGAGAATAGGGAAAAGGGTGGGCGGAAGGGAAGCGGAAGGGGGAGCGTGGCAGTTGCAAAACGGTACGCCTGCCGTGGGAGTGTGGGCGGCTGGCCCGCCCGCGGCGTGGGTCCGGCTGTCTAGCGGGGCGCTCTCAGCCCGCCCGGGTGCGCACGCCAGGCACCCGTCATGGCCGGGCTGGAAAGCCGGGCCCACTGAACAGCCTGGAAAGGCTATCCCATATCCCGGAGAGGATGACCTGCCCCGGCCCGCTCGGAGGGCCGCGCCTGCCCGGCGGGCCGGACGGCTGGCCCGCCTGCCCCGCGGCACGAGCAGGCGCTAGGGTTTGTGGGTGGGTCGCATGAGGACTTCGCTGACGAAGCTCTGCGGCGCCTGTGTCACCAGCAGAGCGACGACGTGGGCGACGTCCTCGGGTTGCAGCATCGCGGCCCGGTTCTTGCCGCGGTCCGGCACCAGATCGGTGTCTACCGATCCGGGGCAGATCAGGCTGACGCGGATGCCGTAGGCGCGCAACTCTTCGGCGGCGGAGATGCTCATGCCCTTCAGGCCCCACTTCGAGGCAGCGTAGGCGGCGCCGCGGGGAACGGGATTGTGGGCGGCGAGCGAGGAGATATTGATGATGTGGCCGGATTGTCGGCGGATCATGTGCGGGGCCACGGCTCGCAGGGCCAGGTAGGCGGCGCGAAGGTTGGTGGCCATGACCGCGTCCCACTCCTCCAGGCCCAGCTCATGCAGCGGTGGGCCGAAGCAACCGATCCCGGCATTGTTGACCAAGATGTCCACCCGGCCGCGTGCGGCGGCGGTTTCGGCGACCAGCGCTTCGACCTCCGCGGGGCTGCGCACGTCGGTGGGCCTGGCGGTGGCGTCCAGGCCCTCGGCGGCCCAATCCCGAGCGATTTCCTCCAAGCGGGAGCGGTTGCGGGCGGCCAACACAACCCGGGCGCCCAAGGCCGCCAGCCGGCGGGCCACCGCCTCGCCGATGCCGTGGCTGGCGCCGGTGACAATGGCAACTTGCTCTTTGAGGTTGTTTTCTGCCATATTGCGAGGGAAGCGGAGTGCGCTGCCAGACACGCGCGGGATGATCTGCGGCCCTGGGCCGTCGATGGGCTTGGCAGGCGACGACCGTCCTTTTTATAATCCACCCGTTTTCACCACGGGTGACCGGTGTAGCGGTGGTGGTGTGTGGTGCATCAGAACTGGAGCGGAGGAGAACGGACGCAATGAGCGATGCAATGGGGAGTTCCGGCAGCCGGCAGCGGCTCCGGTCGGTGGCCCTAGTGGCAGGGTTGTGCCTATGCGCTGGGATGCCGGTGTGGGCGCAGGGGGGCCAGGCGGCGGCGACCGAGCCGATCCCCGCTTGTCCCGTTGCGGGCACGTTGCCCGCCAAGCGGAGCTGGAAGGGCGGTATGGCGGAGTACAAGGCCTACATCGCCGCCTCCAAGCTGACGGGCACGGCCGAGGCGGCAGCGTTTGGCCAGTTCTTGCAGCAATACCCCAACTCCGATTACCGCTTGCCGGCGCTGCAGCAGGAGATGGCGGGTAACGTGGCGGCCCGCGACTATGCGGGCGCGGAGCGGACGGCGCGGGCCATCCTGAAAAACCCCAACGCTTCCGCCGCGGTGCAGGCCGGAGCCTTCACGGTCATCGCCTATTACCTGCCCAATGCGGCGGCCAACCTGCCCCCCAGCAGTCCGGCGATGAGCCGCGACCTGGTGTTGATTGACTGGGCGGCGCAGTGCGGAGAGCGCGCGCTGGCCACGGTGCAGGCACCAGAGGACAAGAAGGCCCGGGCGGAGTATGTCTTCAATCGCGCCGCGGGCTTCGTCGCGCTGCAGCGGCATCAGTACCCCGCCGCCGCCACCCACTTTGCATCCGCGGTTCGGTTCAATACCAAAGACGCGCAATCCTACTATTGGCTGGGCATCGCGGAGCTGTACAAAAAGCCGGCGAACTTTGTCAGCGGCCTGTTCTATATCGCCCGCGCCCGAGCGCTGGCGCCGCAGGCGACCGTGATCAGCAGCTATCTGCAAAAGGCCTATTCCGGCTATCACGGCTCAACGGATGGGCTGGACGCGCTGGAAACCACGGCCCAGGCCAACGCCCAGCCGCCGGCCGACCTCAAGATCGAATCAGCGCGGGCCATCGCACTCGCCAAGTACAACCAGGAGGTGCAGGCGGTGAACGCCGCCAACGAGGCGGCGCTGGCCAAGCTGTATCCGGCGGATACTTTCCGTGGGATCAAGCAGCGCTTGACGAACCCCGCCACGCGGGCTGCCGAGTGGAAGAAGGTCAAGGGGCAGACCTATCAATTGCCGGGCATCGTGGTGTCGGCGACGCGTCACACGGTGGACTTGTCGGTCGACCCGTTTGACCAGCAGGCCACCCCGCCCACGGTGGACGTGCACCTGGTGCTGGCCAAGCCGCAGCGCGTGCGCACCGGCGAGCACGTTACCATTACCGGCACGGCGACGTCGTTTCACGCCGAGCCCAGCTTCCTCATGGTGATGGCCAAAGGCAGCGTGCAATAGTCCCTTTGCGGAACTCGGCAGGCGGGACAGCCGTTCCGCGCCGGCCAGCGCTAGCGCAGCCACGCCTCCAGGGCGGTAGCGGCGTCGGTGGCATCATCGCGGTATTTCACAATCACTGGAGCGTACAACGACAGGCCCCAGACCGGGCCCTGACCACGGGTGACGGCGCGGGCGCCGGGGACGACCACGGCGCGGGAAGGCACGCGCAGGCCTTCTCCCGGCGCGGCGTGGTACACCTCACCGCGAGGCAGGTCATAGAGCGGCGTGGAGCGGGTGAGCACGACGCCCGCGCCCAGGACCGCGCCAGCGCCGATGCGGGCGCCTTCATAGATGCCGCAGTTGCCACCAATCAGGGCGTCGTCTTCGATGATGACCGGCGCTGCGTGGACCGGCTCCAGGACGCCGCCGATCTGGGCGGCGGCGCTGATGTGGACGCGGCAGCCGATCTGGGCGCAGGAGCCGACCAGCGCGTGGGAGTCAATCATCGAGCCGCTGTCCACGTAGGCGCCGATGTTCACGTAGCAGGGTGGCATGCAGACCACGCCGGGGGCGAGAAAGGCGCCGTCGCGCACGCTGCTGCCGCCGGGCACGAGGCGGACGCCATCGCTCGGCGTCAGGGTTCGCAAGGGCAGCGTGTCCTTGTCGGTGAAGTGCAACGGCCCGGCCGGCTCGAAGGCCACCAGTTCGCCGAGGCGGAAGCCGAGCAGGATGCCTTGCTTGACCCAGGCGTGGGTTTGCCAGCCCCCGGCGCCGTCGGGCTCCGCGGCGCGGACCTGGCCGGCATTGAGCGCCTGGCGCAGGGCGGCGAAGACGGACCGAGCCTCGGCGCGATGGAGCGCCAGATCGGGGTCGGCGGCCAGTTGCTGCACCGCAGCGGCCAGCGAGGCGCGCTCCGCGTGGTTCATGATGCGGCGTCCGGGACGGGCCCGGCGAGACCCAACGAGGTCAGCACCGCGAAGAATTGCTCGCGCCGGGCGCCGCGCAGGGGCGTGAGCGGCAAGCGGTACACCTCTTGGCAATGGCCCATCGCCGCCAGCGCGGCCTTGACCGGGATGGGGTTGGAGTCCAGGAAATTCGCCTCCATCAGGGGCAGATAGCGGAAATGCTCACGGCGGGCGGCGGCCAGATCGCCGCTGCGGGCCAGGCGCATCAGTTCGGTCATGGCGGCGGGGATTTCATTGCTGGCCACGCTGATGACCCCCCGGCCGCCCAGGGCCACGATCGCCAGGGCCAGCGCGTCATCGCCGGACAGGACCGCGAAGCGGCGCGGTGCGGTCGCCAGCACGGTCATGATCTGGTTCAGGTTGCCGGAAGCTTCCTTGATCCCGGCTACGTTGCCGAGGGCGGCGAGGCGGGCCACCGTGGTGGGTTCGATGTTGCTGGCGGTGCGTCCGGGGACGTTGTAAAGCACCAGGGGGACCGAGATGGCGGCGGCAATGGCCGCGAAATGCTGGTACAAACCCTCCTGCGCCGGCTTGTTGTAATACGGTGCGGCGGAGAGGATGCCATCCACGCCCAGCGCGCTTACCTCTCGCGCCAAGGCCACGGTCGCGCGGGTGTTGTTGCCCCCGGCTCCGGCCAGCACCGGAACCATGCGCTCGGCGCGTCGTGCCTCCTCGACGGCGAGGGCCACGATGCGCAGGTGCTCGTGGCGGTCCAGGGTGGCGGTTTCGCCGGTGGTGCCACCGGGCACCAGGAAGTCCACGCCCTCGGCGATCTGCCAGCGGAGAAAACGGCGCAGCGCCGCCTCGTCCACCTCGCCCGCGGTGTCGAAGGGCGTGATCAGCGCGGTGCCGCAACCAGAGAACGGGAAATCCATCATTGCCCTCCCGCCACCCTCCGCCCCAGTTCCGGAGCGATGGCCTCGAAGGCGTGTAGGCCCCGCCGGCCCAGGATCCATTGCGCCGCCAGCAGCGCACCTTGGGCGAACCCCTCGCGGGAGCGGGCGGTATGGGTCAGCGTGATGGTCTCGGCGGCGCCGTCAAAGCCGACCGTGTGGGTGCCCGGGATGGCCCCGGCGCGGACGCTGCTGACCGTGGCGGTCCGGCCGCCCGCAGCGAGCAGATCCCGTAGCCGCAGCGCCGTGCCGGAGGGCGCGTCTTTTTTGTGGCGGTGATGGGCTTCGGTGATAAAGGCGTCATAGTCCGCGGGCATGGCCTCCGCGGCGGCGGCCACGAGGCGAAAAAACACCTGCACGCCAAGAGAGAAATTCGCGCCGTAGACAGCGCCCACCGAGGCAGCCGCGACGCACCGCTGCACCGCCGGCAGCTGCTCGCGCCAACCGGTGGCGCCGATGACAATGGGAATGCCCGCGGCCATCGCCCGTTCCACGTTGCCGAGCACCGCACCGGCGACGCTGAAGTCTATGGCCACCAGGCCCGGCGTCCAGCCCGCAGGCCAATCGCCGCCGGAGCGAACGATGTGGGTGACGCGGTGGCCCTGCTCCCGCGCCAGCACCTCGACGCACCGGTTCATGCGACCATAGCCGATCAAAATCAGGTTCATAAGCCACGGCGGCGGTGCGGCCGCCCTTTGTCTGCACCTCTCGCCGGGCCACCCTAAAGGCGCAGTGCCCCATGTTGGGAGCCCTGCTTTTGGCTGAGTTGCGGGCGGTCGGCGAGCAACACCCACCACGCTCTGGGCGTAGGCCAGGCGCCGCCAGTAGTGTACCCCGCTATGCCGCGGCGTGGTGGCTTCAGGCGTGCGGATGGCACCCGGTGTGGGCGGACGTGGCCGCCGGCAGCAACCAGGCGCCCACCAGACGCGGCGCGGTCCGCGTGGTGAGCGCGACGGCGGCCTTGCGCAGAGCCCAGCCACCGGCCAGCAGGCAGAGCAGCACAATCACGATCTCCATCCAAAGCCGTGGCCGCCGCGAACGGCGGATGACCACGGGGGCGGTGGCGGCGCGCCGGCGGGGGCGCTCTGGGCCGGGTGGAGCGAGCTGGGGCAGGGACGCCATGCGGTGGGTGGTCTATCCCTTATACGCACCGGGAAGGCCAAAGTTAGCCGCCAAGCATGAAATATCGGCGCGATGCAACTGGCTGGTGATGGCGGCGCGGGTCCGCTTCCGAGATGCGGACAGCTGTACGCAAACACGCCGCCGCGGGGCGACCAACGGCTATTGGGCCACTATGCGGAGGTGAACCGGCAGACTCGCCGGGGGCCGGCAGAGGGTGTCGTTGCAGGCCTGATAACGGAGCGTGCCCTTCAACACCAGCGTGGCGGCGGCGCCGCGGGCGCGTAGATCCACCCGCACCGGGAACGTACCGCTGAAGACCGCCAGCGGTTGAGCGGAAAACTGAAACTTCAATTCCTGGGGTTGCGGCCAGCGGATCGCCTGAACCACAACGTCGCTATGAGCGGCGTTAAAACGCAGCGTTGTGGGGATCAAAAAGGGCGAGTTGGGGTGGTTGGAATTGATGTGGAATCCCGGGCGGACCTGGAAAATCAAGATCGCGTGCGCGGTGGCGGTGCGGCGCAACACGGGCGCGTGCGCGCGGCGCAGGGAGACGACGGTTGCGGTCGCGGCGGATGGTGCGGGGGGAGACGAAGGCAACTGCTGCGGGTGCGCCGCCGCGAACCCCAGCCCGCCCAGCCCAACGATCGCCAGTGCGGCGAACCAGCCGCGCCGCCGCGTCAAGCCCAAGCTAGAGAATCTGTTGAATGCGGTATTGGAGCTCATCCTGGCCTTCCATGCCATCTATCCGGGCGGCGATCTTGCCGTCACGGTTAATGAAGAACGTCGTCGGCAGCCCGAAGGGCATTCCGTAGGTGGACGCCAGCGCCCCAAGGTCCATGGCCACCGGATAATCCAACGGGTGGTGGGCCAAATATTGCCGAACCGGCTGCGCTCCATTATCCTCGGCGATGCCGATGATCTGGAGTCCCTGGGCTGCGTACTTGGTTTGCAGCGCATTCCAGAAGGGGATCTCCTCTTTGCACGGCCCGCACCAGGAAGCCCAGAAATCCAGCACCACGGGCCGGCCTTTGAACTGCGCCAGGGAGATCCGCTGGCCGTTGAGCCCGGTCAGGGTAAAGTTGGGGGCCGTCAGGCCGGTAACGCTGTTGGCGGTCATGAACTGGCCCGCCGCCGGATCGCCGCCCTGGGCCAACGCCGCCGCAGTGGCGGCCCGGCGGTGGGCGGACATAAAGATCAAGCCGCCGGCGACCACAATGGCGACGACGATCCAACCGGTGAGGCGGCTCTTGGCCGCGTTACCGCCCGGTGCCGGATCGGCCGGCGGCGTGGCAGGAGAGGGTGTTTGCGGTGCTTCGCTCATAGAACCAGCTTATTCAGAAATGGGGTTTGGGCCAAATTGCCCGACGGGCGTAGGCGGCAGCGCCGCCGCCCGATTCTGGACGGCCCCGCCGCTCCACCCCAAGGAGCGCCACTCCTCCTGGCCGCGCGCGGTTGCGCGCTCAGGCGGGACGGCAACGGACGCCCCTTGGCGCTCAGGGGGTTTCCGCGCTGCCGCGAGGTGACGGAGGGCGCCATGGGCAAAAGCATCAATCCGCGCCTGAGCCCCGTCCCACGGTGGAGTGGATGTTTGCGGGGGGATCAAGGTTACGAAAACTGCGGTTGGCTTATAGGATGCTCTGCTCCCGGGCGACCCGCGCCAAGATGTCCAGTGCTTGGGTTAGCTCCTCCCGGCTGTGGGTGGCGGTGACAATCGTCCGCAGCCGCGCCTTGCCCTCTGGGACGGTGGGAAAGGCGATCCCGGTGGCCAGCAAACCGGCCTGGAACAACGCAGCGGAGAAGGCCATGGCTTTGCGGCCTTCACCCACCATGATGGGTGTGATCGGAGTCTCGCTGCTGCCGGTATCAAAGCCGAGCTGCCGCAAGCCAGCCTTGAAGAAACGGGTGTTCTCCCAGAGCCGCTCGATGCGCTCCGGCTCGTCCTCGAGCACCTGAAACGCGGCCAAACAAGTGGCGGCGACCGAGGGCGGATGCGAGGTGGAAAACAGGAACGGGCGGCCGCGGTGGTAGAGGAACTCAATCAGTTCGCGCCGCCCGCAGACATAGCCGCCCAGCGCGCCGATGGCCTTCGAGAGCGTGCCGACCTGCACATCCACGCGGCCGTGCAGGCCGAAGTGATCCACCGTGCCCCGGCCATTTTTGCCCAAGACGCCGGAGGCGTGGGCGTCGTCCACCATCATGATCGCGCCATATTTTTCCGCGAGATCGCAGAGCTGGGGCAGCGGTGCGATGTCGCCATCCATGCTGAAGACGCCGTCGGTGATCAGCAGTTTACGCCCGGGCTGGGCGGCGACCTCTTGCAGCCGCGCCTCGGCGGCGGCCATATCGCGGTGCGGGAACACCTTGACGGCGGCGCGGGACAGGCGGGCGCCGTCAATGATGCTGGCGTGGTTCAACTCGTCGGAGATTATGAAGTCCTCCCGCCCGAGAAGGGCGCTGACCGCGCCGGCATTGGCGGTGAAGCCGCTTTGAAAGACGACTGCAGCTTCGGTGTGCTTAAAGGCGGCGATCTTGGCCTCCAGTTCCATGTGGATGGCCATGGTGCCGGAGATGGTCCGGACGGCGCCGGAACCGACGCCCTCCCGGTCCAGCGCCTGATGCGCGGCTTGGCGCAGGCGGGGATGGGTAGTCAGGCCGAGGTAGTTGTTGGAGCTGAGATTGATGACGCGGCGGCCATCGAAGACCGCCACCGGCGTCTGCTCGCCACTCAAGATGCGGAGGCGGAAGCGCAGCCCTTTGGCGTCGAGGGCAGCCAGTTCATCGGCCAGGTATTGCAATTGCGGGCGGGGCATGGTCTCGGGGGCTCGGTTCAGGAGTCGGCGCCGGGCTGGCCGTCGGGGAACAGCAGCACCTTGGCGGCTTGGCCGCTGCGCAGTTGGTCCATGGCGTGAGCAAAGGCCGTTAAGGGCAGGCGGTGGGTGAACAGCGGGTCGAGTTTCAGCCGGCCGCCCCGCAGCAGCGTCTGCATTTGATACCAGGTCTCGAACATGCGGCGGCCATGAATGCCTTGGACGGTCAGCCCTTTGAGGATCAGCTGGTTACCCAGGTCGAGTTCGAGCGGATCGGCGGGAAGGCCCAGCAAGCTGACGCGGCCGCCCGGACGCGCCAGGGCGAACGCGGTGCGGATGCCATCGGCATGGCCGGAGAACTCCAGCACCACGTCGGCGCCGCCGCCCTCGGTCTGGGCGATGATTTGCTCCGACGCCCGTGGCTGGCGCGGATCCACCGCCGCATCGGCGCCCAACTGGCGGGCCAGCGCGCGGCGATGCTCATGCAACTCCAGCGCGAAGATCGTCCCTGCGCCGGCAGCGCGGGCCACGGCAATACCCATCAGACCAATCGGGCCACAACCTACCACGGCCACGCTGCGGCCGGCGATCTCACCGGCCAGCACCGTATGCACGGCGTTACCCAGGGGGTCGAGGATAGCGCCGTATTCGGCTGGCACGGCCGGATCCAGCTTCCAAAGATTGCTTTCCGGAATCCGGACAAACTCGGCGAAACAGCCGTCGTCGTCTACGCCGAGGATGCGCAGTTTACGGCAGACATGCGCCTGCCCGCTGCGGCACTGCAGGCAGCGCCCGCAGGCGATGTGCATCTCGGCGCTGACCGGGTCGCCGGGGCGGACCAGTTCGACCTCGGAGCCCACCCGCTCCACCACGCCGCAGAATTCGTGGCCAAAGGTGAGCGGCGGCCGCAGCCGGTGCCGCGACCAGTCGTCCCATTCATAAATGTGCAGGTCGGTGCCGCAGATTGAGGCCATCCGCACCCGCACCAGCACATCCCGCGAGCCTAATTCCGGTACCGGCACGGAGCGAATCTCCGCGCCCGGGGCCGGAGCGGGCTTGACGAGGGCGCGCATAAGGGTCGGACGACCGCAGCCGCCGACTTTTGATGCTAGCAGGTTTGGCTGTCGCCGCCGGCGAAGCGCATCCAACCGTCCGGTTGGGGCCACCGGGTTGGCTTGGCGTTGGCGCCGTTTCGGGCGGCGCAACCGCCCCAGAGCCCTCCCGCCGTGGTATCGTGATGCCGCCCCTGTCGGCTCGCGTTTTCCTGGCTCCCTTCTATGCCCAACTCGCGTTGCTCTTTCCGGCAACTTGGAGATACCCTGAGCGCCGGCGGATCCCGCGGCGCGGGATGGCCGGCCTTAACGGCCCAAGTGCAACTGCTCCCCATCCCACGGCCCCCGAGGCGCTCCGGGCTCCCCAGTGCGCGGCCCAGGATGCTGGGGTGGAGCGGCGCGGTGCGGGGTAGAGCGGGAGCGCCGTCCCGAATGGTGCGCCTGCGCCACCACGCAGCGGTGGTGACCGCACTGCTCCTCTTCGGCTGCGCCGTTCCGCTTCGGGCGCAGTGGATCGGGATCGGCAACATGGCGCCGGGCCAGCGGTTCGCCAGCGGCGTCCGCTACCAGAACGCTGATGGCGTGGTGCGCCTGACGGTGGTCCGGCCCGGCATCATCCGGGTCTGCTTCACGCCGGCGCCGGAAGCCGCGCTGAAGCTCGGCCGCTCCTTTGCCGTGGCGCAGGCGGCGGGACCGGTGGCCCCGCCACGGTTCACCTTTGACCCGGGCCGCCGCCGCGATGTCCTCGAAACCTCCGCCTTGAAGGTGGTGATCGCACGCCAGCCGTTCCGCTTGGCGTTCTATACCCCGGCCGGCCGGCTGCTGGATGCCGATGCCGCCGACGGCATGGCCTATGATCCCGCTCAGGCCGGCGACGTCGGCGGCGCGCGGGTACGGGTATGGAAGCAGCTGACGCCGAGCGTCCATTTCTACGGTTTGGGCGAAAAGACCGGCCCGCTAGACAAGCGCGGCCAGCACCTGGGCGGCAGCGCCTATGTGATGTGGAACTCCGACCAGCCGGGCTATAACAACGCCACCGACCCACTTTATGCCGACATCCCGTTCTTTCTGGTTCTGGACGCGCCTCCCGGCCAGCCGGCGCTGGCGCACGGCGTCTTCTTCGATAACACGTACCGCTCCAGCTTTGACATGGGCAAGAGCAGCCGGCAGTTTTATGATTTCGGCGCACAGGGCGGCCCACTGAACTATTACCTGATCGCCGGGCCCACGCCGAAGGATGTCCTCCGCCGCTACGCCGCCCTGACGGGCCGGATCCCGATGCCGCCACTCTGGAGCCTGGGCTATAACCAGTGCCGTTATAGCTATTACCCGGCCAGCAACGTGCTGCACATCGCCGAGAAGTTCCGCCAACTGGACATCCCCGCCGACGTGGTCTGGATGGACATCGGCTACATGCGCGGCTACCGCATCTTCACCTGGAGCCCGCAAGGCTTTCCCCATCCGCGGCAGCTGTTGGCTCGCCTGCACCAGATCGGGTTCCACGCCGTCACCATCATTGATCCGGGCGTGAAACAAGACGCCAACGGCTACGCCGCTTACGCCAGTGGCGTGGCGGCCGGCATCTTCGCCAAATATCCCGATGGGCAGTTGTTTGTCGGTCCGGTCTGGCCCGGACCGGCGGTGTTTCCCGACTTCACGCAAATCGCCGCGAGGCAGTGGTGGGCGAGCCAGATCGCCCACTTCGCCGCCGTCGGGGTGGACGGCATTTGGAACGACATGAATGAGCCGTCGGTATTCAACACCGCCAGCGGCACCATGCCGGACCGCGTCGTGTTTCGCCACGACGGCCAGGCCATCACCGCGGCCGCCGCCCACAACGTGTTCGGCCAGCAAATGTCCCGCGCCACGCGGATGGGATTGCGCCAACTCCGCCCCGAAGATCGCCCCTTTGTCCTCACCCGCGCCACCTATGCCGGCGGCCAGCGCTACGCGGCACTCTGGACCGGCGACAACACCGCCCACTGGAGCTATCTGTCCAACGGCATCACCACGCTGCTGGGCATGAATCTTTCCGGCTTTCCTTTTGTCGGCAACGACATTGGCGGCTTCATCGGCGCCGGTTCGCCCGATCTGTGGACCCGTTGGGTGGAAGCCGCCGCGTTTTTCCCGTTCATGCGCGGCCACGCCACGCCGGATGATCCACCCAAGGAGCCCTGGGCCTTTGGCAGCGTGCATACCGCGGAGAACCGCCGCGCCATTGAGCGCCGCTATCAGTACCTACCCTACATCTACAACATCTTCTACCAGGCCGCCCAGACGGGCCTGCCAATGATGCGGCCGCTGGTGCTGGCGTTTCCCAACGATCCCAACACCTACAAACTATCCAGTGAATACCTGTTTGGGCACGATCTGCTGGTCGCGCCTATTCTGCACGCGGCCACCACCAGCCGCGGCGTCTATTTTCCCGCGGGGACTTGGTATCGCCTGGAGAACGGCCACGCTCCCCAGGCGTTCACGGGCCCGGGAGGGAAAACGGTGCAGGCCAGCGAAGGACAGCTACCGCTGTTCGCCCGTGCCGGCGCGATCTTGTTCCTCGCGCCCGGTGGCGCGCAGGCTCCCATTAATGCTGCCGCCGAAATCCGGGCGCCGGTGACATTCGACGTCCTGTCACAAACCACAACCGAGCGGACGTATTACGAGGACGACGGTGAGACCTTCGCCTACCAGCACGGCGCCTATTTCCGCCGGACAATTTCTTACCAGCCGGGGGCGGTGGAAACGGTGGTCACCTTGTCCGCAGCCCAGGGCTCGTATCGGCCGCCGCGTCCGGACGATGTGATCGAATTGCATTGGGCGGCCAAACCGGCCGGCGTGGAACTGGATGGCGCGCCTTTGGCGGCCAGCTTGGTTCGCTATAACCGCGGACTCCAGCGCCTGCGAATCACCATTCCGCAATCCCCGGCTCAGCAAACGGTGCGGGTGCGCTGGTAGCCGCGGGCGACCGTCCCGTGCCGCGGCGGATCACGCTTTTTGGCGGACAAGGATAGCGCTCGCTTGGACCCTCTACTTATTCGGCGAGAGCCAGGTAACCGAGTGGCCAATCAAGCGGCTGATCCCGTCCGCCATCTTGCACCCTGCCGCAGCTTGACATCGCGCGGCCTGGTGCGGTTACAATCACCGGCCATGTGGCGGTTTCTCCGGGCGGTGGCATGGCTGGTGGCCCTGACCGGCGCAGCGATCTCTCAGTGCCGGCCCCTGCCGCCGCTTCCCGTTCCGCCTGCCGACGTGCTTTCCCCCGCGCAGCAGGCGCGGGTTGGGCAATTCCTCGTGCGCCTCAATCCCTGGCCGGAGCTGTCCGCTCCAGCGCTGCTGGATCACGTGCGCGCCGTCGGCGCGCGGCTGGCGGCGCAGTTGCCACCCCACAGCGGCTACCGGTTTCATTACCATCTGCTCGATGAACCTTATCCCAACGCCTTCATCATGCCCGGCGGCCAAATTTTCCTCACGCGCCCCCTGCTGGAACTGATGCGGAATGACAGCGATTTGGCCGGCGTTTTGGGCCACGAAATGGGCCACGACGTGACCGGCCAGCTGGGCGCGAGGCTATCGCACCTGCTGCTCGCGCCACACCCCGGGGCCAGCCGCCTCCCTGCCGGCGTCAACCTCGGCCGGCAATTCAACGCCGCCTTGACCTGGCTGGAAGACCATCCTGGCCGGCTACGCCCGCCTCGCTCCGGACAGGAGGCGGCAGACCGAGTCGCGCTCGAATTGACCGCTCGCGCCGGATATGACCCCCTTGGCTTGGTTCGGGTCTATGCGCGTTTGACGGCGAGGCAGGCCGAGTCGGGCTTCCGGCTGTGGGATTTGTTGAGACTGGCACCGCCGGATCAGCGGCGGCTGGATGCCATGGCCAAGGCGGCCACGCAAATCCCGTCGTGTCGGCCGCCGGTGCCGCCGGACCCGCGCGCCTTCGACCGCTGGCGCGCTGCCGTGGTGGCTTACCAACCGCCGCCGGGCGTTTCTCTACCCGGCCTCCGGCGGATAGTGCACTTGACGCCGGCGCTGGGCGCCGGGTTTCGCGAACTACGCTTTTCACCTGATGGCCACTTTCTGCTGGTGATCGGCGCCGCGCAAGCCTGGGTGGTGCGGCGGGCGCCATTGGGGGTGCTACTCCGGATCCCGCTGTCCGGCGTTGTGTCGGGCCGATTTGCCCCCGACAACGGCAGCGTGGTGCTGGTGACGGAGGAGGGACGGATTGAAAAATGGAGCCTGCCCGGCGGCTCCCGGCAGTGGACGGTGGAGGAGGACTTTGATGCCTGCGGCAGAGCGGCGCTTGCCCCAGGCGGCCGCTGGTGGGCCTGTGCCATGCGCGACGGACGGGGATTGCGCATCACGCGCATTCCCTCCCATGCGCTCGTCCTCCGTGCCAAAACGGACTTCACCTCCCTCTCGTTTTCCAGCGATGGACGTTTCCTGTTGGCCGGAGCGCATCGCCACTGGGCCTTGCTGGACCTGCAAATGCACCGCTGGTCCCGTTGGCCGAACGCGTTGTTCGCCGGCTTCGTTGCGCCGCGGGTCGTGCTGGCCTGCGGTAGCCACCAAGAGAACGGCTCGTGCTGGTCCCTGCTTGGCGTGCCCTCGGGCCACCGTCTCGCGTGGTTGCGGCTGGGCAGCGGTGTCCTCCGCTGGCGCAAGGCGACGAGCGGCGATGCGTATTTCACATGGATCCAGAAGGACCAGGCTTGGGCGGTCGTGAATGGCTCCACCGGCCGCGTGCTGGGCGTTTCCCGCTCCGGTGCGCTGGACGGTTATAACGGTGTGTTTGCCGCTGGCGCCGCCAACGCGACCGTGGAGATGGTCCGCTTTGGGTCGCACGGGCCGCGCGACGTGGCCAGCCTGCGCCTGCCCGCCGCTGCCCGCCTGCAGCCGGGCACGGTCCTGGCGGCCTCCAGCGACCTGAACTGGCTGGGCGCCTCGCACGGCGGGAAGACGATCCTTTGGAACCTAAGCGGCGTGACGCAGGGGATCATCGTGCCCCTCAGCTCGCGCAGCATCGGCTTCAGCCCCGACGCGGCGTGGCTCGCCGTGATCGGCAAGGGCGGGGCAAATCCGCGGCGGGTCCGCGTGGGCCTCCGCAAGCGGCAACTGAGCTGGTTGCAACCGCCCGCTCGGGGAACGACGCGCGGATGGTGGTCGGGCGACACCTGGGTAGCCCCGTTGCCGTCCCGAATGCTGGTCGTTGGGGATTCGGCCCTGGGACGGCGGCTGTGGCAGTTCCGAGTACCCCGCCATTCCAGCCGAAGTCTAATACCAACGCTTGCGATCCACGGCGGCCACGTGATTTTGACGGACTGCGCCCGGCGGCAAGGATGGCTAGCCCCGCTGAACTTGAAGTTTGGCTTCGGCAATCCGCGCCTTTTTTGCGGCGCCGCCGGGCAGCGCTTCACGGTGCTGCGCGCCAGCGGCGGAGCCGTGCTGGCGCGGCTGACGGTGGTCCGACCGCCCTGGGTCGAGCTGTCCGGGACCCAGTTCGCCGGGCGGCGCCTGGTGCTCGCGGATATACTGCACCGCGCCATGGCCTACGATGCGCAGACCGGAGGCCTGATCGCGGTGCGATTTGGCTACCCGATCGCCGCCTCCGCGGCGGCCCAGGCGGTGGTGCTGCAGAATGGCCCGCGCCGCATGGATATTTATTCCTTGCCGGATTTCCACCGCGTGCGAACCTTGCGCTTTCCCAGCTCCACGGTTTGGGCCAAATTCAGCGCCGACGGCCGGCGCCTGCTGGTGCTCACGCGCGGCCAAGCCGCCTACCTGTTCGCGGTTTCCACGCTGCTCCACAGCGCCGACCGCCTTCGTCCGCCCCGACCCGCCGCTTCACTTCCGCGGTGAACGCCCGGGCCCGGGCCGTCATCTAACAAGGCAGATGGTCCGTGGCGCAATGCCATGGCGTCCGGACAATATGTCACGATGAGAGGCAATGATGAGTTCTGATCCAATCATTCCCATGCCGTCGTCCTCCCGCCCGGGAGCCCCACCGCTGACGCCGGAGAACCTCCAGCCGCGCTTGGCGGAGCTGCCGACGGTGTTCCTGCAACCCGTGGCCGCGCCCTCCATCCTGGGCTTGTTTGGGTTTGGCGCGGCGACCTTCATCGTCGGCGCCAACATGGCCGGCTGGTTCGGCAATGCCGCCAGCAACGCCTATATTGCGCCCTACGCCGCGATCTTTGGCGGCTTGGCGCAACTGCTGGCGGGGATGTGGGCCTTTAAGGCGCGCGATGGCCTGGCCACCGCGGTCCACGGCATGTGGGGCTCGTTCTGGATCGCCTACGGCATCCTGTTCACCCTGGTCGCCGCCGGGACGCTGGCGGCGCCGGCAGCCAAGTTTCCAGCGCTGGGCTTCTGGTTTATCACCCTGGCGGTCATCACCTGGCTGTGCATGTGGGTTTCACTGGGCGAGTACAAGGCCGTGGCCTGGGTGCTGGGGCTGCTCGCCTTGGGCTCCAGCTTCGAGGCGGCGGCGTTCCTGACCGGCGACGCCGGCTGGCACATCGCCGGCGGCTGGATTCTGGTGGCTTCGGCCATTGTGGCCTGGTACACGGCGACGGCAATCATGGCCTATGCCATGTACAACAAGGAGAAGTGGCCGCTGGGCATCCGCCCGCGGGAAAAGAGCGCACCCCAACTGGCGTTCGGCTTCGGCGAGCCCGGCGTCAAACGCGGCCAGTGAATCCCGCCATGCCTGCCCCCGGGGGGCGGGCGTGCCTCCGGCCCTGCGGCGCGGTTCATCCGCCCGAGTCTGGACGGCCCCGCGGCTCGACCCCAAGGCGGCGCGCCGTTGCGCGCTGGGGGCCCCGGCGTTATCGGGACCTGCGGCGGGCTTCGACGGGATCCCCAGAATGCAGCGGCGCATGCTGGGGCGGGACGGTTGGCAACGCACGCCCGCCGGCGCTGAGGGCGTCTCCAAGTTGCCGCGACTGGGGCTCCGCGATCCGCGGGGCCCCAGGGCGTATGAAGTTAAAACGCGTAACGCAGCGCAAACTGGAATTGGCGCGGCGTGTTGACGTCATTGGTGATTTGGCCAAAGCCCGCCAGCCCGCCAGGAGCGGGGTTCCAGAAAACGTTCGGATAGCCGAGCTGCACGTAATTGGTGAGGTTGTAGGCGAAGATTTGAACTTGCAAGCTACGGTGTTCGCCCAGGGGCACGGTCTTATAGAGCGACATGTCCAGGTTGCGGGCGCCGTCGGTGCGCACGGCGTCCAAGAACGTGGGCGCCGTTCCTGGGAGAAATTGGCTGGCCGGCTGCGAAAAGCAGGACGGGCTGAACCACTCCGCAACCGTGTGCGGCCCGGTGGGAGCGCAGGTCATGTCCACGCGCTGGTTGAAGTAAGGGTCGTTGCCGTCAAACGGCGCGTTGATGGGCAGGCCGCTGGAGAGGTAGACCACCGCATTCGCCGTCCAGCCCCCGACGACGTGGTTCGCCCATCCGGTCACGTTGAGCGCCCGTCCCGCCCCGACCGGCAAATCATAGGAGGTTTGCCAGGTAAAGTCGTAGCTCAGATCCTGCGGGCTCAGACTCCAATCCAGGTTCATGTTCTGCGGATCCTGGTAGCCCTCCGTGCCGTGATAGCCAATGAAGGCAAGTGGCGGATTCTGCAGGTTGGTCAGCAGTTTGCCCCAGGTGAAGCCGGCCAGGGTGGTGAAGTGGTGGGTCAGCCGCTTTTGGAACTTCACTTGTAGCGACTGATAGGTCGAGGAGGCGGCGGGGTCGGCAAACACGCCAACACCGCCGTTGATCGAGCCGACCGTGAACTGTGGGAACGGCTCCAGCGTGAGCCACAGCGGTACGGTCGTCGCGCCGTAAAACGGCGAACTGGACGGCATGATGGTGCCCAGCGGACTGGCCACCGGATTGTTTAACTTCGCCCCATACTTGGCGATAGTTTGCAGCGACAGCGTGTCCAGATCCATGCCGTCCAAGGGAAGATAGACGCCGCGGCTGCCCACCCAGGCTGCCGAGAACACCATGTTCGAGGGCAGCTCGTATTCAAAGCCGAGGTTGTAATTGTAGGTCGCCGGGGTGGGCTGGCTGTGCAGTTCCGTGGACAGGCCTAGGCCGACGTTGGTCGCCGGCCCCAGCCGGCCGCCCACCGGCTCGACAATGCCGTTCGGGAAGGGGTTGCTGAGCGAGTTCAGCATGACGGTGTTGCCATCGGCATTGAGGCTGGTGGCGTTCCAAGGCGTGGCGGCGACAAAGCCATCGCTGTCCAGCTCGGAGTTGGAGACCATTTCCGTGCTGGGCCCGTAGTAAATGCCCGCCCCGCCGCGGAGCAGCAGGTTGGGCAGAAATTGGTAGCTCAGGCCGAAGCGCGGTCCCAGATTGGCCCAGTTGGTCAAAAATGGGCTCTGGCCGTTCTGCACGAACTGCTCGCCGCCGGTGAGCGGCACGCCGTCATAGGTGTACTGGATCGAGGGGTCGAAATATTCCAGCCGGTTATAGCGCTCCGTGCGTCCGCCGAAGATGTCCCAACGGAGGCCGACGTCGAGCGTCAGCTTGGGCGTCACCTGGTAGGTATCCTGCACGAAGGCGCCGTAATAGGGGCTAGCTTCGGCGCCGAAAATGTCGGTGGTGAAATTGTCGTACTCGAAGCCTGGGTACTCGCCCATCCCGAGCAGGAACGAGGCGAACGCCGTTCCGCTGCCGTCGGTAGCGAAGGGCACGGAGCTGGTCGCAGTGTTGTCGAACTGATACCAGCCGCTGGGCGCCACCGGCTGGCCCTCGTTCATCAGCTGCTCCTGGAACTCGAAGCCGAAGCTCAGGTCATGCTGTCCGTGCAGCGTGGTCAAGGTCACCGAGGCGTCATGGTTCATGGCCGCGAACTTGAACGTGGTATAGGCGTTGGAGCCCAGGTTGGCGGTGGCGTCGGCGAAGCTAATCAACGGAATGTCGGCGTAGACCGAATGCGCCGCAATGGATGCGGGGAAACCCAGGCTGGTCCCGTCGAAGCCTTCTTGCCGCGGATCGCCGGTTTGATTTTCGTAGTGCCGGGTGAAGGAGTAGCGGAATTGCAGCAGCGTCGTGGGGCTCAGGTCGTAGTCGTCGGCGAGCAGGATGTTCCGGGCATTGGTGATGTTTTGGTAATAGTTGGGGTCGTAGATGTTGCTGGTGCCGAACAGGTCGGCGTCGCCGAAATCCAGGCGGCTGAAGGAGAAGCGGCCAAAGATGTGCTGCTTGCTGCCGCGATAGCCGTCCAGCCGGATATCGAACTTCTGTCCATTGTCCGGGTCCAGCCCGGAGGAGAAGTAATTGTTCACGTGATAGGGGCCGATGCCGGCCTGGTTGGGCAGCGGAAACTCCTTGGTGTAGGCCTGCGCGATGGGGTTCAGATCTTTGCTGGGAATGGTGTTGTTGGCGAACGGCGTGCGCTCGCCGTTGGCCTGATCGGGGACCAAGGGGTTATAGATGGTGAACGGGTCGGCGCTGAAATTGCCCGCCCGCTCCTGCACCGTCGGCACGGTATAGGTGCCGGTTTGCAGCGTGTCCTGCTGCGTGGCTTCGTAATCGGCGAAGAAGAAGAGTTTGTTATGCACGATTGGCCCGCCGATCGCTCCGCCTTCCTGGTAGCGATGGAAATTGAGGGGCTTGTTGGCCTGCCCCGCCTCCAACTCGGCGGTCTTGGCGAACATGTCGTTGGACGCCAGGGCGTTGGGCCGGATATAGGCAAACAGGTTGCCGTGGAGTCGGTTGGTGCCGGACTTGGTGACCAGACTAATGACGCCGGCGCCGCCGCTGGCGTAGCTGGCGGGCACGTCCTGCGTTTCCAGGCGGAACTCCTGCACCGCGTCCTGGGGCACCTGGAACGCCGGGATCAGCGCCCCAAGGTTGTTCTCGCCAATGCTGATGGGGCTGCCATCCACCAAGTACTCCAGCTTGCCTTGCATGGCGCCGTTGATGGTGTAGGCGGAGACGTCGGCGCCCGGCCGGTCGTTGAAGATGCTCGAAGTGTCGGCGGCATTGGGGGTGCCATTGGTGGCGGTGACGCCAGGGCTGAGCTGCACCAGCTCATATTCGTCGCGGTCCAGGCTGGGCACGCGGGCGATCGTGGCGGAGGTAATGAGCTGGCCGACGGTCGAATTGCTGGTGGCCGCCAAGCCCGGCGCGCCCGTCACCCGCACCTCCTGCACCACCGTCCCCGGATGCAGCGTGATGTCCAGCGTCGTCGTGTGATCCACCGTCACCGCCACCCCGCTGTGCACCACGGTGGAGAAATTGGCGTGCCTTACCGTGACCTGGTAGGTCGCCGGCGGCAGGGAAACGACTGCGTAGACGCCCGCGCCGGTGGTGCGGGTGGAAAACACCCGTCCCGTGGCTGCATCCGCGATGCGCACCGCCGCGTTGGGCACCACCGCGCCGGAGCTGTCCCGTACCACGCCGCTCAGCCGCCCCTGGCCGGCCTGCGCCCACAGCCAGCCGCTCGCCAACGCCAACACCAGCGCCACCCGCCGCCATGCGCCCGCGCCCATACTCGCCTCCCCGTGAGCCAATTGGCGGGCCGCAGCGAGCCAGCCCGCCCGCTTGGCAAGTTATAACAAAGCCGATCGTCGGGTCAATGGGTTTAATATATGATTTCCGCATCACTCGCTCCGCGAATGCCGGATTTGGCACGAGCGGCGGGGTGCCGGGTCCGTCGCCCGGGGGATCAGTCGCCGCCGGGGGCGGCGCTGCCTTGGCGGCTTAGTTGGCCGCAGGCGGCGTAGACTTCCCGGCCTCGCGGGCGGCGCACGTAGGCCGGCAGTCCGGCAGCGGTGAGCCGGCACTGGAACGCCCGCACGGCCTCCTCCCCCGGCGGGGCAAAGGGAATGTCCGGCCCGGCGTTCCAGGCGATCAGGTTGACCTTGGCGTGCAGTCCGGCGCACAGCGCCACCAAGCGGTCCGCGTCCGCCGCTGCGTCATTGACCCCAGCCAGCAGGACGTATTCCCAGGTCAGCCGCTCCCGCGGCCGGAGGGGGAAGGCCCGTGCCGCCGCGGTCAGCGCGGCTAGTCCGCCCTGGGCTCGGTGCAGCGGCATCAATTGCTGGCGCAGTTCGTCGCTCGTCGCATTGAGCGAAATCGCCAGTTGCGGCCGGCGGGGCTCGGCCCCGAAGCGAGCGATTTTGTCCACGATACCCGAGGTGGAGATGGTGATCCTCCGCGGCGACAGCCCCGCCCCCTCCGGATGCGTCAGCACGCGCACCGATTGCATCACCGCTGCATAGTTCAAAAACGGCTCGCCCATGCCCATGTACACCAGGTTGAGCCGGCCGCCGCTCCCGTCGTCCAGGCCGTGCGCCTGCATCAGCCGCAAGACCTGACCCACAATTTCTCCCGCCGTCAGGCTCCGTTTCAATCCCAGCCGCGCCGTCATGCAGAACTGGCAGTTCACCGGGCAGCCCGCCTGCGTGGAGATGCAGAAGGTCGTGCGGCGGCGGATGACACGTCCCGCGCCGTCGAACACCTCATCGGGCAGGTACACTGCCTCGACCGTCTCCCCATCCCAAAGCCGCAGCAGGTAGCGGACCGTCCCGTCGGTGGCCGCATACCGCCCCGCCACCTCCGGCCAAGCCCAGGGCGCCCGCGCGCTCAAATGCGCCCGGGCTGGCTGCGGCAGCGCCCGGATCTGCTCCCAGTTCACCACCCGCCGCCGCTGCAGTGCGGAGAAGATCTGCACCGCGCGGAACCTTGGCCAGCCCCAGGCCGCCAGCCTGGGCGCCATCTCTTCCGGCGTCAGCCCCAGCGGATCGGCCCAATCGCCGGCGGGTGAGACTGCTTCCGGGGCGCTGGCCGGGGGGCGGTCCATACCGCATCGTAGCATGGGCTCCACCTGCGTTCCGGTTGCATGCTACTGAAAACAAATGAGTTGCTTGTTAACGGATGGTTGCGCGTGTTTATGCCACAATAAATAGGCGAGGGTTTGCCCGGTATCCTGCGGTCGCGCCAATCCTGCGGAGGCGGTTGTGTCCACGACTCTTTCTCCCTTCACCGTCCCCTCCACCCCCGCCGACATTCGTCGCACGGTTCTGCCCAATGGCGTGCGCATCATTACGGAGGCCATGGGCCATGTGCGCTCGGCGTCCCTGGGCATCTGGGTGACCTCCGGCTCGCGCCGCGAGGAGGCGCCGGAAAACGGCATCACTCACTTCATTGAGCACATGGTCTTCAAGGGCACTACGCACCGTTCCGCCGAGGAAATAGCCCGCTCGGTGGATTCGGTCGGCGGCAACTTGGACGCCTTCACCTCCAAGGAGAACGTTTGCTTCAACTCCAAGGTGTTGGACGAGCATGTGCCGCTGGCCTTGGAGGTACTGGCCGATCTGGTACGCAATCCGCTGTTCCGCGCGGCGGACATCACCCGCGAGCAAGGCGTGATCCTGCAAGAAATCAAGATGGACGAGGACAACCCGGACTACCTCGTCCACGAAATCTTTACCCAGAACTTTTGGAAGGACCATCCCCTGGGCCGCCCCATCCTGGGCACCAAGGACACCGTGCGCGCGCTGCGCGAAGACACCGTCCGCCGCTACTACGGCCAATGGTTTGACCCCGGCCATTTGGTGATCGCCGGCGCCGGCAACCTGCAGCATGAGCGCTTCGTGGATCTGGCGCGGCGCGGATTTGAGGATCTCCGGCCGGTGGCCAACGGCGCCGCGGAGCGGCCGCCCAAGAGCCATGCCCGCATCGTGCTGCGCAATAAGAAGCAGTTGGAGCAGGTACAGGTTTTCTTGGGCCTGCCGGCCCACCCCATCGCCCACGAGGGGCGCTACGCCTGGTCGGTGTTGAACACACTGCTGGGCGGGGGCATGTCCTCGCGCCTGTTCCAAAATATCCGCGAGCGCCAGGGCTTGGCCTACGCCGTCTTCAGCGACCTCAATCCCTACCGCGACGCCGGCATGTTCTGTGTCTATGCCGGCACCGG
>JBOGKW010000030.1:0-25493 GCA_050746205.1 Terriglobales bacterium | reverse complement strand
CTCGGGCTCGAAAAAAAACGATGCGTCGTTCAGGCGCAGCTTCTCCAGCGCATCGCGCAGCTCCGCGTGGTGGTCGCTCTCGACCGGGTACAGGCCGGCGAAGACCATGGGCTGGATGGCCTGGAATCCCGGCAGCGCGGCGGCCGCGGGCCGTTGGTCGTCGGTGACGGTATCGCCGATCTGAGCATCGGCGGCCCGTTTGATATTGGCGATCACCAGGCCGACCTCGCCGGCTTCCAGCGCCTCGGCCTCGACCGCCTTGGGCGTGCGGATGGCGAGCGCCTCGACCTGAAACGATTGGCCCGTGGCCATCAGGCGGATGCGTTGACCGCGCGCGAGGCGGCCGTCCATCACGCGGACCAGCAGCACCACACCGCGATAGGCGTCAAACCAGGAATCGAACAGCAGCGCGCGCAGCGGGGCGTCGGCTTGGCCAGGAGGCGGCGGGATGCGGCCCACGATGGCCTCTAGCACTTCCTCGGTTCCGAGGCCCGTCTTGGCGCTGGTGAGGATGGCATGGGAGGCATCCAAGCCGATGGCCGACTCGATCTGCTCGCGCACACGGCCGGGATCGGCGCTGGGCAGGTCCACCTTGTTGATGACCGGCACGATCTCCAGACCCTGGTTGGCGGCCAAATAGGCATTCGCCACGGTTTGCGCTTCGACCCCCTGGGCGGCGTCCACCACCAGCAACGCGCCCTCGCAGGCGGCCAAGCTGCGGGAGACTTCATAGGCGAAGTCCACGTGGCCGGGAGTGTCAATCAAGTTGAGCTGATAGGTGTGCCCGTCCCGGGCGGAATAGGCGAGGCGGACAGCGTGGGCCTTGATGGTGATGCCGCGCTCGCGCTCCAGATCCATGGCGTCGAGCACCTGCTCCTGCATCTCCCGCGCGGTGAGGGCGCCCGTGCGTTCCAGGAGCCGGTCGGCGAGGGTGCTCTTGCCGTGGTCCACATGGGCCACGATGGAAAAGTTGCGGATCAGGCGCGGGTCCACGGGGGTATCTTTTCACTGTACCCGATGGGCTTTCCGACCTGGGGCCGAGGGCCCAGCCGCGGCCGACCGGCCTAGGGCGGAGCAATACCGGTGGCAGGGCTGCGGCGTGGGATAATTCCAGCGGCGGGAGCGGATGGCGGCGGATATCTCCAAGCGGCTGGATCGGGCCGAAAAGGCGCTGATCAAGGGGCGCGCCGCCGATGCGTCAGCCGAGCTCGAGGCCCTGCTGCGGGAACATCCCGATGACGAAGGGCTGACCGAGGCCGCGGTGGAGATGCTTTTGCTGCACGGGGAGCGGGCCCAGGCAGGGGAAATCCTGGGGCGGCGCTTTGACCGCCTGGTACGGCTGCGGCGGCTGGCGCAGGCGCAGACCACCTTCGAGCGCCTGCAGCAGGTGCAACGCCAGCCCGGCAGCCGGTTTCTGGCTCTGGCCGCGCTCCTGGAGCAGGCGCGGCAGCCCCGGCCCGCCGAGTCCGCTTACCGGCAGGCGGCGGCGCTGTTTCGGGCCGCCGAGCAGCCGGCGCAGGAGTTGCTGGCCTGGCGCAACATCCTGCGGCTGAATCCGAAGGATTATTCTACCTGCCTGGAAGTGGCCGCCCGGGCCGAGGCGGCGGGCGAGGCGGAGTTTGCGGGCCAGTTGTACGCCTCGGCGGCAGAAATTTCACACGGTGATCCACGCCTGCTGGCCAAGGCGCTGCACCTGCTGCCGGAGCGGGCCGACCTGCGCCTAGCCTACGCGCGGGCGCTGCTGGCGCAAGGACAGGGCCAGGGCACGGCGGCGCTGGAGGTGCTGGCGCCGCTGCGGCCACAGGTGGCCAACGATGAAGCCGTGGCGGCGGCGTTTACCGATGCCTGGCTGGAGACCGCCAGCCCGGAAGAACAGGTGACAGCGGCGCGGGAGGCCATCACCGAGCGATTGGGCGCGAGCACGGACACGGCCTGGCTGCAGCGGGGCTGGCGCTGCCTGCGCCTGCTGGCACGCTCGGGCGCACCGGGCACGGCGCTGTTTGCCGCCACCCTGGAGCGGCACGCCAACACGGAGGACCCAGCCTGGCGGATCGCCCTGGATGGCGCCTTGGCCGACGGCCACGAGCACGGACTGCTGCTCTATCTGGCGGCGGCGTTCGAGCGCGCCGGCCAGCCCGCCAAGGTGATCAGCGCGCTGTATCAGTCCTTTGATCTGGCGTTGGCGGACGGCCACTATGACACCGCCGCCGAGCGCCTCGACAAGATTCTGGCCGTGGATGCGCATGAAAGCTCGGCCCAGGACAAGCTGGACCTGCTGCACGGACACATCCCCGAGCCCCGCTGGGCGGAGTTGCACACGCAGTTGGCGGAGCCACCCCGCGCGGAGAGCGACTTGCTGGAGGAAGTCGGCGAGGCGGAGGCCGAGATCGCCGTCGGCGCTTCGCTGGAGGACCTCGTGCTGCAGGCCGAGATTTTTTTGCAATACCAGATGGCGGCGCAGGCGCGGGAGCGGGCCCGGATCATCGCCCGCCTGTATCCGGGCGAAGAGGCCGTTAGCGAACGTTTGGCCAAGCTGTATGAAGCCACCGGCATCCGGGTTGTGCCCTCTTCGGGCGACCGCGCGACGCCCCCATCGGGCGCTGCCGGGACCGCGTCCACGCCCACTGCGGCGCCTGCGGCGGCGGTACTGGCGGGCATTGATGCATCTGCGGTTGTGCGTGCGGTGCACCGCGAAGCCACGCCGCGGCGATTGTTCCTGGCGGCGGTCAACCAGTTGGGCCGGGCCTGGATGGCGGACCGCTGCCTGGTGGCACAATTCCATCCCGGCCAGCCGCCATCCAATGTGGTGGAGTATTGCGCTCCCGGGGCGGCCGCGTCCGATGCCGCCTTTGTTGCCCGTCTGCTGACCCTGGTCGAGGCGCAGCTGACGGCCGGCGGCGGGTCGGTGCGCCTGCCGCGCACCAATGAGGGGGCCCAGATCGCGCAGACGCTGCGGAAAATGGGCATCGAGACCTTGGTCGCGCACCCGCTGGAGGAGGCCGGCCAGGTCACCGGCGTGCTGCTGCTAGAGTTCTGCCGCGCGGAGCGGGCCTGGCCGAGCAGCGACGCGCAAACCTTGGCGGGGCTGGCCGACCAGATCGTGCTGGCATTAGCTAACGTCCGGCTGCGCGGGCTGCTGCGGCAAATGACGGAGCTGGATGAGCGGACTGGGATGCTCCGCATCTCCTCGCTGCTGGAACTGCTGGTCGCGGAGTGCGTGCGCGCGCAGGAGCAGAAGTCGCCTCTCGCGGTGATGTGCATCGAGCTGCTGCGGCCGCCCGGAGGGCCGGCCCCGGACCTGGGCTCCCCGGAGATGCGCTCCTGGCAGGAGCGTGTCGCGCAGCGCATCACCGCGTATCTCAGGCCCAACGACGCAGGCGCCAGCCTGCCGGGCCGGGACGCGATCCGGTATGTCTTCGTGCTGCCGGAAACGGTGTCGGTGAACTGCGCCGCGGTGTTTCACAAGCTCCGGGGCGTGGTGGGCGACTTCACCTGGCCGCAGGGCGGGCCGGTGACGCTCGCCGGGGGTGCCGCCGAGGTCGTGGCCGAGCCGGAATTGGCCGCCGAGGACGCCGCCACCGATCTGCTTGATCGCGCGCTGCGCGCGATGGAATTGCACCGGGCAGCGCCGGAAACGCCGATCCGGGTGCTGGCTCAGGCAGGCGGGCCAGGGTAAGCGGACCGGAGCCCGGTTTCTTGTTGCTGCCCGTGCTCGGCATGGCAGCAACGGGCAGACCGCCGCCGACGGTGCCCCGCCTGTGCGCTCCGTCCCCCCCTCGGTGTTAACGTAGCACCATGCTTTTGCCCGCCGGCACCATGGCCGGGCCCTACCGTGTCGAGTCTCCGCTCGGCAGCGGTGGCATGGGCGAAGTCTACCGCGCCCGCGATACCCGCCTGAATCGCGACGTGGCGCTCAAGCTATTGTTGGGCGCCGCTGCCGATGCGGACCGTCAGCGCCGCTTCGAGCAGGAAGCCCGTGCGGTCGCCGCCCTCAACCATCCCAACATTCTGGCCGTTTACGACCTCGGCGTCCTGCCCGCCGCAAACGGCTCCGATCCCCGCCCCTACCTGGTCACCGAGCTGCTCGAGGGCCAGTCCTTGCGCCAGCGGCTCCAAGCCGGCACCCTGCCGCCGCGCAAGGTGGCCGAGTACGGCGCGGCCATCGCCGCCGGCCTTGCCGCCGCCCACGCCTGCGGCATCATCCACCGCGACCTCAAGCCGGAAAATATCTTCCTCACCCGCGACGATCGCGTCAAGATTCTCGACTTCGGCCTAGCCAAAGCCGCGCCGCTGGCGTCAGAATCTGCCACCCCCGATGGCTACAGTGCCTCGACCGCCCCCACGCTCGCCGCCGCCACCCAGCCCGGCACGGTATTGGGCACCGTCGGCTACATGGCGCCGGAGCAGGCCCGCGGCCAGGCCGCCGATGCCCGTTCGGATGTTTTCAGCCTCGGCGCCGTGCTCTATGAAATGGCTGCCGGCCACCGCGCCTTCCAGCGCGACAGCGCGGTGGAAACCCTTAACGCCATCATCCGGGACGAGCCGCCCGAACTCGCCGCCAGCGGCCGCGACTTGCCTCCCGCGCTGGCCCGCATCATCGAGCGCTGCCTGGAAAAGGACCCCGCCCGCCGCCTGCAATCCGCGCAAGACCTCGCCTTCGCCCTGGAGAACATCAGCGGCGCCACCGCCTCCAGCCGCGCCGCCATCCCGTCCGCCGCGCCGCCTCCCTCCCGTCGCTGGCGCTGGCGTTGGCGGTGGTGGATTACGCCCGTGGCCGCGGCCATCGCCATCGCCGTCACCTGGGGCCTGATGCGCGGCCCGGCAGCCGCCCCGCCGCCGGTCTATACGCAGCTCACCTACCGCCGCGGGCTCATCAATAACGCCCGCTTCGAGCCACACGATGCGGGCATCGTTTATTCCGCGGAATGGGCCGGCGCGCCACCGCAAATTTTCGAGATCCGCACCGGCCAGCAGCAGCCCCGCGCGCTGGGCATCTCCGGCGCCCTGGCGGCGGTCTCCGCGTCCGACCAACTGGCGGTGATCCAGCACTGCCATCCGGATGAATTTACCGGCTGCCGCGGCACGCTGGCCATCGCCTCCGGCCTGACCGCCCGTCCCGTGGCCACCAACGCCAGCGCCGCCGCCTGGTCGCCGGGCGGCCAACTCGCCACCGTCCGCGCCGCCGGCACGCATGACCAAATCGAATATCCCCTCGGCCATGTCCTGTGGCGCGCCCCCTTCGGCGCCTGGATCAGCGCGCCCCGCTTCTCACCGAATGGCCACTGGATCGCCTTTATCCTTCACCCCGAGTCTATTTCCGATGCTGGTGGCGTGGACCTCATTGCCGCCGCGGGCGGCCAGCCTCGAGTCCTGGCCCATGGATTCAACAGCATTCACGGCCTCGCCTGGAGCGCCG
This sequence comes from Terriglobales bacterium, assembly GCA_050746205.1. Taxonomy (GTDB): domain Bacteria; phylum Acidobacteriota; class Terriglobia; order Terriglobales; family SCQP01; genus JAKAUF01. The sequence continues at coordinate 20,077 of JBOGKW010000030.1, read as the reverse complement.
GCGGCCACAGCATTCTCACTGCCGCCAGCTTCCGATCCGCTCAATCGGACACCATCCGGGCCATCGCGCTTGACGGTCGCGCCGATCTCGCCATTGCCCGCTTTCCTTCCATGGTGCAGCTCAACGATCTGGCGCCGGACGGCCGCACGCTACTGTCCAAAGAGAACTGGCCAACGGAACTGCTCGGCCATTTCGCGGGCATGGCCCCCCATGCCACCAGAAACTTGACCTGGCAGGACGGGAGCGCCGTGGTCGCCATCTCACCTGACGGCCGCCAGCTCGTGTTCTGTGAGTGCGGCGCATCCGGCGGACCGTTATCTTCCGCCTATATCCGTCCCACCGCCGGCGGACCCGCGCTGCGCTTGGGCGATGGCGAGCCCATGGCGCTCTCCCCGGATGGCCGCTACGTGGCCGTGCGAGTGCCGCAGGGGCCGAGTTTCAGCGCCGAACTGCTGCCGGTCGGCGCCGGGTCGGTGGTCCACCTCCCGGCCATCCCGGGTTACAACTTGCTGACCGCCTTATCCGTTCCCAACGGCCAAGGGCTGCTGGAAATCACCCTCAGCGCTACCGTCGCTCGCGCCTACCTCCAGCCGCTCCACGACGACCTACCCGTCGGCCTCCCCCATGCGATCAGCGGGCCCATCCTTGATGCCGGGCCCGTCTCGCCGGATAGCCAGTGGGTGCCAATGCGCCGCGCCGCGGACCGGAAATGGTATCTCTATCCCGTCTCCGGTCACGGCCCCCGCCACCCCTTGCCCTGGCTAACCGGCAACGCCCGGCTCGCCGGCTGGTCCCGCGACGGCAAGCAGCTCTATACCGAAACCAGCCACGGCGTGACGGCTACGGTCCAGGCCGCTGACCTTGCCGGTGGCCGCGCCCAAACGATCCTCGCCGTCACCCCCCGCGACCTGGCCGGCGTGCGCACCGCCCCGATCGTCGCCGTCACCCCCGGCGCGCAGTATTACGCCTATGACATCTCGCGCTTCCAGTCGCAGTTAATCTCCGCCACCGGCTTCCGCCTCACCCACTAGCGGGCCCGCCGGGGCAGCCTCCGTTCGCGGCCGCCGCACCATTGTGGCCGGGAGCAATGTCGGCGCGCCAGCAGGACGCGCGGCGCAGCCGCGCTCGGACCGCGCCGGGCGATTGCTGAGCCTCGCGCTCTGCGCTGGCCTCCTGTTCCGTCCTCGCCGCCGGCTATCCCCTGCGCCTGACCGTACAGGCGCCGGTGGGCCGAAAGCCTGGTGGGGGAACTTGAGCTGCACAGCGGTGGTCCGCAGTGGAAAGGCACTCCCTCAAGCCGCGCTGCGCGGCCACCCCTGGCGCTCGTCGCGCCCGCCACAGCGGCGCGCAGTGTCTAAGCCGGCTCCGTGCGCCCCGACCCGAAGGCGGAGGCAAACAGCGCCAGCCAGCCGATGATGAACAGCGTGCCGCCAACCGGAACCAAAGGCAGGAGGGCATGGCTGCCGGCGGCGGCGGTGTAGAGGCCGCCGCAGAAGAACACCTCGGCCGCCACGAAGCACCATGCCGCGATGCGGGCCACGGTGCGCGGCCAGCGCGGCGGGGCCGAGGCGATGATGAACAGCACCCCCAGCAACGCGGCGGCGTGAATAAGGCCGTATTGCGCCGCGATGCGGGCGAGTTGCGCTCGATGGGGATGGGCGGCTAGCGCGTGATCGGCCGATGCGCCGGCGATCACCGCCGCAGCTCCGGCTAGGCCGGCAAAGCCAAGAAAGAAGCGGCGCACGCGCCACTATAGCCGATGGAAAACACGGCGCCAAAGGAAAAAGCGCCCACCGGGCACAAGCCCCGGCGGGCGCTCTCTGCAATTGAATTCGGCGGCGTCCTACTCTCCCACCCGGCTGCCCGGGCAGTACAATCGGCGCTGAAGGGCTTAACTTCCGTGTTCGGGATGGGAACGGGTGGAACCCCCTCGCTATGGCCGCCGAAACGCGGTCGCCCGGAACCGGCCGCCGGCGCGGAGCGCCGGGCCGGGCGGGCCAAAACCGAAGATTGCTAGCTAACGTTTCCCGCCGCCGAAGCGAGGGTGGCAGGTTCGCCACGCCTCTCACTTCGGGGTGGAACCCCGCTGCCCAAGGCAGCGGGGAAGAGCAAAACCAATTGCGCGCAACCCCAGTGGGGCCGCGGATGAAATTGTGGTCAAGCCGAACGGCCGATTAGTACGGGTTAGCTGCATCCGTTACCGGACTTCCACATCCCGCCTATCGAACGGGTGGTCTTCCCGTGGCCTTCAGATCCCGCTCGCGCGGGATTGGGAGATCTCATCTTGGGGAGGGCTTCGCGCTTATATGCCTTCAGCGCTTATCCCGACCGAACTTCGCTACCCAGCCGTGCCGCTGGCGCGACAACTGGAACACAAGAGGTTCGTCCATCCCGGTCCTCTCGTACTAAGGACAGGACCCCGCAAATCTCCTCCGCCCACATCAGATAGGGACCGAACTGTCTCGCGACGTTCTGAACCCAGCTCACGTACCGCTTTAATGGGCGAACAGCCCAACCCTTGGAACCTTCTACAGCTCCAGGATGCGATGAGCCGACATCGAGGTGCCAAACCGGAGCGTCGATATGAACTCTTGGCTCCGATCAGCCTGTTATCCCCGGCGTACCTTTTATCCGTTGAGCGATGGCCCGTCCATGCGGAACCACCGGATCACTAAGGCCTGCTTTCGCACCTGCTCGACTTGTTGGTCTCGCAGTTAACCTGGCTTATGCCTTTACGCTCGTCGGCTGATTTCCAAACAGCCTGAGCCAAGCATCGCGCGCCTCCGTTACACTTTGGGAGGCGACCGCCCCAGTCAAACTGCCCGCCTAACAGGGTCCCTCCCCCGGATTACGGGGGTAGGTGAGAGCCACGGAACGATCAGGGTAGTATTTCACCGGCGGCTCCCCCCAAGCCAAAACCCAGGGTTCCAAGCCTCCTACCTATCCTACGCAGACCGTTCTATAGCTCACTGTTAAGGTACAGTAAAGGTGCACGGGGTCTTTCCGTCTAGATGCGGGCAACCGGCATCTTCACCGGAACTACAAGTTCGCCGAGTCACTCGTTAAGACAGTCATCAGATCGTTACGCCATTCGTGCAGGTCGGAACTTACCCGACAAGGAATTTCGCTACCTTAGGACCGTTATAGTTACGGCCGCCGTTCACTGGGGCTTCAGTTCGGAGCTTCTTCCGCCTTGCGGCGGAATGACCCCTCCCTTTAACCTTCCAGCACCGGGCAGGCGTCAGCCCCTATACGTCGTATTCGACTTTGCAGAGACCTGTGTTTTTGTTAAACAGTCGCCTGATGCAGTTCACTGCGACCCCCTCGGGCTATGAACCCTAGCGGGGCGTCCCTTCTCCCGAAGTTACGGGACCAATTTGCCGAGTTCCTGAACGAGTGTTCTCTCGAGCGCCTTTGGATACTCTCCTCGTCTACCTGTGTCGGTTTGGGGTACGGTTCACAACAGCTCTCCTTAGCGGCTTTTCTTGGCGGCGTGGCCTCACGGACTTTATGGGCGTGCGCCCTCGTCCGCGCCCTCACGGTTTGGGATGCCCGGCCGGATTTGCCTAGCCAGACCCGCTTGCGGCGCATCAACGGCACAACCATCCGCCGTCTCCGCCAGCCTTCCGCGTCCCCGCTTCGTAATAGCGAGCTGCTGCAAGTTCGGGAATATTGACCCGATGTCCATCGGCTACGCCTTTCGGCCTCGCCTTAGGGACCGACTAACCCTGAGCGGATTAACCTTCCTCAGGAAACCTTAGACTTTCGGCGACCATGGTTCTCACATGGTTTATCGCTACTTATGCCGGCAGGGTCTCTTCGCCACCGCAGTAGCCGTCCTTACGGTCGACCTTCAAGATGGCGAACGCTCTCCTACCAAGCGCCGCGCGTGCGCGCGACGCATCCGCTGCTTCGGCGGCCAGCTTGAGCCCCGTTGAATTGTCGGCACCGGACCTCTGGACCAGTGAGCTATTACGCTTTCTTTAAAGGATGGCTGCTTCTAAGCCAACCTCCTGGCTGTCAGGGAGTTCCGACTTCCTTTCCCACTTAGCTGGCGCTTGGGGGCCTTAGCAGGCGATCTGGGCTGTTTCCCTCTCGACGACGAAGCTTAGCCCCCGCCGTCTGACTCCCGCGCATGCGTCAACGGTATTCAGAGTTTCGTTGGATTCGGTAACGTTGGAACGCCCCTAGTCCATCGAGTACTTTACCCCCGCTGCGATTCACGCGAGGCTAGCCCTAAAGCTATTTCGGAGAGAACGAGCAATTACGGAATTTGATTAGCCTTTCACCCCTACCCTCAGCTCATCCAAGCTGTTTTCAACCAACACTGGTTCGGACCTCCGGGTGGTGTTACCCACCTTTCATCCTGGCCAAGGGTAGATCATCCCGCTTCGCGTCTATTCCCACGAACTGTCGCCCGATTAGGACTCGCTTTCGCTGCGGCTCGCTGTTTGCTTAACCTCGCTCGTGAGAATAACTAGCCGGCTCATTATGCAATAGGCACGCGGTCAGGCCGGAAACGCCTTGCGGCGCCCCATGGCCCTTCCACTGTTTGTAGGCATACGGTTTCAGGTACTATTTCACTCCCCTCGCAGGGGTGCTTTTCACCTTTCCCTCACGGTACTGGTTCACTATCGGTCGCCAACGAGTATTTAGCCTTGGGAGATGGTCCTCCCGGATTCCCACAGGATTTCTCGTGTCCCGCGGTACTCAGGAACCCGCTTCGAGTCCGGGCCGTTTTCGCCTACGCGGCTATCACGCGCTGCGGCCCCGCTTTCCAGCGGGTTCGGCTAACGTCCGGATTGGTGACTCTACTGGTGCGGGCCCTACAACCTCCCGCGCCCCGCAAGCAGGGCCCGGGATTTGGGCTGTTCCGATTTCGCTCGCCACTACTTTCGGAATCGAGGTTTCTTTCTTTTCCTCCGGGTACTGAGATGGTTCACTTCCCCGGGTTCGCTCGCGCCCGCCTATGGATTCAGCGGGCCGTCGCCGAGTTTGGCTCGGCGGGGTTTCCCCATTCGGAGACCTCCGGATCAATGCCTGTTTGCGGCTCCCCGAAGCTTATCGCAGCTAACCACGTCCTTCATCGCCTGTTGGCGCCAAGGCATCCACCATACGCCCTTAGTAGCTTGACCACAAATTCACCCGCGGCCTCAGCGGCCCGGGGATTTGGATCATCCATTTGCGCTGTAGCTTCCGACGACACTGCCGCCGGAAGCGAACTTGGTTTTGCCCAATCACTTGCAATCATTCGGTTGTCAAACAGCGGTACGCCGCGCCCTGGGGCGCGTGCGGCCCCCCGCACGGGGCGGGGGACGAATCCTGGACGGCGCCGCGGCGGCGCTGGTGGTGGGCCTGGGTAGAATCGAACTACCGACCTCACCCTTATCAGGGGTGCGCTCTAGCCATCTGAGCTACAGGCCCCGAGGGGCGGAATTGCTAGCCCCAGCGTTGGTGGAGCTGATCGGGATCGAACCGACGGCCTCCTGAATGCAAATCAGGCGCTCTCCCAACTGAGCTACAGCCCCGCGGGCGGCGACAAAGGATTCGAGGACGGAGGAACCCGCCGCTCCGCCAAGGGCGGAGGGTAGGAAGTAAGCCGATATCCGGGCCCAGAGAGGCCGGGACGGGTGGACGCGAACCTCCCCCCGCCGAAGCGGGGGGTCGCGCCACGTTCTCTCTTAGAAAGGAGGTGATCCAGCCGCAGGTTCTCCTACGGCTACCTTGTTACGACTTCACCCCAATCATGAGCCATACCTTGGGCGGCTGCCTCCTTGCGGTTGGCGCGCCGACTTCTAGTACAGCCCACTTTCGTGATGTGACGGGCGGTGTGTACAAGGCCCGGGAACGTATTCACCGCGGCGTGCTGATCCGCGATTACTAGCGATTCCAGCTTCATGCAGTCGAGTTGCAGACTGCAATCCGAACTGAGGACGCCTTTCTCCGATTAGCTCCCCCTCGCGGGTTGGCAACGGTCTGTAGCATCCATTGTAGCACGTGTGTAGCCCTGGACATAAAGGCCATGAGGACTTGACGTCATCCCCACCTTCCTCCCCGTTATCCGAGGCGGTTTCCCTAGAGTGCCCGGCTTTACCCGATGGCAACTAGGCATAAGGGTTGCGCTCGTTGCGGGACTTAACCCAACATCTCACGACACGAGCTGACGACAGCCATGCAGCACCTCCGCCGGCGTCCCTTGCGGGCAAAGGGTGTTTCCACCCCGGTCGCCGGCGCTTCGAGCCCAGGTAAGGTTCTTCGCGTTGCGTCGAATTAAACCACATGCTCCACCGCTTGTGCGGGCCCCCGTCAATTCCTTTGAGTTTCAGCCTTGCGACCGTACTCCCCAGGCGGGACGCTTAATGCGTTAGCGACGGCACAAGTGGAGTGAACCACTTACACCTAGCGTCCATCGTTTACAGCTAGGACTACCAGGGTATCTAATCCTGTTTGCTCCCCTAGCTTTCGCGTCTCAGCGTCAGTTGCGATCCAGAAAGCCGCCTTCGCCACGGGTGTTCCTCCCGATCTCTACGCATTTCACCGCTACACCGGGAATTCCGCTTTCCCCTCTCGCACTCTAGCCTGGCAGTCGCGGGTGCGGATCCCGGGTTGAGCCCGGGGATTTCACGCCCGCCTTGCCAAACCGCCTACACGCGCTTTACGCCCAGTAATTCCGAACAACGCTTGCCCCCTACGTATTACCGCGGCTGCTGGCACGTAGTTAGCCGGGGCTTCTTCCGCCGGTACCGTCTTCTACTCGTCCCGGCCGAAAGGAGTTTACAAGCCGAAGCCCTTCGTCCTCCACGCGGCGTTGCTGCGTCAGGGTTGCCCCCATTGCGCAAAATTCCCCACTGCTGCCTCCCGTAGGAGTCTGGACCGTGTTTCAGTTCCAGTGTGTCCGTGCGCCCTCTCAGGCCGGATACCGATCGTTGCCTTGGTGGGCCGTGACCCCGCCAACTAGCTAATCGGCCGCGGACCCCTCCCCGAACGCCTTGCGGCTTTGACCCTGCGGGCATGCGCCCGCGGGGCGGTATGCGGTATTAGCCACGCTTTCGCGTGGTTATTCCCCATTCGAGGGTAGGTTATCCACGTGTTACTCACCCGTGCGCCGCTCTACTCACCCCATTGCTGAGGCTTTCGCGCGCGACTTGCATGTGTTAGGCACGCCGCCAGCGTTGATTCTGAGCCAGGATCAAACTCTCAAAAAAAACCGCCTACCCGGCGGCGGATGCCGCTAGGCAGGTGTAGCTCTTGAGTGGCCGCCCCGGCTAAAACCCGGAATGACTTACTTCTGGCGTGTTCCATCCAGTTGTCAAACAGCGATCCCAGCGCCCGGAGGCGAAGGGGGCCCCCTGGGGGGCCAACCGGTTCGCGAAGCGAACCGTCCTCGAACTTGAGCCAGCACCGGGCCTAGATCCCATACCGCGGACCTAACGGTCTCGGTTCACTCAGGGGCTGGCACTGAACCCTGCGCTGCGCGCGGCCCGGCGGGCGTTCGACCCATCCGTGCGGTACAGCGGCGCTGCCAAGCGCCAATCGAGCCTTTACAAAACTAGCCTGCCCCGCCGCGCTTGTCAAGCGCTATCGTCGTCCGGCGGCCCGGTCTCGAATCCGCCCTGGCGCGATGATTTGCGAGCCGCCCGACGGAGACGACGTTGACGAGGACAGCGAGTCCAGCGGTGCCAGCGCCGGCCGCGACCCAGGCGCGTGTCACCAGCAGCGTGCAGCTCAGCCGCCCGCTTCTGGCAGGATGCGCGCTTAGCGGGCGCCGAGGCGCCGGCGGCGCGGCCCGGCCGCGCCCAGGGTCAGCAGCCCGGCGCCCAGCAGCAGCCAGCTAGCCGGCTCCGGAGTTGACACCGGTGTGCCCAACGGGCTGTCCACGCCATCAGTGAACACCACGTTGTCCTGGCCGAAGCTCTCGCCCGGCTGGTAGAGGCCGCCGCCAGAGCCGTTGAAGTTGCCCATGCCAAAGTTATTGTTCTGGCTGAAGGTCACCTGGGCGGGGTTGTTGACGGGTCCGGCCCAGGCTGGCGCGCTGGCCAGCGCCACGGCGCAGCACAGGACAATGGCGAGCCCCAGCGTTTTGGGTAGCGGGGGGAAACAATGGCGCTTCATCAATCTTGCCTCCGAGTCACGGATCGGTGTCACCGCCTGGCCGACGGTACAGTCGAGTCCAGCAACTACCATACCAAACCGAGGGCGGGTCCGCACTTGCGGAGAGGGGATTGAGGGCCAACCAGTTAACTCTCCGGGTACCCAGGCGCGGAGGCGTGGCGGGGAGAGCACCGGGGCAGTAAAGTTGCAATTCATTTCACAAAAGCGGCAACGGGCCGGAGGCCACCCCCGCTCGGCGGACCCCGGCGCGCCGCCCCGCGGCCGGGGAAAAACAGCGCTACTGGGGCCATGCTCGGCCGCACTACGGTGGCCCCAGGGGGATGACACAAAGTGACTAATCCTGTATCGGGAAATTGTTTTCCACCGCGGGCAGCCGCGTTCCTATCCCCCTGCCAGGGTGGCGCGCTAGGGGCGTGGCTAATTCCCCGGAAAGTTAGCGTTTCCTGAGGCTTGGGCCATGCCCGGGGGAGGGGCCGCCTTTGGCCCGCTAGGTGCATCCCTCAGCCGGCATGAGCGCCCACCCGCAACTGGCACTGCCCTGCGTGCCCCAGGCGCCTCAGCCGGAGCGGGGGGCGGTCGCGGTGCGCCCCGCTGGGCCGGGCCGGGGGTGGCGGCGGTGACCGGGCTGCGGCATCGCCCGCTGACCGGGGCCGACGTGGCCGAGTTGGTGCGGCGGCGCTGGGCTTGGGTGCTGGTGCCGGCGCTGCTGATCGCCGGCGGCGGCATCGTGGCGGTGCGCCATCTGCCCAAGCTCTACCAATCCGAGGCGATGATCCTGGTCGAGCCGCAGCGGGTGCCGACCGACTTCGTCAAGCCGACGGTGAACGAAGACACCGACCAGTTGCTGGTGGAGATCAGCGAGGAGATTCTCAGCCGCACCCACCTGCTGGCCCTCATCCAGCACTACGGGCTCTATCCGCGGCTGCGCGACCGGCTCTCCGAGCGGCAGCTGGCGGAGCGGATGCGGCAGGACATCACGGTCAAAAACATCACCCGCCAGGCACAACAGACTCCGGGGCAGCAAGGCGGGGCATTCCAGATCGCCTATCAAGGCACGACGCCGCGGCAGGCGCAGCAAGTCACCCAGGATCTGGCCGGCCTGTTCATTGCCGAGAATCTCGCGGTGCGGCAGCGGCAGGCGCAAGGGACGGTGCAGTTCATCACGACGGAGCTGGGGCGGGCGCGGCGGCAGCTGCAAAGCCAGTCGGCGCAGCAGGCGGCGCTGCAGCGCCAGTTCATGGGGGCGCTGCCGGAGCAGGAAGCCAGCAATCTGCAGCAGCTGACGGGCGAGCAGACAGCGCTGGAGGCGGCCGAGCAGCAGGCGGCGCGCGACCAGCAACAGAAGACCTACCTGCAGTCGCTGCAGGCGGCCCTGGCGGGCACGCCGGCGCCGGCGGCGGCGCCGACGACGCCGCTGGCGGCGCAGTTGCAGGCCGACCAGCTGCAGCTGGCGGCGTTGGAGCAGGTGGACACCCCCAAGCATCCCGATGTGGTGCGCCTGAAGGGCGAGATCGCCGCCCTGCGGCGCCAGCAGGCGGCTGATCCGCCGCCCGCGGCGGCCGCACCCGGCCCGTCGGGCCTGTCGGCGCAGCAGATCCGCGGCGAGCTGGCCACGCTGGACCAGGACGCGCGCTGGCAACGGGGGCAGGAACAAAGCATCACCGCCAAGATCGCGCAGTTGAGGGCGCAGTTGGCGATGGAGCCGGCGGTCCAGGAGCGGCTGGCGGCGGTCGAGCGGAATTACAAGATCGCCACGGCGAACTACGAGTTGCTGCTGAAGAATCGCGACGCCGCGGACATGGCCGCGGCCATGGAGGAACAGGCCGAAGGGGAGGAGTTTCGCGTGGTGGATCCCGCCAACCTGCCGCAGCGGCCCGATAAGCCGCAGATCGCCAAGCTGAGTTTGCTGGCGGTGGTGCTGGGGCTGCTGGTGGGCGTGGGCCTGGGCGTGGGGCGGGATTACTCCGACCCGGCGGTGCGCAACGAGCGCGACGTGGAGTACTACCTGGGCGCCACGGTGCTGGCGCAGGTGCCGTTGGTGCGCAGCCAAGCGGAGCGCCGAAGGGCCGGGCAGCGGCTGGCGCTCGGGGTGCTGACGGCGGTGGTGGTGGCCGGCATCGGCGCGGCGGCGTATTGGCACGGGGCGGCATGGCTGGCCCGGATGGGCCGGTAAGACGAGGTTGGTGAGGACATGGGACGCGGACTAGAACGACTGGAACTGATGCCGAGAAGGGGCGACGACGGCCTGGCGCCGGAGTTGGCGCTGGCGGCTGGCGGCGAGAAGCTGCTGGCGCTGCCCGCCCTGCCCGGCGCCACGCTGCCGCGGCTGACCGCTTGGGAGCAGTTTCGCCTGCTGCGAACGCGCATCTTGGAGGCCGCGCGGGAGCGGAACCTGCGCCACGTGCTGGTGACCAGCTCGGTGATGGGCGAGGGCAAGACTTTGGTCTCGGCCAACCTGGCGCTGAGCCTGAGCCAGCTTGAGGACAAGCGGGTGCTGCTAGTAGACGCGGACCTGCGCCGCCCCAGCCTGCACACCATCTTCGGACAGGTCGTGCGCTGCGGGTTGAGCGACTGCCTGGGCGATGAGCAGGGTTGGGCCGAGACGGTGCTGCGGCTGCATCCGCGGTTGGATTATCTGCCCTGCCGCCCGGCGGCGGAACGTTCGGCCGAACTGCTGAACCAGCGGCGGATGAAGGATCTGTTGGCCGAGTTCGCCTCGGCCTATGACCTGGTGGTGGTGGATTCGGCGCCGCTGAGCCCGATCGCCGACACCCAGATTTTGTCGCGGCTGGTGGACGGGGCGGTGCTGGTGGTGCGTGCCGGCAAGGCGCCCTATCCCCTGGCGCGGCAGTCGGCGGCGCTGCTGGAACCCAAGCTGCTGGGCGTGGTGCTCAACGGCGTGGAACGGCCGGCGCAGCGGACTTACGGCTACGGCTACTACGCGCCGCAGCGGCAAGACGGGGGCATCCGATGACCGCCACGGCGACGGTGCAGGGGGTGCAGGAGCCGGCCGCGCCGGTGCGGCCGCGGGCCAGGCGTGCGGGATGGGCTAGCGCCCCGGGCAGCCGGAGCGCGGCGGGAGAGAGCAATGCAGGGGCCAGGAATGACCGGGCAGGGTTGCGCCGCTCGTCGTTCTGCGGCGGCTGAGGCCGCCGGCCCGAACACAGGTGGGGCGGAGCGCCACAGCGTGGCGCCACCGCCGCGGCAAGGGTCACTGGGCCGCGAAAGTGACGGGGCGGAGCTATATGAGCGACATGACGACGCAGAACGCGAAGATCGAGAGCGGCAACGGCGGGCAGGCGGACCGCGGCGAAGCCTGGTATGCGGCCTGCACGCGGTCGCGGCACGAAAAGATGGTGGCCGAACAACTGCGGGGCCGCGGCGTGGAGCACTTCCTGCCGCTGGGGCACACCGTGCGCCGGTGGCGGAGCCGAATGGCGGAGGTGGACCTGCCGCTGTTTCCGGGCTATGTGTTCGTCCATATCCCCCTGCCGGAGCGCCTGCGGGTGCTGACGGCGCCGGGCGTGGCCTATCTGGTGGCCTCGGCCGGGCGGCCGCTGGAGGTGCCCGAGCAACAGATGGAGGCGCTGCGGGAACGGCTGGCGGCCGGCGCGCTGGCCGAGCCGCATCCCTACCTGGCGGTGGGCTCGCGCGTGCGCGTGTGGCGCGGCCCGTTGGCGGGTTTGGAGGGGGTGCTGCTGCGCAAGCACGGGCAGAGCCGCCTAATTGTCTCGGTGGACATGATCCAGCGTTCGATCGCGCTGCACGTCGAGGTTTGCGACGTGGAGCCGCTGCGGGCGCAGGCGCCGGCACTGGCGCTAGCGGGGGCACGCTGAGGCGGACGGCGCCGATGCGCCTCGGATGGCGGCTGGCGGGCTGCGGGATAACGCTAATGGCAATTCTTGGCACTACGGGATTTCGGCAAATCGGCCACGGCGGCGCGGCCCATGCCGCCGCCGCGGTGGCCCACCCACCCCACGTGGAGCTGACCTGGAAGCCCAGCACGTCGGACGTGATGGGCTACAACGTGTACCGGGCGGACGCGCCGAAGGGCGAAATGCAACTGCTCAACGCGACGCCCATTCCAGAGCCCTGTTACGAGGACCGCACGGTCAAGCGGGGCCACACCTATTACTACGAAGTTCGCGCCGTGGCTGTAGACGGCGGGCTGAGCGCGCCGTCGAATGAGGCCACGGCACCGATCAAGTAAGGCGGACGCCGCCCGCCCCTCGGGGAGCGCGCGGCACGCCGAGAGAAGGAAAGGGGAGCACATGGCAACGACCGAACGAATGCCGCAACGAAGCGAGGACGCGTATCCGGAGGCCGCCCACACCCAGGGAGCGCTGCCGGAGGCAGCCTTCGTGCCCATGCTGTGCTGGGAGCGCAAGCGGGCGGAGCGCAGTGGGCGGCCGTTCATGTTGACGCTGCTCGCCTCAGAGGAACTGTACCGGGACCTCGGACTGCGGGAGGCGTTGGCCGAGGCACTGGCGGGCATCAAGCGGGAGACCGACTTTTGCGGCTGGTATGAGGCCGGGCGCCGGCTGGGCCTGGTGTACACCGACATCGAGGGCGCCGATCCGGCCACTCTGGGCGCGGCGGTGGCGGAGCGGGTGCGGGCGGCTTGGGCGCCGTGGCTGAGCCCGGCGCAGTGGGCGAGCCTGGAGTTGGCGTTTCATTGGTTTCCGGACACGCCTGGGGCGGAGGCATTACCGCCCGAGCCGGCGCTCTATCCCGACCTGGAACCGCGGCGGGCCGGACGCCGGCTGGCGCGCGGGATGAAGCGCGGCATGGACATCGCCGGCAGCCTGGCGGCGCTGGCGCTGCTGGCGCCGGTCTGCGCGCTGGCGGCGCTGGCGGTCAAGCTGACCTCGCCAGGGCCGGTGCTCTACCGGCAGCAGCGGCTGGGGCGGTTTGGCTCCGCCTTCACGCTGTTCAAGTTCCGCTCCATGCGCGTCGCCAGCGACTCCCGCGTGCATGAGGAGTTCGTCAAGCAGTTCATCGCCGGCCAGGCGCCGGACGATCGCCAGGCGGGACCGAAGGTGTTCAAGATTCAGAACGACCCGCGGGTGACGCGGGTGGGACGGTGGCTGCGCCAGACCAGCCTGGACGAGTTGCCGCAGTTTTGGAACGTGCTGCGGGGAGACATGTCGCTGGTGGGGCCGCGGCCGCCGATTCCCTATGAGGCGGCCAGCTATCGCGTCTGGCACCGGCGGCGGATCTTCGAGGCCAAGCCCGGCATCACCGGGCTGTGGCAGGTCGAGGGGCGGAGCCGCACCGCCTTTGACGAGATGGTGCGGCTGGATCTGCGCTACGTGCGCGGCTGGTCGCTATGGCTGGATCTGAAGATCCTGCTGCGCACGCCGCGGGCGGTGATGTTCGGCAGCGGAGCGTATTAGGCGGGCGGCGGTAGGAGAGGCGAGAGGCGATGGAAATCAGCGTCATTGGAGCGGGGTACGTGGGGCTGACCACGGCGGCGTGCCTGGCGCACATCGGGCATGACGTGGTCTGCGCCGACATTGACGCGGCCCGGCTGGAGTTGTTGCGCGGCGGCCGCATGCCGTTTTACGAGCCGCACCTGGGCGATGTGGTGGCGGGAGCGGTGGCGGCGGGGCGCCTGCGCTTTGCCGCCCCGGCCGCGGCCATCGCCCGCGGCGCCGCCTTCATGATCTGCGTCGGGACGCCGGCCATGACCAACGGCGGGGCGGATTTATCCGCGATCGAGTCCGTCGCCCGCGAGATCGCCCGCCATGCCCAGGGCTACCGGCTGATCGTGGAAAAGAGCACCGTCCCGGTACAGACCGGGGAGCGGCTGCGCCGGCACCTCGGCATCTACGGCTCCAGCGGGCTGGAATACGACGTGGTTTCGAACCCGGAGTTCCTGCGCGAGGGTTCGGCGGTCGCGGACTTCTTCCACCCGGACCGGATCGTGGTCGGCGCGGAGTCGGACCGGGCGCGGCGCTTGATGGAGGAGATCTACCGCCCGGTGCTGGAGCGGCGGTTCGCCTGCCCCGTGCACGCCAGTTGCCCGCCGAGCGCGCCGGCGGCGCTGATGGTGACCGACACCAATAGCGCGGAGTTGATCAAGCACGCGTCGAACTCCTTTCTGGCGATGAAGATCTCGTTCATCAACATGATCTCCGACCTCTGCGAGGCGGCCGGCGCCGACGTGGACAGCGTCGTCGAGGGACTGGGCGCCGACCGGCGCATCGGGCGCGCCTTTTTGCGGCCCGGGATCGGCTTCGGCGGCTTCTGCTTCCCCAAGGATCTACAAGCGCTGGTGCACATCGCCGAGTCCTTCGGCTGCGATTTTTCGCTGCTGAAGCAGGTGGAGGCGATCAACCTGGCCCGCGTGGAGCGGTTCGTCTCCAAGGTGCGGAACGAACTATGGACGCTGGGGGGCAAGCGGATCGCCGTCTGGGGCCTGGCCTTCAAGCCGGAGACCGATGACATTCGCTTCGCCCCGGCCATGGCGATCGTCCGCCAACTGCTGGCCGAAGGCGCGGAGATTCACGCCTACGATCCACAGGCGATGGAGAAGGCGAAGCGGGAACTGCCGGAGATTCACTGCCACGCCGACGCCTATCAGGCGGCGGAGGACGCCGAAGCGGCGCTGCTGCTGACCGAGTGGGGCGAGTTCCGGCGGTTGGACTGGGCCCGCGTGGCGGCCACGATGGCCCGGCCCCTGGTCTTTGACGGCCGCAATGCCCTCACCGCCGAGGATCTGCCCGGGCATGGGATTCAATACGTGCCCATGGGCAAGGCGGCGGAGGCGGCGGCGGGAGCACCGCGGCTGGAAGCGGTTCAAGGTCAGCGCGGCACGGCGCAAGCGTGCGTTAGCGGGGGTCGGAGCGAGGCGCTGTAATGGTGGGATTTGGCATCATCGGTTACGGCTATTGGGGACCGAACGTCGTCCGCAATTTGCAGAAGCTCGACCGTTCGCGGGTGGTGGCCATCTGCGACGGCAGCGAGAAGGCGCGACGGCGCGCGGCCCAGGAGAACCCTGGCGTGCGGCTGCTGGCCGACCCGGCGGAGCTGATGGCGCTGCCGGAGGTGGACGTGGTGGCGGTGATCACGCCGGTGTGGACGCACTTTGAGCTGACGCAGGCGGCGCTCGAGGCTGGCAAGCATGTCTTCGTCGAGAAGCCGTTCACCTCCACCGTGGCGCAGGGGGAGCGGCTGATCGAGCTGGCGGCGCGGAAGCGGCTGCGGATCATGGTGGACCACACCTTCCTGTTCACCGGCGCGGTGCGCAAGATCCAAGAGCTGATGCGGGACGGCACGCTGGGGCGGCTGTTCTACTACGACTCGACGCGGGTGAACCTGGGGCTGTTCCAGCATGACGTGAACGTGCTCTGGGACCTGGCGCCGCACGACCTTTCGATCATGGCGAACCTGATCGGCGCCCGGCCGCAAGCGGTGGTGGCGACCGGGGAGCGGCACTTGAACGGCCACGCCGACGTGGCCTACCTGACCGCCTATTACCCGGAGAACGTGATCGCGCACATCAACGTCAACTGGCTCTCGCCGGTGAAGGTGCGGACCACGCTGATCGGCGGGGAAAAGAAGATGGTGGTGTGGAACGATCTGGAGGCCGACGAAAAGGTGAAGGTCTACGACAAGGGCGTGGACGTCGGTAACCGGGAGGGGATTTACGACCTGCTGGTCAGCTACCGCTCCGGGGACATGTGGGCGCCGCGGGTGGAACCGGGAGAGGCGCTCACCACCGAGCTGAATTACTTCCTCGACTGCCTGGAGCGGGACGAGGCGCCGCACAACGGCGGCGAGGCGGGGCTGGAGGTGGTGCGCATGCTGGAGGCGGCGGACCAGTCGCTGCGGCAGCGGGGCCACCTGGTCGAGCTGTAGGTGGGCGGCATCGGGGGAGGCGGGATGGAGGATCCATTAGTGTGCGTCGCGCCGGATGTGCGGCTGGGCGCCGGGGTCAAGCTGGCGAAGTTCGTGAACCTGTACGGCTGCGCCATCGGGGCCAACAGCAAGATTGGGACGTTCGTCGAGGTGCAGAAGAACGCGGTGATCGGGGCCAACTGCAAGATCAGCAGTCACAGCTTCATCTGCGAGGGCGTGACCCTCGAGGATGGGGTGTTCGTGGGCCACGGCGTGGCCTTCATCAACGACACCTACCCGCGGGCGGCGAACGCCGACGGCAGCCTGCAGACCGAGGCGGACTGGCAGGTGGAGAAGACGGTCGTTAAGGCCGGGGCCTCGATCGGCTCCGGAGCCACCATCCTGGCCCACGTCACCATTGGCGAGGGCGCGATCGTGGGGGCGGGCAGCGTGGTGACGCGGGACGTGCCGGCGCGGGCCATTGTGGCCGGGAACCCCGCCAAGATTTTGCGGTACCTGGAGGCGGCGGCAGCGGCGCGGTAGGGCCGGAGATGCGGACCTAAGTTCAAGGA
This sequence comes from Terriglobales bacterium, assembly GCA_050746205.1. GTDB lineage: Bacteria > Acidobacteriota > Terriglobia > Terriglobales > SCQP01 > JAKAUF01. The sequence continues at coordinate 3,551 of JBOGKW010000030.1, read as the reverse complement.
GAACGAGCATGGGCGTGACGCGGATACCTTTTGTGGATTTGGTGGCTCCCCACCTGGAGATGGAGGAGGAGTTGATCGCCATCACCCGTGCGGTCTTGCGCGGGGCGAGCTTCATTGGCGGTCCGATGGTCGAGGACTTCGAGCGGGACTTCGCCGCTTTCTCCGGCGCGGGCCAGGCGGTGGCGGTCAACAGTGGCACCGACGCGCTGCGCTTCGCCCTGCTGGCCGCCGGCGTCGGGCCGGGCGAGGCGGTGATCACCGTGGCCAATACGTTCATCGCCACGGCCGAGGCCATCACCCAAGCGGGGGCCCGGCCGCTGTTCGTGGACATTGACCCGCGCACCTTTACCCTGGACCCGGAGTGGCTGGGGAATTTCCTGCGCCGGGAATGCGTGCTGGACCACCGCCTGCGGCGGACCACGCACCGGCGCACCAATCGGCCGGTGACGGCCATCGTGCCGGTGCACCTGTTCGGGCAATGCGCGGACATGGACCCGATTCTGGAACTGGCCGAGGAGTACAACTTGGCGGTGATTGAGGATGCCTGCCAGGCGCACGGCGCGGAGTATTTCTCCCAACGCGAGGGGGGCTGGCTCAAGGCGGGCTCGATGGGGCGGCTGGCCGCCTTCAGCTTTTACCCCGGCAAAAATCTGGGCGCCTGCGGCGAAGCCGGCGCGGTCACCACGGATGACGAGGAGTTGGCGCTGCGGGTGCGCATGCTCCGCGACCACGGGCAGGCCAAGAAGTATCACCACGACATTGAGGGCTACAACGGGCGGCTGGACGCGCTGCAGGCCGGCTATCTGCAGGCCAAGCTGCGGCGGCTGGGGGGCTGGAACGAGGCGCGGCGGCAGCATGCGGCGCGCTACACGGAACTGCTGCGGCCGCTGGCGCCGGCGGTGATGCCGCCGCACGTTCCCGCCTGGAGCCGGCCGGTGTTTCATCTCTACGTGGTGCGGGTCGAGGGGCGGGACCAACTGCAAGCGGCGCTGGGGACGGCCGGCATCGCCACCGGACTGCACTATCCGGTGCCGCTGCACCTGCAGCGCGCCTATGCCGGTCTGGGATACCAGCGGGGCGATCTGCCCCGCACCGAGCAGGCGGCAACGCGCATCCTTTCCCTGCCCATGTTCCCGCAGCTCCGTGGGGACCAGATCGCCGAAACCGTGGCGGCCGTCGAATCCCACCTCGCGCGCGGCGTAACGCCGTCGCTCATTGAGGTGGGAGGTGCCACAACCCGCGCGGCCGGCGCGGCGTTCTGAGCTTCGTACCCGGTGCACGCGAGCCCAGATTGATGACGCAGATGGTTGAGACGGGCCGAGGCCGAGTCCAGGCACGCGCGACGGTGCGGAAGCTGCTGCGGGCGGGCCTGAGCCAACAGCAGCGAATTCGCCTGAAGGCGCTTCAAGCGGCGGTGCGGAAGCGCGCCGCGCCGGCGCTGAAGATCGTTCATGGGGCGTTCGACCGGGCGGATTTGGTGGCGCACCTCCGCCCAATGCTGCCGGCGGATTTTGAGATCCTCATGGTGCACTCGGCCTTCGACCAGATGCTCCCGATGTTCAAGGGAACGCCCCAGGACGTGGTCGGTGCGCTACGCGAAATTGCCGGGCCGGAGCGCACGGTCGCGATGCCCGCCTTCGTGATGGGCGGGCCCACCCAAGACGTTGGCGGCTACTTTGCCTCTCACCCGTTCGACGTTCGGCGCACGCCCTCCGAAGCCGGCATAATCTCGGAGGTCTTCCGTCGCTCCCCCGGCGTCGAGCGCAGCCTGCACCCGACATGCAGCATCTCGGCCCAGGGTCCGGACGCGGCCCAGATGACGGAAAATCACCAATTCGCGACCAACGGCATGGGGCCGGGCACGCCGTTTGGCTTCATGACTCGCCATCGGACGGTCATCTTGGGCCTCGGCGTCGAGTATTTCCGCTGCCTCACGCACGCCCACACGGCCGCCGCGGAGATGGGCGACGACTTCCCCGCCGTCCACCGCCCCGGTGGGACGGTGGAGGTCACTCTCGTGGGCCGAACCGGGGACCGCCTGCCATTTCGCTTGGGCGCGGCCAACCCGCGTCAACACCTCGACTTGACGCTGCTGTCGTCGCTTTTGTCGAGGCATGAGCTCCGGGAATGGCGCTTTCACGGGATACCGATGTTCCTCGTGACCGACGCCGGCACCGTCACGCGGCGCTTAATCGAAGCCGCCCGAAAGGGAATCACCATCTACGGCCGGGTGAAGCAATGAGCACAAAGGAGCAACAGCCGATGCCCCGCCGCCTCCTGCTTCTCGGCGACACAACGCTAGACCCGCTGGTACGCGCGTTACAGGAGTCCCCAGAAGACCCGCCCCTGGAGGTCACAGCCGCTCCATACGGGCAGGTGTTCCAGATCCTTATGAATCCCGCGCATCCCGTCTGGGAATGGAAGCCCGATTACCTCGCCGTGTGGACCGCACCAGAACTGACCCTCCCCAGCTTCCGCGCCGCCCTTAGGTTCGAGGGGGTCGAGGCCGAGAGGGTTGTCGGTGAGGCCCAAGAGTTCGCCGTTGCCGTTTCCCGGGCGGCGGAGCGGGTCCGCCTAGCCGTCGTCCCGAGCTGGATCCTGCCAGCCCACGAGCGCTGGGTTCAGTCAATGACATGGCGGCCGAACGGGATCGCGAGACTTCTGGCACGTGCCAATTTGGCGCTGGCGGAGGCGTGGTCGGATGAGCGAAAGATCCTGATGCTGGACGCGGCCCACTGGCAGGCAAGCCTATCGCGGCCTTCGCACGACCCCCGCATGTATGCGGTCGCCAAAGTCCTGTACACGCCCGCGATGCTTCAGAAAGCGGCGGCGGAGATCCGCGCCGTTCTCCGGGGATCTCTTGGGCGAGCCCGGAAGGTCGTGGTCTGTGACCTCGACAACACGCTGTGGGGCGGCATTCTCGGCGACGAGGGTGTCGGCGGAATCCGCCTCGGAGCGCCGGACCCAGTGGGCGAGTGCTTCCGGTCGGCCCAGGAGGCACTCAAGGCCCTCCGGGCCCGGGGGGTTCTGCTGGCGATCTGCTCCAAGAACGACGAAAAACTCGCCCTCTCGGCCATTGACGACCACCCCGGCATGGTACTCCGCCGCCGCGACCTCGTCGCCTGGCGCATCAACTGGAACCAGAAGGCCGACAACGTCCGCTCGCTCGCCGCGGAGCTGAATCTGGGCCTGGACTCCTTCGTGTTTCTGGACGACAGTCCGGAGGAGCGGGACCAGGTGCGGGCGCTCCTCCCGGAGGTATTGGTGCCGGAGGTTCCACCCTCTCCGGCAGCAATCGCCCCGCTGATTGCAACCCTGGATTGTTTCGAGACCGTTAATCTTGGAGCCGAGGACGCCGGGCGCACTGAATCCTATCAGGCGGAGCGCAGCCGCCGCGCCGCCGCCAAAGGCAACGGCGGCGGCGGCATCGAGGGCTGGCTCTCGTCGCTCGGCCTGCGCCTCCAGGCCTCGCCGCTCAATGACCTCTCCCTCCCGAGGGCGGCGCAGCTGTTGAACAAGACCAATCAGTTCAATTTGGCTCTGCGCCGGAT
>JBOGKW010000029.1:0-26230 GCA_050746205.1 Terriglobales bacterium | reverse complement strand
TGCCCGCGGCGCCCGGGGCGGGGCGAGCGGCGGCGGTCGCAACACCGATAACCCTGCCGGCGCCGACGTTCGACAAGCCGCTGGCGACGCGCGAGGCCTTCGGGCTGGCGCTGGCGGCGTTGGGCAAGTTGGACAGCCGGGTGGTGGCGCTGGACGGGGACGTGAAGAACTCGACCTTCACCGAGGATTTCCAGCAGATCGCGCCCAACCGGTTTTTCGAAGGCTACATCGCCGAGCAGAACATGACCGGCATGGGCATGGGCATGGCGGCGGTGGGCAAGATCCCCTTCCTCTCCACCTTCGCCTGCTTCTTGACCCGGGCCGCGGACTTTATGCGACTGGCGGCGCTAGCCAAGTCCAACCTCAAGGTGGTGGGCACGCACGCCGGGGTCTCGATCGGCGAGGATGGCTCCTCGCAGATGGGCCTGGAGGACCTGGCCCTGTTCCGGGCGATGCCCGAGTCGCTGGTTCTGTATCCGAGCGATCCGGTGGCGACCTGGCGGGCGGTGGAGCTGGCAGCGGCGCACCCGGGGCTGGTCTACATCCGCACCGGGCGGCCGAAGAGCCCGCTCTTCTACGGCGCCGACGAGATGTTCGCCGCGGGGCAGGCCAAGGTGCTGCGGCAGAGCGGCCAAGACGTGCTCACCGTGGTGGCGGCGGGGGTTACCCTGCCGGAGGCGCTGAAGGCCTGCGACGAGCTGAAGAAAGAAGGGATCGCCATCCGCGTGGTGGATTTGTTCAGCGTGCGGCCGGTGGACGGAGCGACCCTGCTGGCCTGTGCGAAGGCGACCGCCAACACGATCTTGACGGTCGAGGATCACTATCTGGCGGGCGGGATCGGCGACGCGGTGGCGGAGGCGGTCGAGGGGCAAGGCGTGCGGGTGCTGCGGCTGGGCATTGAGCACACGCCGCACAGCGGCACGGCGGAAGAACTGCTGCACGCCTACAAGATTGATGCCGCCGCGATCATCGCGCAGGTGAGGGCGGCGGCGCCGGTGGCGGTGGGACAGTAAGGCGGGACTCGGCGCGGGTCCCGGGCAAAAAAGCCCCCAGCCTGATCTGGCCGGACGCTGCCGGGCAGCCGACACGGCCGCCCTAGGTGACAGGCCTGTTCCCTCCCCGGCGACGGCGCGGAAGGCGCATCCGCGGCCAGCGCACACTTTGGAACCGGCGGCTAGCGACTGGCGGCACAGGCGGCGCGCTGGGCCACGAGGTTCTGGGCGTGGAGCAGGCTCTCAAAAGTGCCGGCGTCGGTCCACCAACCCTCCAGGCGCGAGAACTCGAGCGTGCCCTCGGCGATGTAGAGGTTATTGACGTCGGTGATCTCCAGTTCCTCGCGGGCCGAGGGGCGGCAGCAGGCGATCTTGTCGAAGATCGTTTCGTCGTAAAAATAGATGCCGGTCACGGCCAAGTTGGAGCCGGGGCGGGCGGGCTTCTCCTCGATGCGGGCGATGCGCGTCCCGGCGGCGTCCAGCACGGCGACGCCGAAGCGCGCGGCGTCGGGTACCTCCTTCAGCAGCAGGCGGGCGCCGCGCGGCTGGGCCAGGAAGGCCTCCTTGGCGGCGCGGATATCACGCTCAATCAGGTTATCGCCGAGGACGACGCAGAGGGGCGAACCGGCGGCGAAGTCGCGGGCCAGGGCCAAGGCGGCGGCGATGCCGCCCTCTCCGCGCTGGTAGGCGTAACGCAGCGAGCAGTTCAGCTCCTCGCCGTTTTCCAGCAGCCGGAGGAAGTCGCCGGCGTTGTGGCCGCCGGTGACCAGCAGCACCTCTCCGACGCCGGCGCGAACCAGAATCTCGATGGGGTAATAAATCATCGGCCGGTCGTAAACCGGCAGCAGGTGTTTGTTGGTGATCTTGGTCAGCGGCAGCAGCCGCGTGCCCAAGCCGCCGGCCAGGATCACGCCCTTTAGGTTTGGGCTCACGGCTGGCGATGCTCCAGCCGCGGGGGCGCGTTTCCCGCTCCTCGCGGGGCGTCGGAGGCGTGGGCCAGGCGGGCGGCGTACTGGGTTTGATAGTAGGTCCGGAAGCTGCCGTCGCGGACGTGGGCAAGCCACTCGGCGTGCTGCCGGTACCAGGCGACGGTTTGACGCAGGCCCTCCTCCAGCGCCACCTCCGGCCGCCAGCCGAGTTCGGCGCGCGCGCGCGTGGAATCGAGAGAATAACGGAAATCGTGCCCCGGGCGGTCGGCAACGAAGCGGATCAACGATTCGGCGCCGCCAGTCAACTGGAGCAGGTGGCGGACCAGGGAGAGATTGTCCAACTCATCGTCGCCGCCCAGGTTGTACACCGCGCCGGGCTGGCCGTGCTCCAGCGCGGCCAGAATGCCGGCGCAATGGTCTTGGACGTGAATCCAATTGCGGACGTTCCGGCCTTCGCCGTAGACCGGAATCGGCTCTGCGTTCAGGGCATGCGTGATGACGAGCGGGATGAACTTCTCCGGAAACTGATAGGGGCCATAGTTGTTGCTAGCGCGGGTGGTGACGACCGGCTGGCGATGCGTGTGAAAGGCGGCGCGTACCAACAGTTCGGCGGCGGCCTTGGAGGCGGCGTAGGGGGAAGTGGGCGCGACGGGACTGGTTTCGGTGAAGCGGCCGGCGGCGCCCAGCGAACCGTAGACTTCGTCGGTGCTGACGAACAAGAAGCGGGGCGTCTGCGCGTGGCGGGCCGCGTCGAGGAGGGTCTGCGTGCCCTCCACGTTGCTGCGGATGAAGGCCGTGGCATCCAGGATGCTGCGGTCCACATGCGATTCGGCGGCGAAATGGACCACGGCGTCGAGGCCGGGCAGCAGCTCATCCAGCAGCACGCGGTCGCGAATGTCGCCGTGAACAAAACGGTGGCGCCGCGACGATTCCAGATCGGCCAGGTTCTCCAGATTGCCAGCGTAGGTCAGCGCGTCTAGGTTGACGATGCCGCAGCCGGAGCGCTGCGCCAACAGATAGCGGACGAAATTCGCGCCAATGAAGCCAGCGCCGCCGGTGACGAGGATGCGCATGGACAGCCCTATTATCCCTCCCGCGGAAACGGGCCCCGGCCCTGCGCGGCGGCGGCTTGCGCCTCGGCCAGCCGCTCGGGGGTGCCGATGTCCACCACAGGACCGCTCACCGTCAGGGCAGCCATGCGGCCATCGAGGTAGAGAGGCAAAATCTCGCGCTCGAGCGAGACGGCCCGGCCAGCGGGAATGGCCTCAATCACCCGGCGCCGCATCAGATAGATGCCGGCGCTGTGCAGCCGCGCGCTCGGGACGGTTCGCTTTTCGGCGAAGGCGCGCACGCGGCCACGCTCGTCCAGCAGCAAGGAACCGGCGTCGCCCCGATCATCGGCGCGGGCCGCCACGAGGGCAATATCGGCGCTGGTTTCCGTCTGTCGGGCGACCAAGGCCGAGAGATCAAACGGCGCCCAACTGTCGCCGTTCAGCGCCAGAAGCGGATCGGTGCGGAGCAGCGGCAAGGCCAGCCGCAGCGCGCCGGCGGTGCCCAGCGGCTCGGTCTCTTCGGAGAACAGAACTTCGGCGCCGCAGTCCCGGGCGGCGAAGAAGGCGCGAATCGGTTCCCGGCCCTGGCCGGTGCAGAGCACGATGCGCGCGACCCCCTGGCGCGCCAAGGCGGCGACCAGGCCGGCCAAAAGCGGCTGGCCGCCGACCGGAAGCATCGGCTTGGGCAGGCCGAACTGGAGCCCCGCCAGGCGGGTGCCGAAACCCCCGCAAAGAATCGCGGCTTCAGGCGTGGTGGGCATAGACGCGCCGACGATCGCGCGCCAGGTCGGCAGCGAAGGGCGCTCGGCGTTCGTAATGGATTAATTCGCTGCCGGCGGCGGAAAAGCGGAAGGGGACCAGCAGCAGCGAATCGAGCGCCTGGCGGACGGCAGCCTGGCATTCGGGCGGCACGAACAACAGCATGAAGCCCCCGCCGCCGGCGCCCAACAGCTTGCCCCCCAACGCCCCAGCCCGGCGCGCGGTGTCATAGATCGCATCGAGGCCGGCGTTGCTGATGTTGTCCGCCAGGCGGCGCTTCAACTGCCAGGTCTGGTCCAGCAGGGCGCCGAACTCGGCCACCGGGCGGGCGCCGTCGCTGAGCGCGCGCGCCGCGGCGTCCACCAACTCCTGCATAGCGGCCAATTCCTCCTGGCGCTTCGGCGTGTTGGCAATCTGCTGGCTGGCGATTTCAGAGGCGATGCGCGTAAAGCCGGTGAAGAACAGCATGAAGTGCCGCTGCAACTGCTCCAATCGCTCGGCGGCGGTCACGACGGGCTGCACGCTGACCGCGCCGTCCGGGGCGAAGCGGATGAGGTTGAAGCCCCCGTGGGCGGCGAAGGCCTGATCTTGCGCGCCCACGTTTTCCCGCAGCAGCACCTGCTCGACATGGATGGCCTCCGCGGCCAGTTCCGAGCGGTCGCGCAGTTCGCCGCGCAGGGCGTGCAGGGCATGGAGCAACCCAACTGTGAACGAGGAACTGGTGCCGAGGCCGGTGCGGGCGGGCAAATCGGCATCGTGGTGAATCTCGACGCCGTCGGCAACGCCGAGGTGGGTAAGGCAGGCGCGGACCGCGGGATGCTCGAAGTCCTCGTTGCGGGCAACGTTTTCGATCTTGGAATAGATCGCGCGGCTGTGATGAGCGAAGAACGGCGGCAGGTAGCGGCAGCTGATATAGCAGTACTTGTCAATGGCCGCGCCCAGCACGGCGCCGCCATGGTCGCGGTACCAAACCGGATAGTCGGTGCCGCCGCCGAAGAAGGAGATGCGGAAGGGGGTTCGGGTGATGATCATATTCGGCTACGCCGCTGCCTCATAGCTGGCGCTGCGGAGCGGCGGGATCCCGCGATGCTACACCTCCCGGGTTGGCGGAGCCGCGAGAAGCCGGCTTCGCGGCCCAAACGTAGTCCGCAAACCCGCAAAGATCCCACAACGGCCCGCCCTGCACCGCGCCGTACCGCAGCCAGGACGCCGTGGCCGTGATCGGGGTCAGCAGCAGCTTCGGCCAGTGGCGGCGCCGGCCCGCGCGCCGGACCGTCACGCCGGCGGCCAGTAGCGCATTGCAGATTTCCGGCACCGTGTAGAGCCGGAGGTGCGTCTTGTCATCGCAAAAGTTGAGCGAGCCGGGGGCGCTGGGAAGCGCCAGGGATCGGACCGAGGGGAACTCGATGTAGATCTCACCGCCCGGCGCGAGCTTGGCGATGATCCGTTCCAACACCGCAATACCGTTAGGCAGGTGCTCAATGACGTGGGCGAAGACAATGACGTCAAAATAGCCATCCGGGATCCCCGCTAGGTCGGAGGCCGCGAGGTCCGCCTGGTAGAAGCAGTTCATCAGCCGGTAGTCTTGCTCGCCATTGTTATATTGTTCGCGATCGAGGCCATGGTATTCGCACGCTGGAAACCAGCGCTTCGCAAGCGCGGGGGAGTGATTGCCGCAGCCGACGTCCAGCAGGCGAAAACGCGACCGGCGCAGGTGCCGGAAGCGCTGCAACTTGGGGGGCATCAGCCAGTTGTCGATGGCTAAAGGGCGCATGACGACACCGGTGGCTCTATTGCCGAGCGGGTGCGGCCCTGCCGCGCAGATAGCGCTCCAGGGCATCTTGCCACGGCGGCATCGGCGCCAGCCCGACGGCGCGCAGTCCGCCCTTGGCCAAGACGGAGAAGGCGGGGCGGCGCACAGGGCTGGCGAAGGTCGCGGAATCCACGGGCTGCAGATCGGGGCGGAGCCCAGCAAGGGCGAAGATCTTGGCGGTGAACTCGTGCCAGGAGCACTGGCCCTCGTTGGTCATATGATACAAGCCGAAGCGCTGGATCACGAGCAACTCCACCACCCTGTGCGCCAGGTCCACCGTGTAGGTCGGGGTGAGGACTTGATCCTGAACAACCCGAATGGCCTCGCCGGCGGCGGCTTTTTTGAGCATGGTTTCGACGAAGTTGCCGCCCTTGCCGGCGCTTCCCGCCAAGCCGTACAGCCCCGTGGTGCGCACGATGAAGTGGCGCTCGCAGTTGGCGGCCAACAGGTATTCGCCCGCCAGCTTGGACATGCCATAGGCGTTGAGCGGGCGGGGTCGGTCGGATTCGAAGTAAGGGGTGCGCTGCTGGCCATCAAAGACGTAATCGGTGCTGAAGTGCATCAGCGCGGCGCCGTGGCGCTGGCAGGCGCGGGCCAGGTTCAATACACCGAAGGCATTGGTGGCGAAGGCCTCCTCGGGCTGGCGTTCGCAGAGCTCGACCTGGTGAAAGGCGGCGGTAGAGATGACCGCGTCGGGGCCGAGGCCGGCGATTTGGGATTCCACCGCGGCGGCATCTCGGATATCCAGTTGGGCGTGGCTGTGGGGGACCACCTCATGGCCGGCCGCCTGGGCGGTGGCGAACAGGTCGCGGCCCAACTGGCCCTGGGCGCCGATCAAGAGAATGCGCATGGCTAGCGGCCCGCGGCCGCCGCCTGCGGCTGTTCCTGGCGGCGGAGCACCTGAATGTTGAAGTAGTTGGGATCATCCCAATCGCCGATTTCGCCCCGATGCGCCAGCAGGTCCTCGACGATCGCGCCGAGGGAGGCGCGGGGATGGAAGCTGAGCACCGCGCGGGCGCGGTCAATGCTTACCTGATAATTGCGGAAATCCTGAATATGCTTAATGTTGAGCCCAATCTTGCGCCCGAGGTCCCGTTCCAACACCTCGCGCACGCGGTCGCCGACCTCGCCCACGGTGAAGTTGCCGGAAGCGATGTTGAAGATGCCTGAGACCTCCGGCGCGGCCTCGATGGCGCGGATGTAGGCGCTGGCGGCGTCCTGAATGCCGAGGATCGGCCGCCAAATCGCCGGGTTATTGACGGTGATCACGCCGTCGCGCATCGCGCTGCGGAACATGGCATTGATGATCAGGTCGAAGCGCATCCGGGGGCTATAGCCGCTGACCGTGCCCTTGCGCAGGGAGATCACCGAAAATTCGTCGGTTCGCAACTGGAGCACGGCCTGCTCGCCCTGGAGCTTGGAGATGCCATAGGGATAGCCGCAGACGGCCGGCTGGTCTTCATCGTACAGGACGCCCTGGGTGTAGCCGTAGACCGAGCAGGAGGAGGCGTAAACATAACGCTTCACCCCGGCCTGTTTAGCGATGTAGGCCAGGTACGCGGGCGCAGCGGCGTTGAAAATGAAGTTTTTGCTGGGCGAAAACTCGGCCATGGGATCATTGGAGAGGCCCGCCAAAAAGAGCACCTGGTCGTAACCCCGCAGATCGTCGATTTGCAGGTCGAAAGTGTCCTTATGCACGATCTTCGGACCAGACGGCAGTTGGTTGCCGAACCAAAACAGGTCCACGACGTCAATCTCATAGCCGCGGTCCAATAATTTAGGGATGAGTACGGAGCCGATGTATCCGGCGCCACCCGCGATCAACAGTTTCATTTCGGATTCTCCGGGTGAATCAGGAAATGGGCGGCCTCGGGGCGCGCCAGCCATTCCGCCAACGATTGTGCCTGCGCATCCTTGGCCGACACGATCGGGTCGGCCGCCGGCCAGCGAACGCCCACGGCGGGATCATTCCAGCAAATGCCCGACTCCGCCGCAGAGTTATAAATCCCTGTGCATTTATACTGCACCTCTGCCCATTCGCTGAGCACGCAGAAGCCCCGAGCGAATCCGGTCGGAGCCCAGACCTGACGGGCATTCTCTGCGGAGGCCTCGATACCGAACCACTGGCCCAGCGTCGGCGAGTCCGGTCGGATGTCCACGGCCACCAAATAGGCTGCCCCGAGCGTCACCCGCATGAGTTTGCCCATGGGTGGATCCCACTGGAAGTGGAGGCCACGGAGCACGCCGCGGCGGGAGCGGGAATGGCTATCCTGATCGAACTGGGTGGGCAGGCCGAGTTGTTCAAATTGGTCCCGGCGGTAGCTCTCCATGAAAAAACCGCGGTCGTCGCGGAAAACTTCCGGCCGCAGTACGGTCACCCCGCCGCCGAGATGGCGGGCTTCACAATGAATGTTCACGGTTTGGCCTCCCGCGCCGAATCGTAGATGCCGAAACAGGTCAGCCGCCGCTTTAGCGCCTGGGGCAGCCAGCGCTCGCGGCGCCCCAGATGCTGATGCCGTCGAGCTTGAGGCCATCGTTGGCCGAGGTCAGCGCGGCCTGCCGGTCGCGCCGCAGTCGACGGGGTTGTTGCGGATAAGGTGAGCCGCGCCTGGTCCGAGGGAAAGTAGAAAGCGGCTAAAGTTGCCGCACGCGCCAATCCGCAAAATATCCGAAAAGGGGGCTTTTGCACAGCCGGATGTGGGTTTCGCACGGCTTTCGACAGGTTATGCACAAAAATCCGTGCACGCCGGTGGAAAACCATTCGGAATAGTACCATCCTGCGGGGTCTTTTCCGCGGGTACCATTCGCGCCAGACTTCGCTCATGGCGTGCGTGGTGTCTTGGAGTGACTTGGTGGCTACGGAGCCCTGGGTGGTATTTAATGCCGCGAACTCGGCCTTCGTGATTGCGCGCTGCACTGCATCGGGCCACGAACCGGGATGCGTTGTGGCGGAAATCACCACGGGCTCACGCCGGCACGCACGCCTCATCAGCGCCGCACCCGAATTGGAGCGTGCCGTCCGGCTAGCGATTGAAACAGTCGAGGCGGTTGGCACCAAAGCCGCTCTGCGAGCCTGTCACAAGGCATTACGGATCGTGGACGGTAAAGAAAAGGGTCTGAGCGGGTGCATTGGCTGCGAGATCCTCTCGCTGGAGGAGGCGCGTCAAACGGACTGCAGACGGTGCGACGCGGTGTCCGCGGGAATGCCAAGCAATCGGGGTCCGGGGCCGGTTTTCGCACGAGCGGCAGGCCGGAGGGAGCGCCTGTTGCGATGGGCGCTTGCGCAGCCAGAGCCCGGGCGGCCGGCGCCAGTGTCCTAACTGGGCATAGACGTACACCTGTTGTGGCGGTGGGAGAGCCTGGTCGGGGCCCGGGACCCGCGAGGCGTGCGCGGCGGGCGGCCGGCTTCGAGATCGCACCATCAGCTGCCTTCGCCCGCTTCGGCGCCGGCCAGAACGGTCGCGCCGGACCCCATCTCGCTACGCCAGGTCTCCCAGCACTTGGCGATGAAGGTGGCCATAGCAGGGTAGAACTCGCGCACGTCGAACCGTTCCGCTTGATGGCGCAAAGCCAAAGGGGAAAACGCCGATTCTTTGGACTCAAAGTTCCGGATAGCGGCACAGAGGCTTTCCACGTTCTGCGCAACAAAGAAAACACCCGTTGCCTCAGGGTCCCAGGGCTGTTCGGGCCACCAGCCGCGCACGGTTTCGAGCGCACCGCCGCGCCCGAGGGCGATAACCGGGGCACCGCTGGCCTGGGCTTCAATTGGCGTCAAGCCCTGGTCCTCCTCGCCGGCGAACAGCAGCGCCCGGCACCGGGCATAATGATCGCGGACGGTGGTGTCGGAGGCGCGGCCGAGGAAACGGACTGTAGGCCCCGCCGCGCGGCGCAGCTTGGTGGCGTCCTCGCCATCGCCTATGACCACCAACTCCCGCCCAAGTTGGTTGCACGCAGCAATAGCTAGGTCGACACGCTTGTAACTCACGAGCCGGGAAATGACCAAATAGAATGGCTCGCGTCGCGCCGCCGCCTTGAACTGGCCGGTAGCCACCGGACAGTGGATGACCTCCGCATCTCGACGGTAAAATTTACCGATGCGGCGGGCGCTGGTTTGGCTATTGGTGGCGAAGAAATCCGGCCGCGCGGCGGTAGCTAAATCCCATTGGCGCACATAGTGGCTGGAGAGCACAAATGCGGCGCGACCGAGCATTCCACCTGGCGCCTGACGACGATATTCCGGGTACATCTCCCAGAGATAACGCATCGGCGAGTGACAGTAGCATATATGGCATGTATTAGTGCTGGTGATGACGCCTTTGGCCGGACCGGAGTCCGAGCTGATCACTAAGTCGTAGCCAGACAGGTCAAATTGCTCGATAGCCAGCGGGAACAGCGGAAGGAACAGGCGGTGCCAACGGCGGGAGCCGGGAACCCTCTGGAGCCATGAGGTGGTCAGGCGGCGGCCGCGCAGAGAGGAGGGGATGCCTTCGGGACGAGCGGTTAGGGCGAACAAATCAGCCTGTGGAAACAGCTCGGCTAGGTGCGCCACAAAATGCTCCCCTCCCCCCTGGTGCACAAACCAGTGATGGACAATGGCGACCCGCAACGAGGCGAAGCGGCGGGCCAGTGCCGCCGCACAGGGGGCCGGGTACGCAGCCAAAAGTGGTTCAGGCATAATCTGAACGGGCGCTCTGGGCACATGGATCGGGAACGGCCGTAAGGGAATCACAGCCATCACGCTGAAGATTTCGACTCTCTAAGCCGAAAAACCGAGGGGCGACATAGCCCAACGCTCTGTTAGTTGTCAGGGCCAGGATTCGGAGCTGGGCATGATGAATCGGGGGCAAGGGGCGGCCAACCAAAAACGTTGGCGCGAACCTACGTCCCACCGGCAGCGGTGTTACCGGTTTTGTCCCCCAGCTTGATGCGCGCTGTCGCTGGGCGGCGCGCCGACTTCCGGCAGCGGGAGCGAGACAACGGCGCCTATCGCCACCGCGTCGGCCGGCGATCCTCAAGACGCGCCGGACTGGGCTTTGCCGACCGAAGAGCATGGCCTAATAGGGCAGCCTCATGATAATCGCCTGCCCGTTAGCGGTCAGCACTGGGCATTCTGGTTTGCTGGCGAAAAACTCGTCGACCGCGAAGCGGGCTCCCGGGCAGCTGCTCTGACCGTAGTCGTCAAATACCAGCGCGCCATCCGCACTCAGGCGGGGGTAAAACCATTCGCAGCAGGCGCGAACAGATCGGTAGATGTCGCAATCGATATGGACGAAGGCGAAGCGTTCTGACTCGAGGCCCTCCGCAGAATTCGGAAAAAAGCCCGGTCGGAATACGGCGTTTCCCGCGCTGACAAAGCGCCGCACCGCGTCCAGCGATGTGTCGGAGAAATCTCCCTTGCTGTGAAGGTCCCGCCTTGGGTCCACTGCGGGCATTCCCGAGAACGTATCAAAAAGATAGACGGCCCGGTCCGGGCGCGTCAGGGCTATCAACCGGGCCGTCCCGCCACGGTAGACGCCTACCTCGGCAAAGGCACCGGGCACAGCAGCGCTCTGTTGCGCGAGTGCATAGAGGACAAGGCAGCGGCGGTCATCCACCCAGGCGGCTGCGCGGACTGACCCGTAGAGGGAGGCGAACGGTTCTTCGCGCCAAATGCGGGATAACCCTCGGGTTGAGGTCAAGCCGCAGGCTTCGGCCAGCCTTCTTATGGGGTTCGTCGGTCTCATGTTCTTTTTCAGGCCTAGACTTTGGTGCCCGCTCGGGCGCGGCGACAAGACAACCGCAACTCGCTGCGACGATCAATTCGTCGACTCGGCCCTTAGCATACATGATCCGCGATTGCGCCTCGGGGGCACAAGGCCCTGACAACGACCGCCCGGCCCTGCACTACTGGCTCTTCTCTTTCAAAAAACCGGGTCGCGGTTTGGGTCGCTTGGTGAGGACGAGGACTCTGGGTAAAATCAATGTCATGGTCACCAGTTGTGTCCTGAAGGCCCTCCCGGCTTCCTTTCTCGCAGCTGCTGTTTTTCTTTTCGGCTGCAGCATCGGGGTGCAGTCCCCGCAGATACCATCGCATGGTAGCGGGGTTCTGCACGCAGCCGACTACGACTGGACGAGCGCTGTGGCCGGGCGCCGAGCATCTAGGGGAGACAGTGTGCTTGCGATTGCCGAGCCACTTCTGCAAGCTGGCGACGGGCACCTATTTGACCCCTGGTTCGCTGGGAACATAATTAACATCTTGGGCCAGCCAAGTCCCACACTGGTCACGGTCAAGACGACAACCTGCCAACCGGGGAGCGCGAAATCATGCTCGGCGACCGTAAACGTCACCCTGGACCATCCTGGCCGCCTTTTCGTGCAGTCGGCCACATCCGGGCTCCAGGAGGCGGTCGAGGCGGCGCATATCAGCGGTGGCGGTATTGTGGAGATCGCAGCTTGCTGGCGCGGCTCAAGTCGCGAGATAGCCATTGTGGAACTCCCCAGCGATGTTTTCCTCCTCGACCTGCGTGGCCCACCACCAGCGCAATTGTACGGCGCTTCCCTAAGTGGCGCCCCGCAGCTCTTGCCGTCTCAGTTCGGAGCGCCGGGAACGGGGCACCCAACTACACCTCGGGTTGACGCTTCAAATTTTCCCGGCAGTGACCTCGGCCAGCGAATCTCCGCAGCGGCAGCAGCACTGGGGGCATCGGGAGAAATCGTGGTGTCCAAGGCCGGCGAGATCCGCTCGCCCGTTTCTCTTTGCCCGTCCTGCACCCTTCAGATCAACGCCCCGGTCACGCTGGCTGCGCCGATCTTACTCGCCGACGGTGACACGGTGCGTGGAAACCTCGGGAAGGCACCGCTGCTGGCCGAGGTTCCAGCGGACGGGGCGCCCCGGGCCCCAACGCCGCTGATTATCGGCAACGGCGTGAGCAACATTACGGTGGAAGACGTTATGGCGATCGCGGCCAACGGCCCGGAGAGTGACACGCTTCTGGCATGCCTGGGCTGCGCCCGCGTGACCGTCACCGGCAATATCGTCCTCAACGCTGGAGTAGCCTTTATTGGCTCCACGGCACCTGGTGTAGACCAAACGACCAACCCACAGTACCCCAACGTGAATGCATCCGACGAGAGTACCAACGTGGTTATTTCCAATAACATTGGTTATGGTGCTGCAGCAATGGTAACCAACGGCATTGAAGTGGATTTTTCAAGCCACATCGACATCTCGGGCAACACGCTCCAACGTTACAGCAGCGGAATCCAATGGTGGGGCGGAGACGCATGTGCGGGTAACTGTATCGGCGTTTGGGTGGGCGATGGAGCTCCCGCGAATCCGAGGAAAATATCGGATCTAACGATCTCAAAAAACGGTATTTATGACGTTGCGCGCGGCTGTATTTGGGGCAGCATGGGCACGAATGTAGTTGTGGACGGCAATGTCGCGGATGGCTCAGGGGATGTCGGCGTTGATACCGAGGGCGGGGATGACATCGTATTTTCAAACAACAACATAACTGGGGCGGCTAATTTCCAATTGGCTGCATTTTGGCTGGAACAGAACGTTCAATTCATAAATAATACCCTATACTCGTCGCATGCCGGCTGGGCGCCGATAATCGAAGTACGCAATCCTTTTCAGACGGCTTATGACAATGGACCCCTCGAGATCATTGGGAACACGATTAGCTGCGGCGACCCGGTCCAGGCTTGTTCGATGGGCACCACGGGCGGAGCTGTAAATACAACGGAGATACAGGGTAATGTGCTCACCGACACGACAATAGACGCGACCTCTAACAATCTCAACAGGGTCGTCATCCACGGCAATCAGATTTCATTCGACCGGCAATTCGACGTGGCTTTCGATGCGATCCAGACCGCAGGCACCAGCGAGATGCCGACCCCGACGGGCATCCTGCCTGCGTATGTCGAAATCAGCGACAACACCGTCAGATTCGCAGCAGCTGAGCCGGCCGGAACAGTCGGGATTTCTGTGACCCAGGGTGATTACAACTCGACTTCGTTGACTGATATTGCCGACAATGTGATTGACGGCACGGTCGGCGTTGACATTGAGACAGTTCGCGACGGCGGCAACCCAGGAATCGTACCGGTCTTTCAGATTTCAAGCAACACGGTCCAAACCGGCACTTTCCGAAGCGTTAACGAAAACGGCAGCTCCCAGGTCGAATTGTACGACAACCATCTCTCTAATCGTGACGTTTGGCCGCCGCCTCTCTAGCGGGCGCGTCTCCTCAGCTGGCCTCATTCGCTGCGCAAGCGCTGGTAAACCTCGATGTGGGCGTCAGCGATGGCCGGCCATTCCTGTCGAGCAAGGTAACTGGTCGCTTCGCGAAGCAGACCCTCGCGCATTGTCGGGTTGCTGTTGAGCGCGCAGATCAGCCTGATCGCCTCCGCCGGTCCCGGCGCAAACTTCACTACACGATCCAACGCGACCGGGGTTTGGGCTCCGCGCGTTGTCACCACGATAGCGCCGCTGTTGAGCGCGGCCATTAGGGAGCCCCTGCGTTCCGAGACGCCATCCGGAAATGGCAAATAGACGTACTCAGCCTCGGCAATCGCAGCCGAGGCGGCATCAGGATCGAGGTCCACCCGCCATTCCACTGCCTCCGCACCGGGGCTCTTGCGAATGCAGTCGAGATATCCGATGCGCTCCGCCTGCTCCCGACCGATCGCAACGAACTGGAACGGCAGACCGTCGCGTCTGGACAGGCGGGCTGCCTCAAGAAATGCGTCGAGCCCCTTGCTCGGCCGAAAAAGTCCGAAGTAGGCGACAAGCCCCGGCGTCTTTTTTTCGATCGCCGTAGGGCGCGGGAGATTTGAGCCGATGGGGATCACTGAAGATCTGCCGCGCGTCCATGGTGCCATGCGCAGCCAAGCGCCCCTTTCCTCCTCGGTGGTAAAAATTAGCCATGAAGCGGTGGTGAATGCAAAACAGGACCACCTTCGAAGGGCGTGCATTACGCTTATGTCGTAAATGGTGACGGCTAGCGGAATCTTGCGCGGCAGGACTGCTAGCAGGTGTGGCAGCAAGCTGCTCCTTGACTCCTGCGTGGGGTAGCGGAGGTGGATCACGTCCGCACCGTCGCACGCGCGCCGCAGGCGGCCCAAATCCGACAGCGTCCAGCGATCGCTTCTGACCCGGATAACGTTGGCGCCTCTTCTCTCTAATGCCTCCGCGAGGCGGGCGGAGCCGTCAGCGACCCCGCAGGCAAGTGGTGGAAAGGCGGAGACCAGTGCAATGCGCGGCAAGGTAGCCCCATTATCCAACCGAGGCGCCTGCTCTCGTCAATAGCTGTGCGTGCTCCAGGCGATGGGGTTGGCGCTCTCGGTTAAGGGCGCCCGCGCGCAACCATCCGAGCGCAAGAACACACCAGAAGATAAATGCCGTTGGGGGCAGCCAGAATCCGCCGTCCGCCACTGCGGCGCACATCCAGGCGATCAGGCCCAGCATCACCGCGCGGATGTATGGGTCTTTTCGCCTCGGCCAGAACTCCCTAAATGATAGCCAAATCGGCGTTAGCCAGATCAATAGCCCAAGCAGACCGCCCTCCTGAAACAGTGCGGCGTAAAAAATCTCGTAGGCGCCTCCGCCTGACGCTCGTATCGCCTGCCGCGTGCGGCCGTACGGACCGAGCAGGACGCTGCCGATGCTGCTGCCCTGCGTTGCCCCGCGCCAAAGGATTAGTGCCGGTTCCAGGCGCCCTCCCCAGCTTTCGACATTCGCAGGGCTCATTCTGGTGACGCGCTCCCTGCCGAGGGATGTATGGAAAAGGAAAAACCCGAGGGCGAACCATAGCGCGAGCGCGGCAGCCAGCTTTGGAAGCAGCGATCGTGGCGTCGGGATAAGAACAATCACGAGCATAAACATGGCGCCCACCCAGGCCGACCGGGAGCCGGTGAGCAGCAGGGCCCAGACTCCAGCCGCGAGCAAGGGAACTCTGAGCCACCAGCGCTTGGCCGCTGCAATGCCGCAAGGCAACAGAAGCAGGAGATTTACGCCTAACAGATTGCCGTTGGAATAGGTGGACGTCAGCTTGAGCGATCCGGTGCTGGAGATCACATTGTCCTTAGCCGCAAGGAAATGTGAGCCGCCCCTGGCTTCGGTCCAGTTCGCCGTAACACCCCGAATCACGACCTTGTAGGGGCCGAAGGCTTTCTGCACCATCCCGTAGGCGAGGACAATGGCGATTGAGATCGCCAGTACCCGGTAAAGACTGGGAGCTCTCGCAGGAGGCACGAAGGCTGCAATCAGAGGGAAGATTAGTGGGTAGACCGCTAATGCGACCAGGAATCCAACATCGGCGCTGTTGAGGGGACGGCCGAAGACCAGAGGGAATGCGATAATCCTTAGCGCAAAAAATGCGCAGCCCAGCACAACGGCGACCGCGCACCGCTTGAGCCTACGATCGGGCAGTGCTGCTTTGGCGAACGCGATCAATCCTAAAGCCAGTGCCACCCCGAAGAGCAGGTCAGCGATGGTCAGTGGAACCTTGCCCTCCATGATCCCGCTTTTCGGGACTGCAACGTGCAGCGCAACCGTGGCGACGATCACTGCGATGGTGAGGCCGCTAGCTCGCCGGTATTTGTCCGCGGAACAAGTTTTGGCTATTGCCATGTTTAGATCACGGCCGGCCGCGGGTATCCTCTTTAGCCCGGAATCACTCTGCCCGCCCTTCTACAGCAGCCGCGATCGAAGGCGGCCTACGGCAGATCACCGGTCTCGCCGCCGAGCGCCTGAGGGAGCCGGTATGTCCGCCGTTCAGCGAAAGCGCGCCACCCTTCCACCGCGCCCGCCGCCACGGCACGGACGCGGGCGAACTCGCCGCGCAGTGCTGGCTTGACCATACGCCGTAGCGTGCCGAGAATGGTCGCGAGCCCAGGACAAGAAGAATAGGTGCGCAACAGGCGCGCGCCGGCGGCGCTAGAG
This sequence comes from Terriglobales bacterium, assembly GCA_050746205.1. Classification (GTDB taxonomy): domain Bacteria; phylum Acidobacteriota; class Terriglobia; order Terriglobales; family SCQP01; genus JAKAUF01. The sequence continues at coordinate 9,752 of JBOGKW010000029.1, read as the reverse complement.
TAGAAATCCTGTACGAGCCGCCCGGTGCTGGATCCACGCCGGTGAGGAATCCGAACCGACGCTACCGCAAGCCGCCAGCCCGCGGAACGTAGCCGAAGTCCCAGATCGGCGTCCTCACCGTACAAAAAATAACCCTCGTCAAAAAGTCCCACTTGCGCAAGAGCTGCCGTTCGGATCAGCATACAGCCGCCGCAAATGTAATCTAACCTCTCGCGTGCCGGCGGTGGCTGGTTGGGACCTGCAAGTCCGGTGCGTAGGCCGAGCCAACTACCGCCCCACTCCTGGATCCGTTGCGGTGAATCCATGTCGCACAATCCGCCGCCTACCGCTCCAATTTTGGCATCCTGCTCGGCACGGTTCACCAACTCCTGTAGCGCGTCTGGGGGCGGGCACGTGTCATTGTTGAGCAGCCACACATACTCGACATCTTGCCTCATAGCCCATCGGAGCCCGACGTTGCAACCGCGGGCGAAGCCGTAATTTTGAGGATTGCGCAGCAGACGGTGCGGAGGCCGCAGTTGGGCCGCCAGACGCACGACCGACTCATCACAGGAACCATTATCCAGCACCAGGATGGAATTGTTGCGATAGGTCATTGCCAGCACACATTCCAGGCAACGAAGAGTGTCCGCCCAATTGTTCCAATTCAGCAGCAGGGTCAGTACCTGCGCACTCATGGGTTCGGGCTCCCGCCCTGAAAATGATCCGGCGGCGCCGTCGATTCAAGATGTAGCTGGTTTTTTGCTGCCAGTGACTTCTCCCGGAAGCGCTTGGGCAGCCCTCTCGCCTGCGACCGGAGCAAACAGCGGAAGTGGCGCAAACTGAGGCAGGGCGGCGTCACAGCGGAATCCCTGTCGTCGGGGCTCAGCCATCGGCAGAACCGGTGGCCGTGCACTGATCGGCACAGCGGAAACCCCTGAACGAATCTAAGCATAACCAACTTTTCTCGGAGACCATTGGGCGTGAACAATGGGAATCGAAAAGTGGGGTGACCCTCGCCGCACCGTGGACGCATTTTACGTTCGGCCCCGATTCGACCAGAGCAGGTATGGCCTCGCATTGTCATAGGCCCCCAGGCGGGCTGGCAAAGCAAACGACCTGGGGCCCTGGCGGAGGAGCGATTATTATGAATCATCCTGGCCCTCAAGCGGGGCCGCGTTGACGACGACCTCAGGGCGGTGCTGCGGCGGCACCGGACCCGCCACCGCTTCGGCGGGGGCGACGCTCACAAGCGCTCCTTGCTGACCGGACCGTAGGGCGCCCCCGTGCGTACGCTACGCCAGCCCGCCACCGAGCCCAGAGCCATCGCCCGGTGCGGCGCCACCGGTCGCTCAGCACGCTCCTGGCGCTGCGCCTGAGGAGGCCTACAACGAAGCGCGCGGAGGATGCGCCGTAGTGCTTGCGCCGCGTGCGAACAGCCGCAGCGTTCAGGTAAAAGTCGCGCGCGGGACTGGGCGTAGGGCTGGCCCACTGTTTGTGGAGCACCCGGGAGCCGGCGGCCACTGCCAGGCCCCACCCGGCCCGCCGGAGCCGGTAGCACAGGTCAACGTCCTCCCCGTAGAGGAAGTAGGCGGTGTCCAAGCCGCCGACTGCGGTAATCGCCGCAATTCGCATCAGCGCGCTGGCTCCCGAGATGTAGGCCAGGCGCCCGGGCTCCGGCCTGCGGGTGTGGGCCTGGAAACGGCCCGACCACGGGGAGAACCGTCCCCCGCCCCACTCCTGCAGCCGGGACGGATTATCCAGTTCAAAGAGCAGCGATCCCACTACGGCTATAACGGGATCCGCCTCGGCGGAGGCCACCAGGGACTGCAGCGCACCAGGGTCGGCGACGGCATCGTTATTCAGCAGCCAGACATAGGGCGTACCGGCCTGCTCGGCGTGGCGGATGCCGGCAGTGTTTCCGCCTGTAAAGCCAAGGTTTTCCGGCAGCACGATCACTGTCAGGTTGCGGAAGGCGCGCCGCCCGCATCCGGGAGCCGTCGCCGGAGCCGTTGTCCACGACCACCACCGACAATGCGGGGTAATCCACCTGCGCCAGGGATTCCAGACACCGCAGCGTGTCGCCCCGTCCGCGCCAGTTCAGCTCCACACAGGCCACCGGCGGCAGGTTCAACGCTTCACCGCCGCGACAATCAAATCGTCCGCCAGCGACGGCGAGCACCATGCCCGCAGCGCACGCACGAGTGCGCCGCCTGCGGCGGCTCCTAGACTAGAGGGCCCGAACGGGGCCCGACCGCACGCAAGGTTGTGACTGGCCTGTCGTTGTTGACGTCCCGAAGGGCTGGCCGCAGCCAGGCGCTGAGTTCGAAGCCGGACTCGGCCAGGAGTCGGGCCAGGGCGCCGCGCGTGAGGACCACGAGGTAGCGCGGCGCGTCCAGGCCGTTCCAGTGCCGGCCGTAGCGGCGGTGCACCAGGGAGTCTGCATTGGGCATCTCCGTCAACAGCATTCCGCCCTTCCGCAACACGCGCCCCAGCTCCAGGAGGCAGGCGCTTGGCTAGTAGAGATGCTCGAATACTTGAGATAGCAGCACCGCGTCGGCGGCCTCCGTTGCAATCGGCAGGAGTAGCAGTCCCGCACCAACGGCGTTGCTCCGCCGGCTCGCCCCCAGCGCCGCCGCCGCGTGGTCACGGTCTACGCCGCAGACTCACCACCCGAGCCCTGCCGCCGCCTCCAGCCAGGCGCCGGACCCAGCACCAACTTCGAAGAACCTCCTGCGGCCCTCTGGAGCCCGCAAGTGGTCCACCACGATGCCGCGGCCGGGAGACGCAAACGGAAAGACCGGCGGGACGAGCCACCGGCCGGCGCGGCTCGCGGGTGTCAGGTGCGTCCGAAGACGAGAATTGACGAAGCCATTCTTGATTGCCACCTTCAGGGCTTGGAGGCGGCCGGCCGTGGCGCTCTCCGACGGGGACGCGTGGGTGTAGTAGGAGGCGTAGGCCAGCCCGATGCCCGCCGGGCTCGGTCGCGGGTTCAAGTAGAGGGACTCGCAGCCGGAACAACGGAACATTCGCCAGCGGCCCGGGGGCGCATCCGACCACGCTATCGGTCAGCCCGGAATACAGCAGCTCGCACCGGCCGGAACCGCAAGCCGGACAGTAATCGACGGTTTGCAGCAGGTGGGCGGGCCATTCCGCAATGACCGGAGTGGAGGCGGGTTCAGGCATTTGCTTCTTTCAATTTTCCAACCGACCACGCCCGGCCAGCGCTGCGCGCGGCCCAAGCCAGGCTACCAATCTCGACTGCGGCGCCTGCCAGCCAGTCGGTTCGCACCCGGAAGCCGTGCAGCGCCAGCGCTACTGCTGCCGCGAGGAGCAGCGCCGGCACGCCGAGGCCGCGCAAATCGCCGACGCGAAAACCGGAGGTATAAAACAGCAGCCACGCGTCCGCTATAACCCGCGCGTCCCACGCCAGCGCCGCGCCTAACATGCCCCACCAGCGCAAGCCTAGCCAGAGCAGGCCCAGGAACGGCAGCAACTCCAGAAGATGCACCTTGGCAACCCGGTCCGGGCGAGCCTGCGAATACGACTGCGCGAACGGCACCGCGGCGAGACCGTTGGCCCAAACCCCGGCCAGTAGAACAATGCCAATGGGCGCGGCAAGGTCACTTACGCGGCCCCCTAGCCAGAGCCGCAGCCCTAAGCGCATCAGTAGCACACCCGCCAATACCAAGGGCGTCCAGGCCGCGGCAAGCACGGCCAGTGAGCGGCGCGCCAGGCTAAGCGCCGAGTCCCTCCGCGCGGACAACCGTGGGAAAATAGTGCGGCAAAAAGCTGCGGTAAATGTGGTGAGGCGGGAGCACACGCTCATCGGGACCGAGTAGATGCCGAGGGTCGCCGCGCCCAGTGAAGCGCTCACCGCCACTCGGTCTAACGAGGTGAGCAGGGGGCTGACCGCACCTGACACAGAGGCCCACAGAGTGTAGCGCAGCAAATGCGGCACCGCGCCCCATCCGCGGCCGACACTGCCTAAGTCGGCCCAATTCGCCGCCGCCAGTGCCGCTACGGCAACCGCCTGAGCCAGAACACCGGCGGCGATGAGCACCGGCAATTGCGGTGCGATGAGGAGTGCGGCCGCGAGCGGAAAGATTCGATTCATCGCGGAGCCGCCAGTCTGGATGGCGTTGGCCGTGACGAAACGCTCCCCGGCGTCCATGACTCCGGTCAAGGCTGACGCGACCGCGGCCAGCGGCACCGCCGCCGCCAGCCAGGGCAGACAGGCTACCGCCTCGCGCGCAAAGCCGGCCGATGGCGTTGCAATCAATAATTGCAGGATCGGCCGGCCGAAGGCCCAGAGACAGGCGCCTCCCAGAAGGCCCGCGATCGCCGAAATAGCCAGCGCACTTCGCACCAAGGGGCCCCGCGCCGCACGATCGCGGCCCAACGGACCCGCTAGGGCCTGGCAGGCCGCCGCGCTAAGACCCACGTGGAAGACGCCAAAGTATCCGGTTAAGAGCCAAAATAGTGCCAGTGCGCCGAAGCGCGGAAGCCCGATCACGCGCAAGTAGAGCGGCGTGGTTACCGCCAGCACGACGGCGGAAATTGCGGGGCCGGCGAGATTTGCTGCCAGGCCACGAATCAGGGGGCGGAGCCCCCGTGGCACGGCGGGCATGCGGTTGAACGCGGCGCAAAACTTCGGCGGGCTCAATCCGGCGCTCCGACGCTCGCCTTGGCGTCCACGGCGCCGCGGACGCTTGCCCCGCGCGCTACTGTGCCCCATGTGTACGCAGCAGCTGCACCGGCAATGAGGAAGAACAGCAGCGCGTTGGCTGGAGAATGAAACTGGAAATCGCCAAAGCTGTGGAAAAGAAAACCGGCGCACGCGATTAGCAAGGCTTTGCGCAGGTAGATGACGCGGCGGGACAGGTCCGCCGCCGGCCGGCCCAGGGCGAAATAGGCCAACAAAACCGCAAAGGCCAGCACGCAGAGTGCGCCCCCGATGCCGGTTTCCGCCAACGTCTGGGCATATTCGTTATGGGCCTCCAAGAAACGCTGGCCATTGGAAAAGGTCTGATATTGGGGATATACCACCGGAAACGTCTCGAAACCGGTCCCCAACCAGGGGTGAGCTCTCCAAATAGTCAAACAGGATTCTGCCACGTGCAACCGCGCCAGGGCGCTGATATCGTGCTGGTCCAAATGCCCCAGGCGTTTGAGCAAGGGACCCCAGCCAGCTAGCACGGTAAAGCCAATGATTGCGGCGGCGGCGATCGCCACGGTCCGCCGGCGGCGGCGATGGCGGGCGAAGGTGCGCCAGAAAACTGCCGCAGCCGCAGCACCTTCCACCAGCAACGCGAACACACCCCCGCGGGATTGGGATACGATCACCGCGGCCAGTCCGAGAGCGGGCAAGATGCCGCGGCGCAGCCAAGCCATCCAGAGAATATCCCGCGAGCGGCGGCGTGGCTGAAAAGCCACGACCAGGGCAACCGGCAGGAGCAAATCCATGCACCCGGCGAAATGGTTGTGGTAAATGTAAGGTCCGACGGGCGTGGCATACGCGGCGCTGCGGAAGCCGTAGATTTCCGTGCGCGACGTGAAGAACTGAAAGAGGGCTTCAGCACCCAGCGCACCGGTAAACCACCACAGCACGGTGCCCAGCCGCCGCAGATTGCTGGGTCGGCGAAAGGCGAACAGCGCCAGGTACAACATCGCCCCGCAGCCGGCCAACTGGAGCAGGCCGGTCAGCGTGGCGGCGGGATACACGCTCCAACGGGAGAGCCACTGCCAGCAGACCAGACCGCCGTAGGCCAGGGCCGGCCACAAGATCGGATGCCAGGGCAGGCGCACACCGTCGCGGGTGGCGCCCAGCACGAGAATGACCAACCCCAGCCACAGCAGGCAATCCACCAGCACCCAGGCCGCAGTCGAGGCGGCGCCGATCAGCACCACCGCCAGCAGCGCGCAGCCGACGGCGGTCCAAAACGCAAGCCGCTGCAACTGCATCTCGGCTGGAGCGGCGAGCGGGGCCGGGAGAAATACGCCGTGCGGCTGCGGCACGGTAGCGCTCACGGATTGACCCCGACGAGCCGCACGTTGGCCAGCATCACCGGATTCGCCAGCCGCACTTGGCCCTCAGGCCGCTGGTACAGGAACACCAGCAAGACCACGCGGGCGCCGCGCGGCACCCGAAAGACGGCGCGGCTTACCTGCCAATCCGTGCCGAGCCGCGCTGGCAACTGGAGCAACACCTCGCCTGGCGAAGCCAGCACTTGCAGCCGGACGCCAGTCTGCGACCCATCGCCTTCGCGGCGGGCCCAGTAGGAGACCTCGTAGTCCGCGCCGGGTATGACCGCGACGAGCTGCTGGAACAGGCCTGTATCCTCCGGCTCATATCCGTCGAAGCCAATCCGGACGGCGTTACCCTCTGGCGCTATCCCTGGCTCACGATCCAGATAAACCGGGCCCGCCTTGGCCCAGGCGAACGCCGGGCCCACCCAATCGTGCGCGAAGGAGCCGTCACTCACCACCCCAGCTTGGAGCTCGTCCCCCTTCAGCACCTGGCGCTGAACCCCCTGGTTCCAGGCGCCCAGCGCGGCAGAGACTAACCGGGCTGCGCTCGCGCGGACCGGCTGCTCCAGCCGCTGGGCTTCTACTTCCGCATGGGGGGCCACGGGCACGGCGGCGGCGCGATACACTGCCTCCATTAACCCGTTGGTCAGCGCCAGGACCGCGGAGCGGCAATCGGCCCGCTGGTAACTCTGGCATTGCATATGCCGCCACACGGCTCCGGCTTCCAGCGGTCGTCCGCTCCGGATCAAGAGCCGCACCGCACGCGCGTCCACATCCGCTCTGGCCGGCGGCAATGCTTCCAGGAAATTGCTCGGGTGATCTGCCGCAACGTGGACCGCCTCTTGCAGCAGCGGCTCCGCCTCCCAGGCGACAACTACCGATAGAGCCGCCCGCATTTGCGCCCAAAACTCCGTTCGATCACCCAGCAACAAGGCCAAATTGCCTAGCTGGAAATGCGCCCTCCAGCCGCTGTCGTCGCGGACGGCCTGGCTTAAGGCCCGGCGGGCCGCGGCGGGCTGATTCAATCGAAACTCAATCAGGCCCGACTGGTCCCAATTGCGCCAGTCGAGCGGGTCCACCGCCACTGACCGGCGGGCGTACCGCAGGGCCCGATGGGGATGCGCGAAGGCGCTGAACTCGGCAAGCAGCCTCCATGCTTCACTGCGATCCGGCCGGTAGGCAGCAGCCCGGTTCAGATAGGAGTCTGCCCCCGTACCTTGATTCAGAGCCAGGGTCTGCGCCGCAGCGAGATCAGCGCTGGCCCGCCAGGTCCGGACCGCCGCCCAGCCCAGCCAGCCGCAGCCCGCAACCACCAGCGCGGCCGCCAGCCATCGCGCACTACCCGCCCGGGCGCTCATCGTCTAATAGTCCGCCGGTAAGATCATGGCCTGAAGCGTCCGCACCAGAACGGCGAGGTCCAGCCACAGGGACCAGCGGCGGACGTAAAAGACATCGAACTGGGCCCGGGTCTCATACGCCGCCACGCTTCGCCCGCTGGTCTGCCACACCCCGGTGACACCGGGACGCACGGTGGCCACCAAGGGATACGCGGCACCATAGAGCGCACGCTCCGCAGCGACGATTGGCCGCGGCCCGACTAAGGACATATCCCCCCGCAACACGTTCCAGAATTGCGGCAACTCGTCCAGGCTGAGGCGACGCAGGGCGCGGCCGAGCCGGGTCACGCGCGGGTCCGCCCGCAATTTAAAGTTGGTTTGGTACTCTGCCGCCACAGCCGGATCGGTCGCCAACAGCTCGCGCAAGCGCCACTCCGAGTCGTCGTGCATGGTCCGCAGCTTCCAGACGTGGAACACCTTTCCACCGCGCCCCAGCCGCTCCTGGCGATAAAATCCCGGGCCCGGCGAGTCGAGACGCACCGCGGACCACAGCAGCGCTAAAAGGGGTCCCGCAAACAGCAGGGCGAGGCTTGCGCCGACACAGTCGCAAGCCCGCTTGACGGCCAGATTGAGCCTGCGGGCAAGGGGGTGGGAAATGAAATAGACTTGCGTGCCGTGCAGGTTTAGGGGCACGGCGCCCAGGGCCGACGGATCCGTGCCGGTGGCGATTAAGGCGAGCTGGCCGAAGCGCTGCTCCCATTCCGCCAGCGCCTCCGGCGCCCTGCCTCCCGGCCCCAGGGCGGCGACCAACACCGCCGGTCCGCCCGGCGCCGGGGACGCCTCGGATCCACTCCGGCCGGGCGGGCCCGCCAGGCGCTGCACGAGGTGCTCTGCTCGGTCGTCCCCGGCGATGAAGTTCAGACGCGGGCCGAGTTGCAGCCAGCGCGTCAGCACCGGGCGCAGCACCACGAATAGCAGGAGGTCGGCGGCGTACCCGGCGACCAAAACAAAACGAGAGATATCGGCGGAACGCTGGGTGGCAAACGTGTAGAAGATCGTGGCCGCCAGCCCGCCCGTCAGCGCCTTCACGATGCGGTCGGTTTGCTCCAGCGCCTGCGGTCCACCGCTATAGACGCCCTCATAGAGCAACAGCACCAGGCCGATGGCCGCGCAGGCGGCGTACTGGCCGGCGGAGAAGCCCGACCACTGCAGCGGGCCCAAGGCCAAACGAACGCCGACCGCGATTGCCAGGCCGGCCACCAACAGGACGGCATCCAACCCGATCGCCAGCGCCAGCTGGGACGCAGCCGCCGGCGCCGTCGCGGCCCGCGGGTCCGCACCGGGGTAGCGTTCAACGGCGGAGCTGGGGGCAGAAGCGGCCATGGAGCGTCCGCCCTTAGAACGGCACGCGGTAGCCCACGATGAGCACGCCCGCTTGCGCGGCGTCACTCAGGGCCTGGATCAAGATTTTGCGTCTGCCGTTTTCCGGAACATACAAAATGTCGCCCGCCTCCAGCACGCGGTCCGGGCGCTGGTGTTTGAGAATCTTATCCAGATTCACGGGGATTTCCACCCGCTGGCCGTCGCGTTCCGTGCGAATGATCTCGCCATGGCTCTTATTGGGCGGCATGGTGGAGCTAAAGCCTTGCGCCAAGGCGAGCGCCTTCAGTACGGTGATTGGCTCGCCGGGCTGGATCGGGAAAGCCCCGGGCTTTTTCAACGCGCCGACCGCGTAGACCAAACGCGCGGGCACCACGCGCACCGTCTCGCCGCCAATCAACTCCGGGTCGTCGCCCGGATTGGGGTCTTGCAGCAGCCGGGTCACATCGTAGGTTTGCGTGACCGCACCATCGGGTGTGTTCTCGCTGACCAAGACGGTCGTGCCGGATTGGCTGCCCAAGCCGCCGGCGCGGGACAGGATCTCGAGAAGCCGCATCGGCCGCGCGGCTTGGATCACCTCCGGATAGCGGACGGCGCCGGCGACGACGATGGGCCGGCTCTCGACCTGGCTTACCATCACCTGCGCGATGGGGCGCCGCGCCAACCCCTCGGCCGCCAGCTCCTGCTGCACCTCGGCGCGCACCTGGGGGGCAGTGTGGCCGGAGGCGGCCAGCTGCTTCTGCAGGTATGGCAGCGCGATGTAGCCGTCCGAGTTGACACGCACCTGCGCGGACAGCTCCGGCATTTGATAGACAAAAACCGAGAGCAGGTCGTCGCGGCCGATCACGAAGTTGTCGGGGGCGGCGGGAACCATCATGTCCGGGCGCATCGCGGTCGGCGTCTCGGCCCGCGGCAGCGGCAGCGGCAGCGGGGTGCTGACCTCGGACTGACGATAGGGATATTCCGCGGACTGCTGCGCCTGCGGCGGCGCTGCCTGAGCCCAGCCGGGCGCGCTCAGCGCCAGCA
>JBOGKW010000028.1:0-26246 GCA_050746205.1 Terriglobales bacterium | reverse complement strand
GAGGCCGCCGTCGCTCGAAATCCAGAAGGAGCTGTTGGACAGGTAGACGGTATTTTCGTCCGCCGGGGAAACGGCAAGGCGGATGTAATAACCGGCGCGGCCGATCAAGTCACGGTTCCAGTTGACGACGCGCCAGTTGCGGCCGCCGTTGTCGGAACGCCACAAGGAGCCTTGATCCTTGGTCTCAATGAGCGCATAGACGCGATTGGAGTCGGAGGGTGCAATCGCCACGTCAATTTTTCCCAGCGGCGCATGCGGCAGCCCATCATGCGCCAGGCGGCTCCAGTGGCTGCCGCCATCGGTGGAAACGTAGATTCCACTGTGGGGCCCGCCGCTGTCCAAGGCCCAGGGCCGCATCGTCACCTCCCAAAACCCGGCAAAGAGCTTCTCCGGATCATGGGGGTCCATGGCCAATCCGGAGCAGCCGGTGTCCGGCGCGACAAAGAGAACCCGCTGCCAGGTCTTGCCGCCATCGGTGGTGCGGTACACGCCGCGATCGGGACCGGCCGCGGCGGAATGGCCGAGGGCGCAGACATAAACGAGATTCGGGTCGTGCGGGTTGATGACGATCCGGCCAATGCGTCCGGTGTTCGTCAAACCCATATGCTCCCAAGTCCGCCCGGCGTCCAGCGAGCGATACACGCCGTCGCCGCTCATATCGCTCGGGCGGATCAACCACGCCTCGCCGGTGCCGGCCCAAACCTGGTTATGGGCGCTCGGCGCCACGGCCAGCGCGCCGATCGCTTGCACCGGCTCCCGGTCGAAGATGGGCCGCCAGCGGAACCCGCCATCCGAGGATTTCCAAACGCCCCCGGAACTGGCGCCGGCGTAATACACGTTGGGGTCGCCGGGCACACCTGCCGCGGCGGCGACACGGTTGCCGCGGGCCGGACCGACGAAGCGGAAGCGGAGCGCTCGCGTCTGGGCGGCGGGAACCGTTTGCGCCCCCGCGCTGGGCAGAGTCAACAGCGCGCCCAAGGCGAAAGCGATCGCACCGAGCCAGTGGGCACAGCGCCCTCTGGAACGCCGGCGCCCGAGCGCGCGCGTGGCGGCGATGCAATCCTCGATTCCAACGTGAGACATGGGGAACCTCCCGGGCGGGCCAGCAGGGACGCAACTCAGGCCGACGCCCCTATTTTGCATACATTTCTGGATTCCGCAAGCAAAAACCCGGCGGATGCCGCCCGCAGCAGCGCCGCAGCGGTTGCGCCCCGCTCGGAGTGGGGCGTGCTACAGTGCCCCCGTGGCTGCTCATCGTCGGCCCACCGCCGGGCTCGTGGTTTTGGTGCTGGCCACCCTGGGGCTAGCCGCCCCGCCGCCGCAGGCGCCGCGCCTGAAGCCGGGAGCGCGCCGGCTGCTGCGGCAAATGGCCGCATTCCCCGCGCCCTCCGGCGCGGAGCGGCCGATGCTGGGCGCGCTGGCTAGCGGATTGCGCGCGGTCGCTCCGCACGCGGACCCCCGCTGGGACAGCCTCGGTAATCTGAGCTATGTGTTTCCCGCAGGCGCGGCGCGGCCTTTGGACTTGCTGATTGTCAGCGAGATAGACCAACCCGGGTTCGTGGTCTCGCGCATTCGTACCGACGGCTATTTGCGCGTGCAGGCGGTCCAGGCTGGACCGGGCTGGCCACGGCAATACCAGCGTTTGCTGTTCGCCAATCCCGTATCCATCCTCACGCGCCGCGGCTGGCTCACCGCGGTGGGTGCCGGCTTGTCGGTGCATTTATTGCCCACCCGCTCACCGGGGCAAGTCCCCGGCTATGGGTTGGACGACCTCTACGTGGACACTGGCGCCGGAACGGCGGCACAGGACCGGGCCGCGGGCATTCGCCTGCTGGATCCGGTGGTGCCGCTGACGCGGGTGCTCACAGCGCCGGGCGACCCCGTATGGACGGGCCCGGCGCTCTCCAGCCGGGCGGCGATGCCTGCATTGGCGGCCCTCGTGGATGAGTTGGCCCGCCGGGGCGGCAGCGGCTTAGGCGGGAAGAGTATTGGCATCGCCTTTGCCACGGAGGGCTATTTTGGCCACCACGGCCTCATGCGGCTGCTGCAGGAATATCAACCCCACCGTTTGGTTCTCCTCCGCCCACACAATGGCGGGACCTGGTCGGTGGCCGGCGATGCGCGCGGTTTGCTGCGGCGCTGGATCGCCGCCAGCCAGGCCATGCCCGAGCGTTCGGCCCCGACTCAGCTCGATCATCTCCTCGGATTCCATCGGCGCTATCTTTTGATCCGGTTTCCGGTCGCCGGTCTGCACACGGGCGCGGAGCTGCTCGACACGCGAGATGCCGCGCGGCTGGAGTTGTGGATCGAGCGTTTCACCCTAGCTAAGGCGACGGCTTCCGCGCCCCTAGCGAACTGGCCGGCGATCCCACCGGCCGCCGCCTCCCGGCCCGGGCTGGAGCCAGAACCGGCCGTCATCCGGGACTTGCAGGCGCTGATTGCGGTCACCGGCGTCAGCCAGAGCGAACGGCCGGTCCGGATCGCCCTCCGGCGATTGTTGGGCGGCGAGTTGCCCCCAGGCGCCTCAATGGCCACGGGGCCGGCGGGTGATTTGATCGTGTCCTGGGGTCCGCCGCGCGCGGCACGAAGCCTTCTGTTTATCGCGCACATGGACGAAATCGGCTGGCAGGTGGAGGGGCGCTTGCCCGATGGCCAATTGGCATTGCGGCCGGAGGGCTATGGCCTCCGGGCCTTTTACGCCCGCCAAGCCGTCGAGGTGCACGCGGCCAGCGGCGCCGTGTTCGCCGGCGAATTGCATTTCCTTCCTCCGGCGCCTGCCTTTGGCGCCGCGCCAGGGCTGCGGCTCCGCTGGCTGCCGCGCTTGGACCTGGGATTATCCCTGGCGCAGGAGGACCGGCTCGGCATCGGGCTGGGGGACCCCGTGGCGGTGCCGAAGGTGTACCGCCCGCTGCTCAATCATCGGGCCAGCGCGCGCTCCATGGACGACCGGGTGGGCGATGCCGCGCTGGTGGCGGCACTGGCGCGCCTGCGCGCGCTTGAGCCCCGCGACCGCCTTTATTTTGTCTGGTCCACGGGAGAAGAACTGGGATTATGGGGAGCCAAGGCGCTCGCGGCGCGCTTGCACCCCAACACGGTATTCGCGCTGGATACGTTCGTCAGTTCGGATTCTCCGCTGGAGAATCCCCGCTTCGCCCATGCGCCCCTGGGCCACGGCTTTGTCATTCGCGCCGTGGACAACAGCATCATCACGCCGCCCGCCCTGGTCCGCCGGGTGCGCGGGATCGCGCGGGCGCATCATATTCCGGTACAGACAGGCATCACCGGCGGCGGCAATGACGGCTCGGCATTTTTGGCCTATGGCAGCCAGGTGATTGCGCTCGGCTGGCCGCTGCGCTATTCCCACTCTCCGGCCGAGGTGGTGGACACGCGCGATGTTCAGGCGCTATCCGCCATGGTGGTGGCCCTGGCGCGCAATTGGTGAGCCCAAGGACATGAGCCTCTCCACCCCGTCCCGGAATATCACCCTGGCGATGACCGGCGCCAGCGGCGCCGCCCTGGGCGGGTGCGCGCTCCAGTTGTTGCTGGCCGACGAGCGGGTCGGGCATTTGAATTTCGTGGTCTCCCGGCACGCGCTCAGGGTGGCGGTGGCGGAGTTGGGCATCACCGCAGCCAGCGGCTCCGCCATGGATTTCGCCGCCCGCCTGGCGAGCCTCGACAGGCCCCTGCCGGCCAAGCTGCAGAGCCTGGAACCGGAAGACATTGGCGCGAATATCGCCAGCGGCTCCTACCCCAGCGACGGCATGCTCATCGCGCCATGCAGTATGGGAACGCTCGCCGCGATTGCCCACGGCCAGTCGGACAACCTGATTGAGCGCGCCGCTGACGTCTGCCTGAAGGAGCGCCGGCGCCTGGTGGTGGCGATCCGGGAAGCGCCCTTGAGCCTGATTCACCTGCGCAACATGCTGGCGGCGACCGAGGCCGGTGCCATCGTCTTTCCCGTGACACCGGCGTTTTACGACCCGGCTTCCAGCCCGGCCGCCGTATTGCGCCAGTTCACCGCCCGCTTGCTTGCCGCCGTGGGATTGCCCCAGCCAAACGCCTTCCAATGGCAGGGCGGAACGGCGGGGTGAACGTGCCAGCTACTCGTCCACCGCGGCCCAGGCAGCCTCCAGCGCCGCCACCACGGCGGCCACGGGAACTTCGGCGACCCGGCGCGGTGCGCGCACGGGCGTAATCCGGCCGACGGGATCAAACCTGGGCACTTCTCCGACCGTCACCACTGCCGCGCCGGCGGCGGCGGCAATGTGGGAAGGGCCGCTGGCGTTGGTCAGCACCAGGTGGCAGCGGGCCAGCGCCGCCGCCAGCCGCGCCAGCGGGAGCCGTGTAAAGACGCGGGCCTGGCGCAACTGCAGGAGCGGTGCGAGTTCGGCTTCGCTCTCCTCCGGGCCAGCGAAAATCGCGACCGCTGGACGCCGCCCGCGGACCTGGGACCAGGCGGCCACGGCGGCGGCAAAGCGTTCTGGCGGCCACCGCCGGCTGGGGTGGCCGGCGCCCGGACATATTCCCAGCCACCGACTCTCCGGCGGCAACGCCTCCTCGGCCCACGCGCGCGCCTCCGAGGGCGGCGCCAGCCGGGGCTGGCGGTCGTTCACGGCAATCCCTAGCGGCTCCAGCACGCGGCAGTAACGGCGCAGCAGATGTTCGGCCGGCTCATCCTGCGGGGGCCGATGCGTGATCAGCCAGGGCCACGACCGCGTCGGCCGCAACATCGCCACCCGAGCCGGGATGCCCGCTGCCCAGGCGAGCAGATTCGTTTCCTTGTAGGTATGCAGATCCACGCTCAGCTCGAACCGCTCCCGCCGCAGCCGGGCCAGCAGCACCGGCAATTCCGCCGCCGCCCGCGCCGGCGCCGCGCGCCACGCCCGTCGGTCCACGCTCCACACCGGAGCAAACCCCGCGAGGCGGAAAATTTCCGCCCCGGAACGGCCCGCGAGCACCGTTAACGAGGCCGCCGGATAGTTTGCGCGCAAGGCCTGCGCGGCGGGCAGCGCCATGACCGCGTCCCCCATCTGGCCGAAATGAATCAGCAGAATGCGGCGCGGCGCGCACGGTAGGGGACGGGGCGGCATTACTCGCCGAGAAACTTGGCCACCACCCGCTTCGGCCGCTGGCCGTCGAATTCTGCGTAATAAACCTGTTGCCACGGCCCCAGGTCCAGCCTTCCGGCGGTAATCGGCAGGATCACCTGGTGATGCACCAGCAGGCTCTTTAGGTGCGAATCACCGTTGGTTTCGCCGGTGCGGTGGTGGCGGTAATCCTCGCGATCCGGCGCCAAGTGCTCCAGCCAGGCATCGATATCCGCCAGCAGTCCCTCCTCGGCGTCGTTCACCCAAACTCCCGCCGTGATGTGCATCGCCGAGACCAGCACTAAGCCCTCGCGGAGGGCCGCCTTTTCAAGCGCCGCCGCGATGCGATCGGTGATGTTGATGTACTCCCGACGCTTCCGCGTGTGGAACGTCCAATATTCCGTATACGACTTCATAGCCTCACACCAGCGATAACCCGCCGTCCACCAGCAGGACCTGGCCGGTAATGAAACGGCTGCAGGTGGCAAACCAACAGACCGCCTCGGCCACGTCGTCCGGGCTCCCCCCTCTCCGCATCGGCGACCGGGCCGCCATCTTCTGTTCCCAGGCCGTCAGTTGCGGCTCGAAGATAATCAAGCCCGGCGCCACCGCATTCACCTGAATCTCCGGCGCAAGCGCGCGGGCCATGACGCGCGTCAGGTGCTCTAGCCCCGCTTTCGACGCGCAATAATGCGCATGGGTGGGAAACGCCCGGGAGGCGCCCACGGATCCCAAATTGATGATGCGGCCGCCGCCATTGGCGCGCAGCAGCGGCGCGGCCTCACGGCTCACCAGAAAGGGCCCGCGCAGGTTGGCCTCCATCATTGCGTCCCACTGCGCGTCGCTGATCGCCTCAAACGGCACGTCTTCGTACCGCCCCGCGTTGTTGACGACGATATCGAGCCGGCCCAGCGCAGCCTGCGCGGCCTCCAGCGCCGCATGAATCGCCTGGCTATGCCGCAGGTCCATCCGAATGCCGATCGCCGGGCGGCCAATTTGCCGCAGCTGGCGTTCCGTCTCCAACGCGTCCTGGGCGGATTGCCGGTAGGTGAATGCCACGGCCGCACCGGCGCGCGCCAGCGCCAGTGCAATGGCCCGGCCAATGCGCCGCGACGCACCGGTCACGAACGCGGTTTGGCCCGCCAGCGGCAGGGGAACCGAGGAATCCGTCATGAAGCAAAATTATGCCCTGGTCGAGGCTGGCCCGGCGAGCAGGCCGGACGGCAAGCGCCCTGGGGCCGGCGCAGGAGGGGCGCCGCAGCCGGGCGGCGCGGTCACGCGCTGGCGAGGTAAAACGTTTGGGTCACCGCTCCTTGGGGGCAATGCGCGGTCCAGCGCAGCGCTTGGCGGTTTACCGGATCGCGCTCTTCGCCGGCATCGCAGTCCGCCTGATGGCGCACACAGCGAAACAACCCGCGGCCCTGGTGCACAATCTCGCACCCGGAACGATCCCCTAAGACCTGCCGCGCCCGCTCAACGGCTTGCTGAATCAGGTCCAGCGTCGCCGTCTCCGCGACCAGCGTCTCCAATTCGGAGTCAAAATCCTCGACCAAAAAGACGGCCTGGATGGCGTTTGTGTCTTCCAACTGGCCGGGCAGCAAGAACAGGACATCCAGGCCGGCGGCATGCGCCCGCCGACGAATCGCTTCCCGGCATTCCGCGTCAGTCATCTGCGGTTTCAGTGTAGCAGTAAGCCGCCGCGGCCCAACCGCCCAAGCCGCAGTGGGCAGCCCCGTTATTCGGCCGCAACGTCGGCCATGCGCGCGCACGCCAACCGGTACTGTACCGCCTGGTACGCCACCAGCCGGCGCAACTCCTGCTCCAGCGGCCGCGCCGAACGCGCCAACGACTGCACCGCCCGCAACAGCGTAAAGTAGCCCCGCACCCACGGCTCGGTCTGCATTTCCACCGCACCCGAAATCGTCTGCAGCAGGTAGGTCACCGTGCGGAAGTCCTGCGCCAAGCTGCTATTGACGGCTAGGAGGCCGCTGCTATGCAGCCGCTCCCACTCCGCCACATCCGCCCCCACCAATCGTCCGTGGGCAAACGTGAAGAGACCGTATCCCAGCCCCACACACGCGATTGTCAGCACCGCCACTGGGTAAATCATAGTCGTTCCCCTGTTCGGCGGGCGCTGCCCGCCACCCATCACATTGCACTTTGGAGGCCACTCCGGCCACAGCGCTAAACCCTTGCTCCGGCTACGCTGGACATCGCGAGATGGACCCTGAAGGGAAATAAGCTGCCACTTTTGCGCTCCTTTTCTGACCTATTGGCCAGGTTAGAACGCGCTAACCCGACCGGAGGGCCAGCTTCAATCCGGAGGGCGACCGGGAATGCGCCCGGCTGCGTCCCGTCGCTGCTGGACGCGTAGAATCTGCTGCAGCGTGCGCCGCGCGGCCGGGGCGTAGCGTCCGTGCGGAGCAACCTCCAGGTAAAGTCCGATCTCGGTCTTGGCGGCATCCAGCCGCCGCAAGCGAATATTCCCGTCGGCAACCAGCAAATGCGCTGTGGGGGGGCCGGCCGGGATCGCCGCCAGCGACCGGCCCGCATTCGCGATAGCCGCCCGGGGCTGATTCTCGTCGAGATTCAACTGCGCCATTTCAAAGTACTCTTGCCACAACCCCGGCTGCACCTGCATCGCCCGCTGGAGATAAAAGCCGGCAGGCGCAAGTTTCTTTTGCCGTTCGTAGTCGGCTCCCAACGCCGTCAGCGCCAGCGCGTCGTTGGGGGTGGCGGCGACCGCCGCTCGCAAATCTTGCTCCGCCCGCAGATAGTGTTTCTGCGCCATCCACAAAACGCCGCGGAACAATCGCGCCTCGGCCCAATGCGGCGCCTCTGTAACCGCCTTGCTCCCCAACCGCAACGCTTGGCGGGGATGACGATGGCGCAAAGCGTCGCGGGCCTGCCGTAGTGTTTTTTTTGCCACCTTCGGCGCCGCCAGATCATTGAGCGAAACGATATTGGCCGCGGGGTTAGCCGCGGCGGCGGCAGGCGGCTTGGCGCCCACCGGGGCCCGCACCACGGTCACCGCGGCTGGATTCGTCGCCGAGAAGCTGCGCTCGAAGGCTTGCCCACGGTAGATTCCCCGCAGCCGATAGAAGCCCGGCCCGATGCCGTGGAATATAAAACCGCCGTCGCCATCGGTCACCGTACTGGCCAACGTCTGGCCGGACCAGCTCTCTAGTTCGACCGTCGCGTCGGGCAGCGGAGCACCGAGGGCATCCTCCAACTGCCCCTGCACAGAGGCCCTGGGATTGGGCACTTGCACCTGCGCGTTGGCCCTTCTCGTCCCGGCGGCCAATCCGACCGACCATAGGGCCACAATGACCCAGGTTCCCCTCCCAATGGCCCGCATCTTTCGGCCCCCCCGTTTCGCCAGCAACTCGCGAACTTCTCTTGCCTGGCGATTGCGATGCGGGAGACCGTGCTGCGGTCGGCAGTTCTACCAAAATTCGTAAGCGGGCCTAGGGAGCGGTCCAGAAAATAGAATCAACCTCGGAATCATGGCCGCCGGCGACCGTGGCTGCCACGCACCCGCGCCCTTGCCGCCTCACGCGGCCCGCTCCGGATGGCATCGCGCGGGCGCCCGGCATTCTGCCCAGTACGCTTCCAATTGCTCTGCGCGCCGGTGGCCGCTGTGCTCGGCTACCACCCGGCGCCGTGCCGCGGCGGCAATGCCCGCCCACTCGGCGTCCGTGCTGGTCGTCAGCACGCGCTCCACAGCCTCGGAGCTCTCGACTGTCACCATCTCGGCTGGCGATGCGAAGAAGGCTCCCGATCCGGACCAAGGATCACTGAGAATCGGAGTGCCGCACGCCGCCGCCTCGAACAAGCGAATGCTCGGGGAATATCCCCATTCCACCATTGCCTGCCGCGTCAGGTTCAGGCACCAGCGACAAGAGCGATAAAAGCCCGGGTGGCCGGAGGGGCCGATATGTTCGACTCGCGACACGTTCTCCGGCCAAGCCTGTGCCGGATACATCGGCCCGGCTACGACAAACCGCAGTTGCGGGAGCCGCCGCGCCGGCCGCAAGAGCAACGCTTCCAGCTTCGCCTGGCGATCCGGAGCGTACGTGCCAATGTACCCCAAGTCCCAGCGGTGCTCCCGAGGGCCGGGCGCGTACGCTTCCGGGTCGCAACCACAGGGCAACGCGCGCGCCCGGCGCGCACCCCAGTGCGCTTCCAAATGCCGCAACATCGGACCGGCCGTAAAGCTTAAGTACAGGTCCAGCCGCGGAATCTGGTCTGCCCGCAAGTAATCGCAGCCGGCGCCCCGCAAGTATCCCAGCGTGATCGGCGTATCAATGTCATAAAAGCTCAGTACCGAACCGTGGCTCGATTTCGCCGCCAACAATTCATCCAACACCGTGGCGCCATCGGGGCAATAGCTGCCGACCAGCGTCAGTTCGCTGGCCGCCGCCACCCGGAGCGCCTCGGCTCGCACCGCAGCCCAGTGCGGATATAGGCAGATCTCCGCGTACTCGCAGGCGGTCAAATCGCGATTGCTTGCATACCAATGCGCCTCGCGCTCGTAGAACACGATTTGCCAGCCCCGACGGTGCAAGCCCGCCAGCAGACTGCGATAGGTGGTGGCATGGCCATTGCCCCAAGATGAGCTGATGGTGAGCCCGAAGACGGCCAATTGCTTCATGCCGCCGTGCCCTGGAGGCCGGGGCTCCCATCCGCCCGCAAAATCGCGTCTACGGCGTGGGCACGGCGCGTGTACGTATGGTCGGCTAGCGCCCGCTGCCGCATCCGCCGGCCGATCTCGGCCGCGGTTTCCAGCCCGACCTCGCGCACATAGGCCAGTACCCCCGATCCAGCCTCGGCCACCAGAATCTCCCGGCCCGGAGTGAAGAAGGCGTCCACGCCCTCCCAGGCATCGGTCACGACGCAGGCGCCCGCCGCCGCCGCCTCGAAAATGCGGGTGGGCGGCGAAAACCCGCAGGCGGCCATGCTGTTCCGGTTGACATTGAGCACCAGCCGCGAGGAGCTGTTGATGGCGTTGTGCCAGCGGCTGGGCGCATGCCCGGCGTAGCGGACGTTGGCGGGCAATGGCCGGTTCTCCCAACCCGCTCCCGCTAGCAGAAAACGATGCTCCGGGAGGCGCGCCGCCGGCCGCAAGAAGAACTCCTCCACCCGCGCCTCGCGATCCGGCAGGCGATGGCCGACAAACGCCAGGTCGCAGGTGAACTCCGCGGCGGCGGGCACCGGATGATGCGTTTCCGGGTCAAAGCCGTTGTAGATGGGGTGGCAATTCCGCGCCCCCAACTGGACGAAGCGCCGCACCACCGCCTCGCCGCCACCGTAGGTAAACACATAGTCGAAGCGAGGCAGCAGGGCTCGCAACGGATGGCGCTCCTGGCCGGCGATTTCCGCCAGCGTGGCCGGTGCGTCCACGTCCCAGTAGGCCACGCGGGCGCCACCCGGCGCGCCGGCTGCCAAGACCGCCGCCGCCAAGTAATCATCGTCGGCGCCGATGCCGCTGTGTTTAATGATGAGGTCTGTCCCGGCGGCATCCGCCAGCAACGCATCCAGTTGGGTCCGGTCCCGATAGACCCGCACGGCCGCGTACCCGCACTCTGCCTCCTCGTCGCGATGTTCCTGCCGACCATAGATGTCCGGTTCGGCGAACGTAATCGCGTGCCCCAGGGCGTGCAGACCCTTGTAGATGCCCCGGTAGTATGTCGCCGCCCCATTCCAATAGCAGGACAACAGGCTCGAGCCGAAAACAAAGATCTTCATGCTTCCCTCGCCATCCGACACGGCGCCCAGCCGATGCCGCGGACGCCGCTTACCTCGGCGATGATGGCCTCCAACTCCGCGGCCCGATGGCCGCAGGTGTGTCGCGCCAGAATGCGGCTCCGCCCATGGCTCCCCAGCGCCGCCGCCCGGGCCGGATCTTGAATCAACCCGCGCAGCAAGGCGGCGCACTCGGCGCCGTTCGCCGCCACCAGATAATCCTGCCCCTCGCGGAACAACCCCTCGGTGTCGTTCCAGGGAGCGGAGACCAACGCTGCTCCACAGGCCAGCGCTTCGAAGACGCGAATCGTGGGAATGCCCTCTAGTTCCTTGGCATAGGGTGCACGCGGGATGTGCAAGGCCGCCACGCAGCGCCGATACGCCGCGGCCGCCTGCAGGTTGGGCAAGTAGCCCCCAAAGGCAATGCCCCGGGCCCGCAGCGCTTCCAGCCCCGCCTCCGGATAGCGCACGCCATGGGCCAGGAAGCGCACCGCCGGCAGTTGCTCGGCGGGACGCAACAGAAACGCCTCGAGGGCGCCGCTCCGTTCGCCATCGCCCCAATTGCCGACCCACAGTACGCCAGCGCGCACGGCTCCGGCCGGCGGCGCGGCGAAGGCTTCCTCGTCCGCGGCCTCATGCAGCGTAAAGGCGCGGGCCCCCCAGCGGCGCTCATAGACTCTGCGCAGCGATTCCCCGAATGCTAGTACGGCGTCCATCTCCCGTAGTGGCAGCGCCGCAAGGGCCGCCGGCTGGGTATGGCCGCGATGGTGGGTGTCGTGGAACAGAAGCATAAAACCCAGCCGCCGCCGCAGCTGAACCAGCGCGGCCATCAGCTCCGGCCGGTTCCACTCATGCACGATGACGACGTCGGCATGCCGCACCGCCTTCTCCAGCCAGGGCCGGCCCCGAGGCCCTGGCGGATACAACTCCACGTCCAATTCCGGATAGGCGGCCCGGAACTCCGCCACCGCCGCCATGGCCGCCAGTGGCTCCTCGCGGATCAGGTGGGCCAATGACCAATCCCCCCACGGCCCGGGCAGCGCCTCGAATAGGCGCAGCCGATGGCCCCGCCGCGACAGCGCCCGCGCCCAGCCGCGCAGAAAGTGCGCGTTGCCGTGATTCCAATCCGACAGCCAGGAATGCGCGAAGATTCGGATTTCCACTGCACCTCACCCCTTCCCGGCCGCTGACGCTGCCATCGCTTGCCGGTACACCGCCACGTATCGCCGCACCATGGCGTCGCGCCCGTAACAGGCTTCGGCCCGCCGCCGTGCCGCCCGCGCCAGCCACTGGCGCCGGCGCGCATCGCTGGCCAAGGACCCCAACTCCTGCGCTAGCGCCGCGGCGTCATTGCGGCGAAAATACGCCGCCGCCTCACCCCACACCTCCCGCAACGAGGGAATGTCGTTCACCAACAGCGCGCAACCGCTCAGTGCCGCTTCCAGGGCGCTGAGCCCGAAGGGCTCATATCGGCTGGGAACAATGAAGACGTCCGCGCCAGCGAGCAATCGCCGCATGGCTTCTGGGCCCAACTCTCCCATCCACTCCACGCCGGCTTTGGCCGGCCCGTTCCCTTCCAGGGCCGCGTTTGCGTGGCCGGGCTCAAGGCGTGACCCGGCGACTTTGAGGGGCATGGCCAGATCGGCCCGCCACAAAAGATCCATCTGCTTGGCCTCATCCCACAGCCGCCCTGCCGCCACGGCGTAACCCCGCTTCTGTTCTGCTTCCCAAGCGCCCGCCATTCCATTCGGTATCACCAGCAAACGCCTCCACGCCGTCCCGGCACCGGCGAAGCTGGCACGCAGATCCGCGGCCGCCGCGGCGGTGGGCGCCACCACGGCGGCCGCCGCCTGCAGCCCGGCTTGCGCCAGAGCCTCATAGAAGGCAAAAAACGGCTGACGCGGCGGCCGCCCGCCCCGCACGGAGCGCCACCAACTGACCACATCGCTGTGCGCCACCAATACCCGCGGCACGCACCCATCCACTGCCGCCGCCGCCGCGAACTGATTGGCATGCAGCACGTCCGGTCGCAGCGCCTGGACCGTTGCCTCCAACCAGCGCTGGCCCGCCGCTACCGCGGCTTCGGCGCCAGGCATCCACTCGAGCCCCGGTCCACCGTACCGCAGCTCCACGCCGCCGGCCGCCGCCCAGGCCGCCGCCGCCGGGGAGGGTGCAGGCCCGAACACCGCAACCGTGACCCGCCACCGCCGCTGACGCAGACCGAGCGCCAGTTCCCGGGTGTACGTCCACACCCCACCCACGGCGTCGGCGGTGAGCAGCACATGGGGCATAGCGCAGTTTCGGACCGCCGCCCGGACGGGGCGTCACCCTCCCAGGCCGTAGCTCCGCAACTCCTCGGCCGCGGTTTCCGCCGGTCGCACCGGTGGCTGCGCCGACAACCAGGCCGCCAACTCCGCCAAGCCTTGCCCGCGCGCCACCTCCGCGACAAAGCCCAACTGCCGCCGTGCCGCGGTCGGATCGGCGAGGCAATGCCGGACGTCTCCCATCCGATAGGCGCCCGTCTGCACAATGTGCGGCGGCCGCCCGAGCGCCGCGGCCAACTCGCCGGCGAGGGCGGCGATGGTCACCGGCTGGCCGGAGGCAATATTGAAGGTGCCACTGACCCCCGCCTGGAGCGCCAATTGGCAGGCACGCGCCACATCGCGTACGTTGACAAAATCCCGCTGTTGGCCTCCGTCCTCGTAGATGGGCAAGGTCTGGCCGGCCAACAGGCGGGCGCTGAACAGCGCCGCAACGCCGGTGTACGGATTGCCCAGCGACTGCCCCGGCCCGTACACGTTGAAGAAACGCAGCGCCACCGCCGGCATCCCATAGGCCTGGCCAAAGCACCGCACCATCTGCTCCTGCGCCAGTTTGGTGACAGCGTAAATCGAATGTGGGTCGGCCGCTTTTTCCTCCCGGGTGGGCTCTGCCCGCGCCACCGCGCCACACCGCGGGCAAAGCGCTTCCCACTCCTGGCGCTCCAGTTGCGCTCGCCCCCGCGCGCCCATCGCCACCGGCCCGCAACGCGGGCACTGGTACGCGCCTTCGCCGTAGACGGACATCGAGCTCGCGACCAGTAGCCGTCGCACCTGCCCGCCCGCATGCCGTCTTTTGCCCGCTCGCCGCGCTGCCCGAAGGGCGGACAATACGGCCTGCAATACGACTGCCGTTCCTTGCACGTTCGCGGCGGCGTATTCGGTGATGCGGTACATGCTTTGCCCCACGCCCACCGCCGCGGCCAAATGAACAACCGCTTGCACGCCGTCCAGCGCCTGCCGCACCGCCGCGGGCGAGCGCACATCGCCCACGAGGACCTCCGCCCCGCCCGCCACACGGCCGCTCCGCTCCGCAGCCGCTCCGTGCACCTGGGGCGCTAGGTTGTCAAAAATGCGCACGCCATAGCCAGCGGCCAGAAGCCGCTGGGCTAAGTGGCTGCCGATAAATCCGGCGCCGCCGGTGATGAGCACTCGCTCCACGAATGCGCCCCTAACTATCCGATTCCCGCGGCGGGCGCCAGCCGGCAGGGCGTTTGCAGCCCCTGCCGCCCGCCGCCGGCCGCTTTGGCCTCCAGCGCCGCGGGCGCATAGCGCTCCGCGACCCAGTGCGCAAAGGCCGCAAACTCTTGGCCATCTCGCGGCGGGCTCGCATAATGTGGCTCTATTCCCAGATGGGCTGGCGTGTAACACAACGTCAGGGTCACATCAAACTCGGCCAGCGCTGCCATCTGGCGGTCAAACCACGCCGCCGCCCCTGGGCGGAACCAATCGGCCCAGCTCATCCCCGTCCGCAGCCGCCGCACCCCTAAGCGCCGCAGCCAGTCGGTGGCCAGATCCAGCCGGTGATCCTGAAAATGAAACCATTGGCAGACGCCCATCCCGGCTGGAAACCGCTCCACCGCCGGTTTCGGTCGTCCTTGCGCGTCCAGCAAACCCATGTGGTAGTGACGGTAATAGGCACTGCCCTCGCTTTCCCTGTGCCGGGTCGTGGCGGCCCAGCTCGGCGGCAGGTCCAACAGGCTATACCAGTACACCCGCTCCGGCTGGCCGCCCGTGTCCAGCAGCAATCGCGCCGTGGCCTCCAATCCAAACACTTGCACTTCGTCCGCACCAAAACTGGATGCTCCTACTTCCGTGGCCCAAATGACCTTGTCGGTTTCCGCTGCCACCTCCAGCACCTTGCGCGGCCACTCATTCATGCGCCAATGGTTCCAATCCAAGGGAAAGCCGTGGATACCCAACACGTCCACCGACTCGAGCGCGCCTTCTCCAGTAAGCAGCCGGACGAAATCTGGATCGATCGGCGAGATGCCTCCAGCCACGATCGTCAGGGCCGGAGCCTGGTGGCGCACCGCCTGCGCCGCCTGCCGAACCATCGCCGCATAAACCCGCCACCCCGGATCGAGATGAAAATTCCAATGCGACAGATTGTTCGGCTCGTTCCACAGCATCAGCGCTTCGAGCACGTCGCATCCACTCCCGGTTCCCGCCCGATCGGCAACCCATGCAGATGCGCCTGCTCGGCCCCAAGTTGGGCGGGGGACAGTCCTCGCCAGCCCCTATTCCCGCCCCGACCGCTCGGCCGAGCCCGGCGGTGCCGAAGCCACGGCCTTCGGGTGGCGTGATTTTCCCAATTTCTCGGATGCGAACTTTGAATCCCTCCCCGTGCCCACAGTTCGGCCCCGGTCGCTATAATTAAAGGTTCATGGCCACCGCCGACCTGGATGTGCGCCACGGCGCCAGCACGCACCGGGATCTCCTGGTGAATGACTTCAGCCTGCAAGTTGCCACCGTCAATGGCTCCGGCAGTCAGTCATCGAATCTCGTCTTGCTGCGCGCCATCTTCCAGATGGGTGTTCCGGTATCCGGGAAGAATTTGTTCCCCTCCAACATCGCCGGCCTGCCCACCTGGTACACGATCCGGGCCAACAAGCACCACTACGTAAGCCGGAAAAAAGAGGTGGACTTTCTGGTCGCCCTCAATCCGGAGACCGCCCGGGAGGATGTGGCCGCGCTGCCACCGGGCGCCGCCGTCCTCTATGACGAACCACTGCGCCTGGACGCGCTCCGCCAGGATCTGGTCTTCTACGCGGTGCCATTTGACCGCATCGTCGCCGCCATCTGCCCGGAAGCCAAGCTGCGCAAACTCGTCCGCAACATCATTTACGACGGCGTACTGGCCCATCTCCTGCACCTGGATCTGGAACAAGTGGAGGCGGCATTGCGCCGGCATTTCCGCAAAAAGCCCCGCGCCGCCGACCTCAACTGGGCGGCGGTCCAAGCCGGCTACGACTACGCGCGCCAGCACCTGCCCAAGCGCGACCGCTGCTGGCTGGAACCGATGGCGGAGAACCAGGGCAAGATCATCATCGAGGGCAATGCCGCCGCGGCCCTCGGCTGTTTGTTCGCCGGGGTCACGGTGGTGGGCTGGTATCCGATCACGCCGTCCAGTTCGCTTTGCGAGTTCTTGATCGCATATCTCCGCGCCTACCGCGTGGACGCGACCACCGGCCAGGCCACGTTCGCGGTGGTCCAGGCCGAGGACGAGCTCGCCTCCGCCGGTATCGTCCTGGGCGCCGGCTGGATGGGGGCCCGCGCCATGACCAGCACCTCCGGCCCGGGGATTAGCTTGATGGCGGAGTTTGTCGGTCTGGGGTATTTCGCCGAGATCCCGAGCGTGTTTTTCGACGTGCAGCGGGTCGGGCCTTCGACCGGCATGCCCACCCGCACTGCCCAGGGCGACCTCGCCTTCGCGGCGACCCTGGGCCACGGCGATGCACGGCATATTGTCCTGCTACCGGGCACGGCCGCCGAGTGCTATGCGCATGCCCTGGCCGCCTTTGATTTGGCCGAGGAGTTTCAGACTCCGGTCTTCGTCCTCAGCGACTTGGATCTGGCCATGAATCACTGGATCGCCGACCCGCTGCCCTATCCCGATGGCCCGTTGCGCCGCGGTAAGGTGCTGGATGCCGCCGGCCTGGATCGCATCGGCGAGTTCGCCCGTTACCGGGACGTGGACGGCGACGGCATTCCCTACCGCACCCTCCCGGGCACCGATCACCCTGCCGCCCCCTACTTCACACGCGGCAGCGGTCACAACGAACGCGCGCTGTACACCGAAAAACCGCACGAGTACGTCGCCAACATGGACCGCCTGCGGCGCAAGTTCGACTCCGCTCGGACCCGCGTCCCGGCCCCGGTGGTTGAGCGGGACGGCGACGGCGAAGTCGGCGTCATCGCGTTCGGCTCCAGTCACTTCGCCACGTTGGAATCACTGGATCAACTGCGACATGACTCCGGCCTGCACGCAGCGTATCTCCGCCTCCGCGCCTTCCCGTTTAATAGCCAATTGCGGGAGTTCGTCGCCCGCCACCGGCGCGTCTACGTCATCGAACAAAACCGCGACGCGCAAATGCTGGAGTTGATCCGATTGGAGCTGGCCGCGGCGCCGGACGCGCCGCCCGACCTCGTTTTCCGTCTGCGTTCGGTCCGGCACTATAACGGCCTGCCCGTGGACGCGCGCTCGCTGACCGACGAAATCCTGCGGCAGGAAGCCGAGAACGCAGCTGAGCACCCGGAGGCAGCGAACTAGCCCATGCCTGACCACCGCAACCATATCGGTCTGGCCTCCGCCGATTATCGCGGCTCCAAGACCACGCTCTGTGCCGGCTGCGGCCACAACGCCATCAGCGAGCGGATCATTGACGCCTGCTTTGAGTTGGGGATCGAGCCCCACCGCGTGGTCAAGCTCAGCGGCATCGGCTGCTCCAGCAAGAGCCCGGCCTATTTCCTGGGCCGCGCCTTCGGCTTCAATGCGGTGCATGGCCGTATGCCCAGCGTCGCCACCGGCGCGCTGCTAGCCAATCGCACCCTGCGCGGCATTGGCATCAGCGGCGATGGCGATACCGCGTCGATCGGCATCGGCCAATTCATTCACCTGATGCGCCGCAATCTGCCCCTGGTGTACATCGTCGAGGACAACGGCGTCTATGGGCTCACCAAGGGCCAGTTCTCTGCCACCGCGGATGAAGGCCAAAAGCTGAAATCCGGGGTGGTCAACCAGTTGCCCGCTCTTGATCTCTGTGCCCTGGCCATCAACGCCGGCGCCACCTTCGTCGCCCGCTCTTTTTCCGGCGACAAGCGCCAGTTAAGCGCGGTCCTAAAAGCAGCCCTGTCACATCAGGGCATCGCCATGCTGGATGTCATCTCCCCGTGCGTGACGTTCAATGACCAGCCGGAGAGCACCAAGAGCTACCAATACGTCAAGCAGCACGAGGCCCCGGTGCACGAAGTGGACTTCATCCCCTATTTTGACGACATCACGGTGGACTATGAGCCCGGCGCCGCCACCGATGTCCGGTTGCATGACGGTTCCCATCTGCGGCTCCGCAAGCTGGCCCGCGAATATGACCCCACCGACCGGCGCGCCGCCTTGGCCCTCCTCTCCGACGCCCACGGTGGCGAAGAAGTCCTGACCGGGGTGTTCTATCTCGCGCCCGAAAAGCCGGACTTTCTGTCCAGCCTCAACCTAGTGCCCGAGCCCCTGGCCACGCTGCCGGAGGACCGCGTCCGCCCGCCGCGCGCCGTGCTTGACCAAATTAACGCCTCGCTCGGGTAGGCGACCCGGCCAGGGCGCATCGCCCGACAGCTATTTGGGCCGAGCCGCTGGCCGCGTCCGCGCCGAGCTCCCGAGAGCGGCGTTCCCGCCGGTCCCGCCTGCCGGGCTACGATGGACGTATGCGGGACGCGGAGTTTGATGAACTGGTGAACATGCTGCTCGAAAAGACCTCCCAGCGCCGCCTCGCCTGGACGGAAACTGCCGATCGTGACGCCTTCGTCTGCACTCTCGGCGGCTTTACTTTTGATCTGCGCCGGCTGGAAGCCGACGAGCGGACCGTCCTCCAGCTCGCGATCAAGGAGGGCTCCGGCCATCTGCTGTGGGAGGTCCGCGCCCGCAGCGCGGTTTCCAGCGTGCGTCCGGCGGCGCCAGACAATCTCCACCGCCACCTCTGCGATCTGCTCGAGTTGGCGCGCACTCAAGCCCTGGGCTTGGACGCCAAGCTCGCGCTCCTCAAAGAGACACTGGGCAACGCCTAGGCGCACGCCAGCGCGGCGGTGGAAACGGATCCAGAACCCCGCCGGTGGCACCCCCGCCACCGGCGCGTTCCCACGCCAGGCGCAGCCCACCGGGGTTCGCGCTAGGCGCGCGCGCCCTGTCCGCCGCCCGGTCCGGGTCCAGCATCCGCCTCCGTCTCCGCCTCCCGCGGTTGGCCGTAGAGCGCCTCGATCTCGGCGGCGTATTTCTCCTCCACCGCGCGCCGACGCACCTTCACGGTGGGCGTAATCTCACCGCCGGCAATGGTGAACTCGACCGGGAGCAAGGCGAACCGTTTCACCGTCTCAAACCGGGCCAAGCCGGCGTTGACCTTATCCACCGCTTCGCGGATGCAAGCATAGAGGGGCCGTAGCTGGCACAGATCCGCCTTCGTTCTCCAATCCCGCCCCGGCGCCAGGCCTAGTTGCCGCGCGTCACGCTCCAAGCGGGCGAAGTCAGGCACCAGCAGCGCCGCAACATACGGCCGGCGGTCGCCCACCAAGACCGCTTCGGCGATATAAGGCGATGCCTTGAGCTTGGCCTCGATCGGCTGCGGCGCAATGAACTTCCCGCCCGAGGTTTTCAGCAGATCTTTCTTACGATCGGTGATAAACAAGAAGCCGTCGGCATCGAGATATCCAATGTCGCCGGTATGAAACCAGCCGCTGCCCGGATCACCCTCGAAGGCGGCGGCGGTGGCAGTAGGCATCTCGTAATAGCCGGAAAACACCGAGGATCCGCGTACCAGCAGCTCACCGTCGCCGGCGATCCGCAGTTCCAGATTCGCCAAGGGCTTGCCCACCGATCCCATTTTCCGTGCCCCGGGAACGTTGAGCGCAATCACCGGGGAGGTCTCCGTCAGCCCGTAGCCCTCGTCTACCACCAGCCCCAGCGCGAGCAGAAACTCTCCCAACTCCTGCCCCAGGGGCGCGCCGCCAGCAATACAGATGATCAACTCACCGCCCATCCGCTCCCGCAACCGCCGGTACACCAACCGGTCCGCCAGCGCCGCCTTCAGGCGCCAGCGCAGCGGCGGTCTACGGGCCCGCCGGTCGGCGGGCCAGCCGCCCAGGCGATAGGGTCCCAGCTCCCGTCCCAGCGCCACGCTCCAGGCAAACAATCGCTCCGCCAGCCCCCCCTTGGCGGCCGCCTCCGCCTTGACCCGCGCGCCGATTTTTTCATAGACGCGCGGCACGGCCACGAGCGAATCCGGGTGAACCTCCAGCAGGTTTTCGGCCACCTTCTCGATGCTCTCGGCGAAATACGTGGTCAGCTCTAAGGCCAAGTCCGCATATCCCAACATCCGCTCGGTAATATGCGACAGCGGCAGCAGCGAGAGCCGCCGCTGCGGCCGCAGATCGAGCTCCGGACAGACGGCGTTCAGGTTCGCCGCCAAATTGCCATGCGTCAGCATCACGCCCTTGGGCCGTCCGGTCGTCCCGGAGGTGTAGATCAGTGTCGCCAGCCGCTCCGGCGGCGTGGCCGCCAGCGAGGCGGCGAAGTCCGCTTCGCTGGCCGGCGCAGTCCGCAACATTGCCTCCCAGCGCGGATACCGTTCACCGCTTCCCGCTTCCCCCTCGAAACTGCACAGCCACTCCAGTTGCGGCAGATACGGCCACTCCGCCTCGATCTTGGCCCGTTGCTCCGCGCCGGAGACGAAGACTCCTCGCGCCCCGCTGTCGCGCAACAACTCCGCCGCCTGCCCGCCCGTAAGGGTCGGATAGATCGGGACGTCAGCGACGCCCGCCGCCAAGCAGCCGAAATCCGCCAGCAGCCACTCCGGGCGGCTTTCCGCCAACAGACCCACGCGGTCCCCCACCCGCAGCCCCAACTGTGCCAGCCCGGCCGCAATCGCCCGCACTTGCGCGTAGATCGCGTCTGCGGTTACAGTCCGCCACTGCCCCGCCCGCTTGGCCCACCAGACCGGCGCCGCGCCCCGCTCCCGCACCCGCAGCAGCAGTTGGTTAACGGTGGCGATGCCAGGATCACGCGGCGAATGCCAAAGTCGGGTGCTTGCCATCGTGCCCTCGCCAACGCCTACCCCGCAGCATAAACCATGATGAACTTGGGGCGCGCCCACGGCGCGCTACGCCTCAAGGCCCGCTCGTAACCGAGGTGACGAAATGCACGATGACCGCCTGCGCTAAGTGACCGAGAACTAGCAGCGCCGGATTCTCCGCCGTCCATTGCTGGTCCTTCGAGCCGTACGCAAATCCCGCCAGGACGATCGGCCCCACCGGCGTCGTCGCTACGCCCACGTCGTTGCGCACGGCATTCAGAGCGCCGGTTTTATGCGCCCAGGTGACCCGCGGAAACGCGGCCATATAACGCGGAAATGCCTCATTATCTTCTTGTTGCCCCAGGATCTTCAACATTTGCTCGCAGGCCTGGGGCGTCAGAATCCGGTGCTGGACAATCAGCGTCAGCAGGCGCACCATCTCCGCCGGGGTGGTCTCGCCCAGCCCGAATTTCCTTTCCCCCGCCAACCGGGGATGGCTGGCGTGGAAGACATAGGCGTACAAAATCGTGTGCGGCAACCCCAGGCGGCGCATCCGCGCGTTGACGGCAGGGATCCCCACGGCGCGGATCACCATGTTCGCCGCCGTGTTGTCGCTCAAGTCAATCATTAGCGTGATCGCATCCCCTAGGGTCAGCTGCGGCGGCGGCGTTAACGCAAAGGACTGCAAAATGCCCGAGCCCGGAACTTGATCCCACGCGGTCATCGGCAGCACCTGGTTCCAGTGCAGCTGGCCCGCGCGCATCTCGTAAAAGGCCGTAACCATGACCGGCAGCTTGATCACCGATGCCGTCGCCACCGCTCGGTTGGGGTGCAGGCCAAATCGCTGCCCCGTCGTCAGGTCCGCCCCGGCCAGCGCTACATGACCGGAAAACTGGGCGGCGATATCCCGCAGCTGTCGATTGAGGTGATCGGCCCGAGGGACGACAGCGGCGGACGACGCGCAACAGAAAAGCAATGATGTGCAAACAATTGCGCCAAAACCTCGGCGGGCGGACGGGCTCGCGGCACAGGTACGCGTCATGGCCGGGTAGTTTCTCCTGATCAGACCCTCCAGAGTGCAAAACCTTTCGCGTCGCCTGCAAGAGTTTTCCCGTCGCACGCTTGTCGGCCCCAAGCCAACTGCCGTTTCCCTCGGGAAAACGCCCTAAAATGCCCTCGTTTTGGCCGTCCGGCTGGCGCCACCGCGACAGGGCCCTAGTGGCCCCTAGCGTGCTGGCTCTTGGGTGCGGCGACAGGCCGGCCGCGTTATGGAGGCATGCCTTTTGGGCAAGCAAGGAGATCGAGAGGCGGGTGCGCCCACTAGGCGCCTCGGCGCCGGGGTTGCCAACGGGCACCCAGGGCCCGCGGCGGCACGCGGAAGCGAACGGCGCCGGTGGGAGCGGATTCCCGTCACCATTCCCTTGTTCGTCCGCGCCATTGTGGACGGTCGCCGCGTCCTCGAGTTCGCCAACGTGCTCAATATCAGCGCCGGCGGCGCCCTGCTTGCCGTGCGCCGGCATGTCCAGCATCCGGTGACCGTGGCGCTCGAAATCCCCGCAGCCCCGGTAGCCGAGACCGCGGCGCTGCCCGCCTCCGCCCGCCTGATGGAAGCCCGCGTTCTTCGCGTCCTAGCGGCCGAGCGCTGTTACCTCTGGGCTGTGCGCTTCCGCCGTCCCTTGGCCGCCCCCTCCCGCCGCCGCCGACGCCCCAGCCCCCAGGCCCGCGCCGCCAGCGCCTGAGATCGCTCCCTCGGGTCCGAGCGTGGGCGGCGGCCCGAACCGCGCATCCCCGGCCTCTCTCGACCGCTCGCAATGCTGGACAGCTAGGGTGACGAGCCGGCCACCGGCCCCAACGCCGCGTAGGCGGCATCCACCAGCCGCTGATCCTCCAGCCCCACCTCGCCCGGCACCGGAAACGCCGCTCCCCCCTCCAGCGCCGCCGAAAACGCATCCACCTGGCGCGCATAGGCGTCGCTGTTATCGGCCTCCTCCGCATCCACCACGCGTCCCGCTTCCACCAGTTCGATCCGCACGGGCGCATCCACGGTCAGCGCGTTGTCGGCGCGCAAGGTCCGCCGCTCACCCACTAGCTCCAGCGGCGTCCGATAGGGAGCGCGAATCGAGACCAGGACGGTCGCGAGCGTGCCGCGGGCAAAGGCTAGGTTCACCACCGCCGCGGCCTCCACCGATCCGGAATCGGCGTCCGCCCGACCGAGGGCCGTCACCCGCGCCACCTCATCGTCTAGGATGAAGCGCAAAGCGTCCATGCAGTGCACCCCGACGTCGGCGACTGGCCCGCCTCCGGAAATGCGGGAGTCCAGCAGCCAAGTGCGGTGATGATTCCGCCCCCAATAGGAAAACTCCGATCGCGCAAACACGGGCGTGCCAATCTCCCCCGCGGCTACCCGAGCCCGCAGCCGCCGCGCGCTCTCCTCGAACCGGAACACCAGCGCCACGCCCAGCGGCAAACCCGCTTCCCTGGCCGCCCGGACCATCTCCTCGCCCTCGATCGCGTTCAAGGCCATCGGCTTTTCGCACAGCACGGGCTTGCCATGCCGCAGCGCGAGCAGAACGTCGCCCCGATGCTCGGCGTTGGGCGTCGCCACAAACACCGCGTCCACCTCCGGAGACCCGCAAAGCGCTTCCTTGGAATCAAACGCCAGCGGAATGCCATAGTGGGCCGCGGTCGCCCGGGCCCGCTCCTGGGACCGGCGGGAGACGGCGGTGACACGGGACAGCCGTGCACGGGCAAAGCCCGGCATCAAGCGCCGGTCGCCGTGTGCACCGAAGCCTAAGATGCCATAGCGAATCATGGCGCGTTCTCGCCCCTAGGCGGCGTTCCGCTCGCGCCAGGCGATTGCGGCGTAGCTGACGATGGAGTGCGCATCAATGTTCCATTGCCCATAATGCAGCAACTCGCCCCGCGCGGGCGGCGCCGCCCGCAAAAACGCATAGAGCGCCGAAGAGCCGCACCAGTTCAGCCCGTCCCGCCGACCCGTCAGGTCGGCATCCGCCATGCGCCGGAAGGGCTCCGCCTCACCCGCCAACACCGCCCCTAATCGCTCCCGGTCCCGCCGCTCCACTTCCCGCGCGGCCGCGCTGCCGGCCTGCACCGCCGACGCCCCGCCGTAGCGCACGCCGATGTGCGCCAGATCCACGCCGAGCAGCCAAAACCAATCGCGGCCCCGCCGCGCCGCCAGCTCCCCCAGGGCGGCATAGAAGGCCTCCGCTTCGGGCACGGCCCCCTGCAATGGCCCGCAGAGGATCGGCAGTACCCTAGCCCCATCCGCGCCCCGGTACTGCGCGAACACTACCTGAAACTCGATTGAGTGCTCGATGGCATGGCAGTAGTCCTCCATCGCGCAGGCTGGGCCGGCATTCGCCGCTAGAAACTCCACCGCCTCCCGATCGGGCGCCGCCAGGCCTAAGGGCGTGGCGAATGGTTTTCGGGTCAGCCCAAAGCGGTTCGCGGCGCCGTGGTGAGACGTGCCTAGGATCGCTAGCGTCTTGCCCGCCAGATTCCGCGGCAGCCGCGCGTAGGCCGCCGCATAGCCAGCAACGCCGCCGAACGGGCTCACATGCGGCGCCGCCAGCCCTATCAATGCCGCCTCCTCGGCCACCGGCTCCGCCGCGGCCAAATACCGATCCAAGGTGCGCCGCAACTCCCCCTCGTCGCCGGGGTATGGTCCGCCGGCGTGGGCCGCTGCGCGCACCGGCGCGGCCGCAAACTCCGCCTGCCGCCGCGCCCGCAACGCCTCCAGCTCCGGCGTCAGCAAAAAACCGGCCTCCCGCAGCGTCGCCACCATCGCCGCAATCGCTTCGCCGGGCACGATCTCCCCGGTCCGCTGTGCCAGCGCCGCCTGGCAATCGAGCATCCCCTGTTGCCCGTCGAGGCACGCCAGGGCCGGCACCAGCACCGCCGGCACTCGCA
The DNA here is from genome assembly GCA_050746205.1 of Terriglobales bacterium. Classification (GTDB taxonomy): domain Bacteria; phylum Acidobacteriota; class Terriglobia; order Terriglobales; family SCQP01; genus JAKAUF01. The sequence goes on along the minus strand of JBOGKW010000028.1, from coordinate 1,391 downwards.
GCACCGCCGTCGCATAGCCCATCGGATCGCGTAGGATGAGCCCCGGCGGCGTTCCGTCCGGCGACGGCAGAAAATCCACGTCCCCCCGCAGCGGCGGCAGTGCGCCGGCGGGCCCGGCCCGTTCCGTCATGCGTCACCTCCCGCTCCGTCTGCGCCCGCCCTCAAGTTGGCACGCGCAGGAGCAGATACACCCCGGCCACCAAGAACAGGGCGTCCGGCGCCCAGGCGGCGGCGGCGGGGGGAATCTGCCCCAGCCCGCCCAGCGCGGCCAAGAAGCCGCTTCCCACCCAATAGACGATCGCCACGCCGACCGCTGCCACGATGCCCGCTACCGTTCCGCGCCGCCCCGCTGACAGTGCGAAGGGAAAGGCTAGCAATACCATGATCAGCGTGATGACCGGATACGCCACCTTTTGGTCCAACTGCACCGTCAGGCGGCTGACGTCATAGCCTGCCCGGCGCAGTCCGCGCACGTAGCGGTTCAGCTCCTGATAATTCATCTGCGTACTGACCTGAGCGTCGGCCGTAAAATACGCGGGCCCTTCCCGCACCCGCGCGAAGCTGGCAATGGCAAACGGCTGATAGCGCGTCACGGTCGCACCCCGGAAATCCCGCACCCAGCCGGACTCGAAGACCCAGGCGCGCAGATTGCGGTCCCAGTAGGCCAGGCGCGCGTGGATCCGGCGCGTCAATTGGAATCGATTCGGATCAAAATCGTAAACCGACACGTTGTTGAACTGAGCGTCGGCGGGGTCAAAGTATTGGAAATAGAAGATGTCGTTGCCTTGGCCCATCACCCAGTGGCGTTCTGGTTGCTGAAAGGTGCGGGCTGGCTGGCCCTTGATCCGCGCCCGCAGCGCGTCCTGCTCCCGATTGAAGCGCGGCAGCCAGGACTGCCCAAAGCCGAATTGCAGCGCCGCCAGCCCCAGCGCCACCACCGCCACCGGCGCGAGCAGGCGATAAATGCTGATGCCGCACGCCTTCATTGCCGTGATCTCGTTGGCATTCGACATCAGGCCAAAGGTGATCAGCACCCCGACTAGAATCACCACCGGCGCCAGCAGGTACAGCATCTGCGGGGAGAGATAAAACAAGTAGCGCCCCATCACCGCTAGCCCGGCATCGGAGTGCAACATGGCGCCCAACAACTCAAAAAAAGTAAACGCCAGGATGAGCGCCAGCAGTCCCACCGCGAGCAGCGCCACGTAGCCGAGAAACTCGCGGACTACATATCCGTCCAGCAGTGTCGGCAGCCACCGCTGGCCCCGCCCCCGGCCCCGCCCCCGGCCCCGCCCCTGCTCCTCGGCGTCGCCGCGGCTGGCTCCCGCGCTGCCCGCGGCCCAGCCCCGCAACCAAAGCGCCGGCCGGGCCACCGCGGCGCGCAGCCGCGC
>JBOGKW010000027.1:0-27459 GCA_050746205.1 Terriglobales bacterium | reverse complement strand
AGCGCCTGGGGCTGCCGCCAAATGATCGGCAATGTGTGGGAATGGACCGCCAGCCCCTTCCAGCCCTATCCCGGCTTCGCCCCCGGTCCCTACCGCGACTATTCCCAGCCCTGGTTCACGCCCGAACACCGCGTCCTCCGCGGCGGTTGCTGGGCCACCCGGTCGCGGTTGCTGCGCAACACTTGGCGCAATTTCTACCCGGCCCACCGCCGCGACGTCTTCGCCGGTTTCCGCACCTGCGCCCAGAATCCGGCATGAGCCGCGCAGCGTCCGCTGCACCTTGGAGACGCCCTGGGCGCCCGCGTTTGCCGGCCGTCCCGCCCCACCTGCGCCGCTGCGCCTCGGCGTGGAACCGCGGAGCCGTCCAGAATCGGGCGGCTGAGCCGCCAGCCTTGCGGCCGGTCCGGGCCGATAAACCTAGGCGGCGCCGGCGAACAGGGAGGTGACGAACTGGCGCGGGTCGAAGGGAATGAAGTCATCCGCCTGCTCGCCAGTGCCCACGTAACGCACCGGCAATCCTAGCTCCCGCGCGATGGCCACCACGATGCCTCCGCGGGCGGTGCCGTCGAGTTTGGTCACCACCAGACCGGTGACGTCCGCCGCCTCGGTAAACTGGCGGGCCTGTTGCAGGCCATTCTGCCCGGTGGTGGCGTCCAGCACCAACAATACCTCGTGCGGTGCGCCGGGGATCAGGCGGTCGGCGGTGCGGCGCATCTTGGCCAGCTCCTGCATCAGGTTGGTCTTGGTATGCAAACGCCCCGCCGTGTCCACCAGGACGAAGTTCGTCTGCCGCGCCTTGGCCGCCACCAGCGCGTCGTACAGTACGGCGGAGGGATCGGCGCCCGGCTTCTGGCGGATCACCTCGGCTCCGGTGCGCTGCCCCCAGATTTGTAATTGTTCGATGGCGGCGGCGCGAAACGTGTCCGCGGCGCAGAGCAGCGCGGTTTGGCCTGCGGTGCGATAGTACTGCGTCAGCTTGCCGATGGTGGTGGTCTTGCCGGTGCCGTTGACGCCAACCAGCATGATCACCAAGGGCAGCCCGTCCGCTACCGGCCGCGGGCCCCGGGTCGCGCGCTCCAGAATTGCCACCAGTTCCTCTTCGACCGCCTGGCGCACCTCCGCCCCGCTGGTGCGCTGCTCCTCTTCGGCCCGCTGCCGCACGTGGCTCATGATGTCCGCCACGGTGCGGGCGCCGATGTCGGCGGAGAGCAGGATCGCCTCCAAACGGCGCAGATCCTCGGCGCTGACCTCGGCGCGGCCCCGCAGCAGCTCGTCCATGCGGGTGACCACGTTGTCTTTGGTCTTCTGGACCGCGCCGGCCATTTTGTCCTGCAGGCGCTCCAAAACGCCGGCCTTGGGCGGGGGACCGAAAAGGGTTTGGATCATGGCGAGTTCCGGCGCTGGAGGCGCAGCGGGCTAATCTCCATGATAACGACCCGGCATCTACCCGGATGCCCGCTGGCGCTCAGGGCGTCTCCAGTTGCCGCGACGGGTTGCGGACCGCCGCCCGTATCATGGAAACGATGGACTCCCGCACCGTCGTCATAGTCGGCGCGGGCGTGGTCGGCGTGGCCGTGGCCGCGGCCGCCGCCGCCCGCTTCTCCGAGGTGTATCTGATGGAGGCCCGGCCCAAGCCGGGCATGATGACCAGCAGCCGCAACAGCGGTGTGCTGCATTCCGGCATTTACTACGCCCCGGGTTCGCTGAAAGGCCGGCTGTGCCTGCGGGGCAACCTCCTATTGCGGGAGTTCTGCGACCGGCACGGGGTGCCGTGGCGGGCCTGCGGCAAACTGATCGTCGCCGCCGAGCCCGCCCAAGAGGCCGCGCTGGCGGCCCTGTTCCGCCGCGGGCAGGGCAACGGCGTCGAGGGCTTGGCGTGGCTGGATGGGGCCGGGGCGCGGCGCCGGGAGCCGCAGGTTCGCGCGTATGCCGCTATCGCCGTGCCCAGCGCCGGCGTCCTGAACGCCGACGCTCTGGTGCGGGCGCTGTTGCGCCTGGCCACCGACCGCGGCGCCGCCTTCGCCCCAGGGACGCAACTGGTGGCCGCCGAGGCTCGCGGCGGCCGCATCCGCCTGCGGAGCAACGGCGAGGATTTTCTGGCGGACCTGGTGGTGAACGCCGCCGGCCTCCACGCCGACGATGTGGCGCGGATGTTCGGCGAAACCCGCTATCAAATCCATCCCATGCGCGGCGAATACTGCCACATTCATCCGCGCCGCCTGGAATGGGTGCGGGGCTTGATTTATCCGCTGCCCACGCCGATGAGCCTGGGCATGCACGCCACCCGAACCGTGGACGATTCCCTATTGTTGGGCCCGACCGCCCATCCGGTCGCGGACAAGGAAGATTACGAGGCAGGCTGGCCGCCGCTCGAGTTCTTTCTGGAGCAGGGCCGCCATTTGTTTCCCGCGCTGGAGGCGGAGGACCTCACGCCGGCCTATTCCGGCATTCGACCGAAATTGGTGTTGCCCGCCGGCGACGAGCGCCAGGTCACGGCCCGCCCGCCGGAGGGAGACTTCGTGGTGGCGCGGGACGACCGGCATCCCGGCGTCATTCACCTGATCGGGATCGAGTCGCCGGGGTTGACCGCCTGCCTGTCTTTGGCCGAAGACGTGCTCGCGCTCCTGCTGGCCTAGCTGCGGCGCCGCCGCGGGCGCGCGGGCGGCCGGCCCGGCTTCACGCCGGCTCGACCTCGATGGTCTTGTGCTCGGCGTCCAGCTTGCTCAACCGAAATTTGCGCATCTCACCGCTTTTGAGCTGGATGCCGGCGGGCTCAGGCTCGGGCTGGGCAGTCACCGGCGGCTTCCAGACCGCGGCGAGCTTGGCGCCCAGCGTGCCTTGCTCGACGCGTTTGGCCGGGGGAGCGGCGCCGGGACAGGCGGCCTCGATGCGTTCCCCCAACTCGACCCGGCCGGGGTACGCGCGCAGCACCCGGCCACTCACCACATCGCCGACCTGGTGGCTGGCGATGAACTCATCGGCGGGCGTGGGCGCCAACTGCTTGACGCCGAGGCGAAGGCGGCGCTTGTCCAGCTCCAGCTCCAGCACTTGGGCCCGCACCGTGTCCCCGACCTTGACCACCTCGCTCGGGTGATTTAACCGGTTCTCAGCCAGATCGCCGATGTGGATCATGCCGTCCACGCCCTCGGCGACCTCGACAAAAGCCCCGAAAGGTTGCAGATTGCGGACACGGCCCTCGACAATGGTGCCCGGGGCATAGCGGGTGGCGGCATCGGCCCAGGGGTCGCCGAGCGCTTGCTTCAGGCCGAGCGAAATGCGGCGCTGGCCGGCCTGGACGGCAAGCACGACGGCCTCGACCACCTCGGCGGGTTTGAGCATGTCCTCGGGTTTGCGTACGCGCCGGGACCAGGACATTTCCGAGATGTGGATCAACCCCTCGACCCCGGGTTCCAGAGCGACAAAGGCGCCGAATTCGGTCAGCCGTTGCACCGTCCCGCGCACCCGCTGACCCACCTGATAGGTGTCCGCGACCCGCCCCCAGGGATCCGGCGTCAGTTGCTTCATGCCCACCGAGATCCGTCGTTTGCCGGCGTCAATTTTTAGGATCTGGACCCGCACCTGGTCGCCGATGGCGACCAGCTTGCCGGGATCGGCGAGGTGCGTCCAACTCATATCGCCGACGTGCAACAAGGCGTCAATGCCGCCCAGGTCCACGAAGGCGCCGTAGGTGGCCAGGCTGCGCACGGTGGCTGGGACCGCGTCGCCTTCATGCAGCCGCTCCAAGGCGGCCGCCTCCGCCGCCCGTTCCTCCTCCTCCAATACCGAGCGGCGGTCCACCACCACGTTCTTGGCTTGCGGCGCGCGCACAATGCGGCAACGGATCTCCTGCCCGACCAGCTTGTGCATCTCTGTGGTGTCGCGGACGCCGCTGCGGGATTGCGGCAGAAAGCCGCGCTCGCCGGCCTGGATCGAGAACCCGCCTTTGACAATGCCGGTCACCTTGGCGCGAATGATCCGGCCCGTCTCGAAGGCGGCTTGCAGGTCCTCCAGCGTGCGGGGGCGGTCCGGCGTCAGCGGGCTGAGCTTGAAATTCCCCTCCGCGTCACGCCCCTCGACCCACACCTCGATGGGGTCGCCCACGGCCACCGGCAGGGAACCGTCCTCGCGCCGCACCGCCTCCATCTTGACGACGCCTTCGGCCTTGGCGCCGATATCCACCAACAGGGCATCGGCGGTGAGGTTCACCACGCGGCCGGTGAAGCGATCTCCGGGCTTGGGTTCCGCATGGGCCGGGGCCGCGGCCTCGTAACGCGACAAGAGCTCGGCGAAGTTGCCTTCGGCGGCGCCGGGCTCCGGGTCCGGCGCGGGCGCAGCGGAGGGCGCGGGCGCGGCGGAGGGCACCGGTTCAGGCGGCGTTTCGGCGCCAGCGCCGTCGGGCGGCGCGTCGGTGGGAAGTGGATTCGGGTCGGACATGCGCGGTAACGACCATCATTTTCGCATAGCCCCCGACCGCCAGGCGGCGGGAGCCGGTAGTCGCTGGCGCCGGCGGCACCTTTTGCGGCAACTTGGAGACGCCCGGAGCGCCAGCGGGGTTCGTTGCCGGCCGTCCCACCCCAGCACGCCCCGCTGCATACCTGGGGAACCGGTCGAAGCCCAGAGCCGCAGGCCCGCTAGCGGCGGGTCGGTCCAGAATCGGCCGGCTGAGCCGCGACGCCGGCGGCCGGCAGCACGCCGATCAGCTTGCCCTCCTCGACCACCGGAAGGCTGCTCGCGCCCTGGCGCCCCAGGCTCTCGCGGCTGCGGGTGGCATCGTCGCCCGGAGCGGCGCAGCCGGCCCGCACATCCGCCAGCTCGCGGCACATCACCTCCGAAGGGCGCAGGTCTCTCAGACCCAGGCGGATCGCCGCCTCCCGGGCGGTGATCACGCCCAAGTAGCGCATCTCTTCGCGCGTCTCCACTACCGGCACCAAGTTGCCGCCGGTGGCGCTCATGATTTCCAAGGCGTCGTTGAGGCGCTCCTCGGCCACGCAAAAGTCAAAGTCCGTGCGCATCGCTTCGCGGCAGGTCATGGCTTCCTCCATAGGCGTTTCAGGGCTGCTGCTGCGTTAGGCAATGGAACGCCCCTAGGCCCCAAACCAGGGCGCGGGCATCCAACCCCGTCACGCGGCGGCGGGGGAACAGGCGCTGCAATATGGCCCGCGCCCGCTCGTCCTGCGGGCAGCCGAACGTGGGCAACAGGATCACCTCGTTGCCAATATAGAAATTGGCGTAGCTGGCCGGCAATCGCTGCCCCTCATATTCGACCGGCGTGGGCATGGGCAGGGGAATCACCTCCAGCGCGGCGCCACTCGGGGTCCGCATCTCCCGGAGGCGGGCCAGGTTGGCGCGCAGCGGCTCGTAGTTCACATCGCCTGCGTCTTCCTCGACCGCGGTCACCACCGTCGTCGGCCCTGTAAAGCGGGCCAGATCGTCCACGTGGCCATCGGTATCGTCGCCGGCGATGCCCTGGCCCAGCCACAAAATGCTGCGCGCCCCGAGATAGCGCCGAAGGTTCTGCTCGATTTCCGCGCGGCTGAGATGGGCGTTCCGGTTGGGATGGAGCAGGCAGCCCTCGGTGGTCAGCACCGTGCCCTGGCCGTCGCCATCCACCGAGCCGCCCTCCAAGATCATCGGGCCGGCAAACACCGGCAGATGCAATGCCTCGCCGATGCCGCTGGGGACCGCATCGTCTTGCACGAACGGCGGGTATTTTCCGCCCCAGGCGTTGTAGCCCCAATCCACGATCGCCGTCTCCCGGGCGGCGCTGTCGCCGCGGGTCAGGAACATCGGCCCGTGATCCCGAATCCAGGCGTCGTCGTGCGGAATCGAGAAAAACCGGACCCGGCCCGGCGGCACCCCCAGCCGCGCCAGGCGGCCGCGAATCTCGCCCTCCATCCCGGCGTCCACCACATTTACCCGCACTTCCTCGCCCGGCGCCAGCAGCCGGATCATCGCGGTGAACACAGGCGGAATCTCCTCCAGCCGCCCCGGCCAGCTCGCCTCCTTGTGGGGCCAGGCCAGCCAGGTGGCTCGGTGCGGCTCCCATTCCGCCGGCCAGCGAAACCCCTGCAACGCCGGCGGGCGGGAGAGATCCAGCAGCGGCGGAGCGGCGGTCATGGCTTTTCCAGGATAATGGACCGCGCGGACCGCATAGCCGCTAAACTGATGGCGGCCCGACAAAACCGCCATGCCGGATTCCCGCTCGCTTCGCGTTGCGTTATGGCAAGCCGAGGTCGCCACCGATCCCGAGGCCAATCTGCGCCAGGCCGTGGCCGCGGCGCAGGAGGCGGCGGCGGCCGGCGCGCAGCTGTTTTGCACGCCGGAACTGTTTCGCTCGCCCTATTTCTGCCAAGCCGAAAATCATGCTCACTTCGCGCTCGCCGAGCCGATTCCCGGGCCGACCACCGAGGCCCTGGCGGCGGTGGCGAGGGCCGGGGCCATGGTCATCGTCGCCTCCATTTTCGAGCGCCGCGCGCCGGGGCTGTTCCATAACACGGCAGTGGTGCTGGACGCCGACGGCACGCTGCTGGGCCGATACCGCAAGATGCACATTCCGGATGATCCGCGCTACTACGAAAAGTTCTATTTCACGCCCGGCGACTTGGGCTTTCCCTGCTTCACGACGCGGCATGGCCGGGTCGGAGTCCTGGTGTGCTGGGATCAATGGTTTCCCGAGGCGGCGCGGCTGACGGCGCTCTCAGGCGCCGACATTGTGTTGTACCCCACCGCCATCGGCTGGCACCCGGAGGAGAAAGCGGAGTTCGGCGCCGTCCAGCATCAGGCCTGGCAGACCATGCAGCGGGCGCACGCCATCGCCAACGGCGTCTTCGTGGCCACGCCGAACCGGAGCGGCTTCGAGCCGACGCCGGGGGCAGGCGCGGACCAGGGAATTGAGTTTTGGGGGCAAAGCTTCATCGCAGCGCCGGACGGCCAGATCCTCGCTGCCGCCGATGAGCGCGGCGGGCAACTGCTCTACGCCGACTGCGACCTAGCGGCGGTGGAGCGCGCGCGGACGCACTGGCCGTTTTTGCGCGACCGCCGCGTGGACGCCTACGGCGGGTTGGCGCGCCGCTGGCTGGAGTAGCGCCGCGCCGCCCGCCGCGGAGCCGGCCGTCCGGGCGGGCGGAATGGCGATGCCATGCCGGCGGCAATACCGCTCCGCGTAGGCGATGCGCTGTGCATCGGCGGGATGGTCGAAAAACCACCACACCACCCAGTGCGGCGGATTGGGCACGATCAAGTCGCTGCGCAGATCCTGGCGGAAGGAGGTGATCGCCGCCGCGGGATCGGGGCAATGGCGCAGGCCATAGGCGTCGGCTTCGTGTTCCAAATGGCGTGAGAACGCGTTGATGCCGGGCGCGGCGAGAAAGAACATCCCGCTCAGCAGCAGCGCCATCAGCGGCAGCCCGGCCACATCGTCCAGCCCGCGATAGCCGAGCCCGGGAAACCATCGCCCGTAAAGCCAAATGCTCAGCAGCAGAAAGCCAAGAAGAATGGCGGCACCGAACAGAGTGCCCCGCCAAATGTGGTGCATGGCGTAATGGCCCATTTCGTGCGCGACGACAAACTCGACCTCGGCGGGCGTGTCGGAGGCCAATAGCGTGTCATAGACGACGATCCGCTGGGTGCCGAGCAGCCCCACGACATAAGCGTTGGTATGGCTGCTGTCGTGCCCGGAGTGCTGCACATAGATCACCCGGGCGGGGATGCCGGCGCGGCGAGCCATGGCCAACAACTCGGCTCGGAGTGGGCTGGGGCGCATCGGCGTGAAGCGGTAAAACAGCGGCGCGATGAACACCGGCTCGATCGCCACGGCTGCAACCATCAAGATCACGCAGGGAATCCACACCCGCACCGCGGCGCGGGGCCCGTTGCGAGCCGCCCCCCACCGCCCGACGCCGCGCGCGCGGCCCAGCACCCAATAGAGCACCCACGCCGCCAGCACAATGGCGACCAGCTCCACGCCATAACTCTTGGCCCAATCCGCCAGCCATCCGCCGACGGTTTGCCGCTCGAAACCGAAATCGCGTTCGCGGATGTAGCTCAAGTACAGCGAGAACGGAAACTCCGCGACCGCCAGCACGGTCAACGCGACGGCGGTGAAGACCGCGATGCGGGCCGCGCGCCAGAGCCAGTGGCGCTCCGTCCAGCGGCGCAGCCGCAGCGCCCAACCGGTGCGGACCATTAGGTACAGCACCACGAACATCCAGAGTTGAGCCAGCACCCCCCAGAACAGGCCGCCGTACCAGTACTGCCGGGCGCGCGCCAATTCCACGCTGCGCGGGACGGCGGCCCAAAGCGCCGTGCCGGCCCAAAGAACGATCACCGCCGTGCGCCATGCTCGCCGCCACCGCCGCCGCATCCGAGAATAGGTCCGCCCCATGCGCCCTACAGGCCCCCGCCTTATAATGGTGAGACAACCTGCCATGAGCCGCAAACTCACTTTTTTGGTCTTGGCGATTTCCTGCCTGGTGGCCGCCTATGCCGTGGCTGGAGCCGCGCTGAACCGCGAGCAACACCCCGATGAACCGTTCGTGCAGATGAACGTCTACCAGGAGGTGCTGGAACACGTTCGCCGGGACTACGTGACCGCGCCGAATCTGCAACGCGCGACCGATGGCGCGCTGCACGGCCTGCTGGCCTCGCTGGACGCGGATTCCAGCTATTTGAACCCAGCCGAATACCAGGCGTTTCTGCGCGACCGCAGCAAACCCCGCGCCGGTTCCGTGGGTTTGGTTGTAACCAAGCGCATGGGCTATGCGGCGATCGTAGACGTGGCGCCCGGCAGCCCCGCCGCCCATGCCGGCCTGACCCGCGGTGATTTTCTCGAGGCGGTGAACCACCACAGCACCACCGATCTTTCGCTGGTGGCGATCCGGTCCTTGTTGACCGGTCGGCCGGGCAGCGCCGTGCCGGCTACCGCGGTTGTCATTCACCACGTTCAGCCCCGCCATCTGGAGCTCGCGCGCGCCGCGTTAGCCGAGCTGCCGCTGCAAACGCAACTGTATCCGGGCCATGTCGGCTACCTGCACCTGCCGGATCTGCGCAAGGGGCGCGCCGGGCAGGTACGCCGGGCCTTGGCCCGCCTCCAGCGCCGCGGCGCCACCCGCTTCATCCTCGACCTGCGCGACTGCGGCAGCGGCAACTACGCGGAGGCGGAAAAGCTGGCCAATCTGTTTTTGCGGCAGGGTGAAATTGCCAGCCTGATGGGCCAGACCGTGCCGCGGAAGGTGGTCTCGGCGCAAGCTTCGCGGTTCGTGACGGCGGCGCCACTGGCCGTGCTGATTAACGCCGGAACGTTTGGCCCGGCGGAGGTCACGGCGGCGGCTCTTTTGGACAATCATCGCGCCCCGCTGATCGGAGATCGGACCAGCGGCGAAGGTTCGGTGCAGCAGTTGATCCCGTTGGGCGACGGTTCGGCCGTCTACCTTTCCGTGGCGGACTATTACACGCCAGACGGCAAGCGGATTCAAGGGCGCGGGATTAAGCCGAGCATCGAGCAGGTGCGCTACGCCGGCGCCATGCCCGCAGCCGATATCCCCTTCGAGGGCGTGACCCAGACCGGGCCTGATCTGCAATTGCAAAAGGCGCTTTCGGTCCTACAGGGCGCCGCCCACACCGCCCATGCGTGCCCTGCTCCCGAGCCTACCGGCGGGCGTTACGTCGCCGCCAGCTACGCCACGGGCGTCGGCCGCTAAGCGGCACAGGCGGGACACCCCTCCGCTCAAAAAGGCGACGGCACGCAACCGAGGAACGGGCTCTGCGCGGTTCGGGGGGCGTTTCGCTACCGGTCGGTGACGCCGGCCCCGCCGGCGGGCGACGCAGTTAGGGCCGAGATTGGCGGAGGTTCGCCATCACCCGGTTATGAATGGCAGCGGGGAGTTCCGGCGGCAACTCCTCGCGGTACAACAGAATCGTCTGGCGGCAGGTCTGCACCAGCAGGCGGCATTTGCGGCACGCGGCTAAATGGGCTTCCAGGTCCGCCTGCGCAGTGGGCCCTTCCTGGTCCAGATAGGCGCACAACTCGGCGATCAACTGAGCGCAGCGCATGGCACCACCTAGTGGGAACCCTCCGCGGGCCGGCGGAAATGGCGGCCCAGCTTATCCCGCAACTGTAACCGCGCCCGCAACAGCCTTGATTTTACCGCCGGAACGGTCAGATGCAACACATCCGCCGTCTCTTCCGTAGACAGCCCATCCACATCGCGAAGCTGAAAGACGACCCGATACGGCAGCGCCAGCGACGCAATGCTCTCGCTGAGCAGGCGGTGCAACTCTTGCCGCGCCAACTGCTGCTCCGGATTGGGCCGCCAGTCCTCCACCTCGCGGGGCAGCATCGTCTCGCCGGCGTCGAACTCCTGGTCGAGGGGCAACTCCCGGTCTCCGCGGCGGCGGCGCAGGCGCATCAGCGCCTCATTCACCGCGATCCGCACCACCCAGGTGTAAAAGCTGGACTGCCGCTGGAACTGATCCAGCTTGGCGTAGGCCTTGAGGAAGGCGTCCTGGAGCACGTCCTCGGCATCGGCCTCATTGCCAACGATGCGCATGGCCAGGCGCAGCACGCGCGGCTCATACCGCCGCATCAGTTGCTCGAAAGCCCCCAGGTCGCCACCCTGCGCCGCCGTGACCAGCACGGCCTCGGGTACGCGGGCGGCGGGAATCGGGGTGTGGGTGGTGGTGCTCACGCGGGCGGCCTCTGTCATCATTCTGCGCCTGTATGGCTTAAGCGCGGGCCTAGGCGCCCAGCAGGCGGCGCGCCGCGGCATTGACCAGCTTGCCGTCGGCGCGCTGGCCGGCGGCGGCGAACTGCGCCATGGCGGCCTTCATCACCGCGCCCAAGTCCTTGGCGCCGCTGGCCCCGGTGCTGGCGATGGCTTGGCGCACGGCGGCCTCGACCTCGGCCTCGCCCGCCAGTTGCGGCAGATATTCGTTGAGAATCACGATTTCCTGCCGTTCCTTGGCGGCCAGCTCCGGACGGCCGCCGGCGTCGAACTGCTGGGCGGAGTCCTCCCGCTGCTTGATCAATGTGCCCAGCACTTGCATGACCCCGGCGTCGTCGAGGGGGCCGCGGCGCTCGACCTCCTTGTATTTGACGGCGGCCAAGGCCATGCGCAGCGTGGAAAGGCGCAGCGCTTGGTGGGTTTTGAGCGCGGCCAGCATGTCTTGATGCAAACGATTCGCCAGGTTCATGGGGTTCCAGCCTCGGCGGCGTATCCGCCGGCGCGCAGCGCGGCCAGCGGTAATTTGCCGGTATAAATGGCCATGCCGAGCACCGCGTCGCAGTCCATGGCCTCCAGCGCCCGAATCTCTTCCAGCCCGGCGATGCCGCCCGCGATGCTGAGGTGGCGGTGGGTGGCCCGGCGCAGTGCCTGCACCGCGGGCAGGGAAGTGCCCTGCATCAGTCCCTCGCCGTCAATGTGGGTATACAAGAACTCATGGACAAAGGGCCCGGCATCGCGCACCGCCTCCGCCGGAGAGATCGGCAATCGCCGCCTCCAGCCGCCGACGGCCACCTGGTTTTCCCGGCTGTCCACGGCCAGAATGAGCCGCTCCGGCCCGAGCGGCGAGAGAGCGGTGAGAAACTCCGTATCCAGCCCGCTGGCTTGAAAGGCGGCGCTGCCCAGAATGACGCGCTCGGCGCCCCAGGCCAGCACCTCTTCGGCGCGCTCCCGGGAGCGGATGCCGCCGCCCACGCGGACATGAAACCCCGCCTGGCAGCAGCGGCGAACCAGGGCATCGTTGCGGCCCTCTCCCTTGGCGGCATCCAGGTCAATGACCTGGAGCCAAGGGAAGCCGCGAAAGGCCGCCAGCATCTCTTCGACGTCGCGCTCCAGCGACAGGCGCTCGCCCTGCACCAACTGCACGACGCGGCCGGCTTGCAGATCAATGGCGGGGATCACCATAGTCGGATCATGCCATCCTTACCGGCACGCCGGCGGCGGCCAAGTGCTGCTTCAGGCCCAGGGGCGAGAGGTCGCCGGTATGGAAAATCGAAGCGGCGAGTGCGGCGTCCGCGCCCCCCGGCTGCAAGACAGCGGCGAAATCGCCGGCTTGGCCGCCCCCGCCCGAGGCGATCACGGGAATCTGGACGGCGGCGCTGACCGCAGCGCTCAAGGCGGTGTCAAAGCCCTCCCGCGTGCCGTCGCGGTCCATGCTGGTCAGCAGAATCTCGCCCGCCCCCAGGGATTCCGCCTCCCGCGCCCACTCCACGGCATCTCGCTCGGTGGCATGATGCCCGCCGTGGGTGAAGACCCGCCAGGCGGCGCCATCGCGCCGGGCGTCCACCGCCACCACTACCGCCTGGGAGCCGAAGGCCTGGGCCAGTTGAGTGACCAGCCGCGGCTGGAGGGCGGCGGCGGTGTTGACGGTGACCTTGTCCGCACCGGCGGCCAGCAGGCGCTCCCCGTCGGCGAGCGAGGCAACGCCGCCGCCAGCCAGCAGCGGGATGCGCAGTTGCCGCGCCACGGCGGCGACCGTTTCCAGCAGCGTGTTGCGCCCCTCGCGGCTGGCGGAGATATCCAGCAGCGCCAGCTCATCGGCCCCGGCGGCGTCGTAGGCGGCGGCCAAGGCGGCGGGATCGCCGCTGTCCCGCAACGCGGCGAATTGAACGCCCTTCACCACTCGGCCCGCATGTACGTCCAGGCAGGGAATGATGCGGCGATAGGGCTCCGTGCGCGGATGGGGCCGGGGCGGGATGGCCACCGCCGCCGCGCGGGGCAGGGTGACGAAGTTTTCCAGCACCAGGCGGCCCAGGGCGGCGGATTTCTCCGGATGAAACTGCACGCCGAAGATCGCGTCCGCCTCCGCCGCGGCAATGAAGGCGCCCGGATAGTGCCCGACATAGGTGGTGCGGGCATCGGGAGGTACAAAGTAGGCGTGGGTGAAATAAAAGCTGGGTTCCAGGCCGCAGCCCGCCAGCAGCCGCGAGGGCCGCAGCCCGGTCACCTCCGCCCAGCCGGTGTGCGGCACCTTTGGGCCGGCGGGGAAGCGGCGCACCATCCCCGGCCATACCCCCAGGCCCGGGCAGCCGGGGGCTTCCTCGCTGCCCTCGTACAGCACTTGCAGCCCAATGCAAATGCCGAGGAAGGGCCGCCCGCCAGCCAGAACCCGCTGCAACACCGCGCGCAAGCCGCGGGCATCGAGCGCCGCCATCAGCGCGCCGAAATGGCCGACGCCGGGCAGGATGACTTTTTCGGCGGCGCCGACCTCGGTCGGGTCCGCGGTAATGCGCCCGGGATAGCCCAGCGCCTCCAGGGCCCGGGCCACCGAAGCCGGGTTGCCGGCGCCGTAATCAACGATGGCGATCATAACAAGCCCTTGGTCGAGGGCAGCACCCGCCGCAGCCGCGGGTCGCGCTCGCAAGCGGCACGCAGGGCGCGGGCGAAGGCCTTGAATGCCGCCTCGGCCAGGTGATGGCTGCTCCGGCCATAGAGTGTTTTCACGTGAACGTTGGCGCCGGCGCCTTGCGCGAAGCCGGCAAAAAAATCCGGCAGCAGTTCGCTTTGCAGGTCGCCGACGCGGGCGGCCCGAATCTTCAATTGGCAGACCGCGTGTGGCCGGCCGCTCAAATCCACCGCCGCCAGGGCCAGCGTCTCGTCCATGGGCATCAGGAACCAGCCAGCGCGATGAATGCCGCGGCGCGCGCCCAAGGCTTGGGCAAAGGCCTGGCCCAGCGCCAGGCCGACATCCTCGACGGTGTGGTGCTGGTCCACGTCCAAGTCGCCCTGGGCGCGCAGGCGCAAATCAAAGGCCCCGTGCCGGGCAAACAATTCCAGCATGTGGTCCAGAAAACGGATGCCGGTGGCAATGTCATATCGTCCCCGGCCGGATAGCACCAGGTGGACGGTAATCTGGGTCTCCGCGGTTTCCCGGCGCACGCGGGCGCGGCGGGGCGCGGCGGGGGCGGCCCGTTGCAGGCGGCGGGGCTGGCGCTTCCGGGCGGCAGGCGGCAGCTTCATGGGCGGACGAGCTCCGTGAGCAGGCCGAGGGCGGCCTCGGCGCTGGGCGCCACGCCCAGGCAGCCGATGGCGGCAAAGCGGCTGGCCAACTCCGCGGGCGCCGGGTGTCCGGGCGGAACCACGCCGATAAAAGGGACGCCGGCGCCGCGCGCCGCGGCGGCGTCATCCACGGTGTCGCCAAGGAACGCGGCGAGCGGGCCCAGGTCGGCCGCCAACCGCAGCAGCCCATCGGGCGCGGGTTTGCCCCGTTCCACGTCCTCCAGCCCCAGGCATCGCTCAAACGCCTGCGCCACGCCGAAGCGGCGCAGCGCGGCTTCGGCTTCGCCGCGCGGGCGGCCGGTGAAGATGGCCAGGCGGAATTGCCGCCGCCAGGATGCCAGCGCCGGCGCCTCCAGCAACCAGCGCTCGGCGCGCCGCAGGCCATCGCCGTTGGTCCCGTGGTAAAGGCGGTTGAAGGCAGCGATCACGGCCTCACGGGGCAACTCGACGCCACGCTGCCGCAGCAACTCGCGGCTCAGGTCCCAGTCGTTGTTGTATCCTCCGCCGTCCTTCATGGCCTGAATCTCCGCATCGCTGACCGCCGCGATGCCCGCCCCGCCCAGCGCCGCCACGGTGGCGGCGATCGCCCGGAGGTAGGAGCCGCTCACGTCCACCAGTACGCCGTCCATGTCGAACACCACGACCGGCCGGTTCTGGGCGCGGTCTGGCGAGGGCGTTGCGATGGTGGCCTGGGGCCCAGGGCCGAGCGGCCGGGGCGAGGAGCCCGGGGCCTGGGGTGCGGCGCTTAACGCGTGGAGCTTGGGATCGTAATACTCCCGCAGCAGCGTAATGGCACGCTCGGTGTCGCCGCGCCGGCCGCAGGTGATGCGCACGGCGCCGGGCAGGTCGCGGCCGCGATCCCGGACCAGCACGCCCTGCTGGCGGAAGAACCGCACCAACTCCGCGGCCGGCCGGGCGCCGGCCGTGCCGCCCTCGGCCTGGAACAGAACGAAGTTGGCGGCGCTGCGCCACCACGTCCGGCCCAGCTCGGTCAGGGCGGCTTGCAGTTGCTCACGGCTGGCCAACGCCTCCCGGCGGTATTGCGCTAGCCAATCGCCATCGGCCAAGGCGGCCTGGGCGCAGACCAAGGCGAGGGCGTTGACGTTGTACGGCGCATGGGCGCGCCGCAGCCAGGGCGTCAGCGCGGGCGGCGCCACGAGGAGCCCCAGGCGGGCAGCAGCCAGGCCGTGCGCCTTCGAGAAAGTACGCGCGACGAGTAAGTTGGGCTGCCGGGCCGCGGTGGCCAGCAAGCCGGCGGGCTCGGGCGAGAAATCCGCGTAAGCCTCGTCCACAAAGAACAGCGTCTCCGGATGCGCCGCCGCCAGCGCCCGCAGGCGTTCGCTCTCCTGCCAGGAGCCGGTGGGGTTGTTGGGATTGGCCAGCAGCACTATGCGCGGCGCGGGCGAAACCGCCAGCGCCGCCTCAAAATCCTCGGGCCGCAGCTGGAACTCCCGCCCGGGGCCCGCGCCCGCCGCGGCGTCATGGTACCGGAGGCAGCGCAGCCGCAGCCCCGCGCGTTCGGCGTAGAAGCGATACATAGCGAACGTGGGCTCGGCGATCAGCACCGTCTCGCCCGGTTCGAGGAAGGTGGTCAGGGCAAGAAAGATGGCGTCGTCCACGCCGTTGGTCAGCAGCAGGCTCTCCGCGTCGAGGCCGAAGTGCACCGCGATGGCCGCTTGCGCCGGCCCATACTCCGGATAGCGGGCAAGATCGTCGGTGGTCAGCGAGCGCAACGCCTCCAGCACTCGGGGCGAGCAGCCGCCAGTATTCTCGTTGAAGTCCAGCCGCAAGCCGTCCCGCCCCTCGAGCGGTGGATGGTAGGGCTGCATGCGCCCCACCGCGGGACGGGGCGCGATCGGGGGACGGGCGGACGGCTCCGTCATTGCCCCCTCCTCGGGCCGCGGCGCCGGGGTATCCCCCGGGCCGTGGCGCGCGTGAGCCGCGCTTCAATGGAACGGGCATGCGCCTCCAGCCCCTCGGCGCGGGCCAAGACGGCGATGGCCGGCGCCAGGCGGCGCAACCCGGTGCGTGACAACTCCTGCACCGTGATCACCTTGAGGAAATCGCTGACCGACAGGCCGCCGCGCCGCCGCGCACCACCGCCGGTGGGCAGCACGTGATTGGGCCCGGTCAGGTAATCGCCCGCCGCCACCGGGGAATAAACGCCCAAGAATACGGAGCCGCCGGCCTGCAGCTCGGGCAGCCAGGCCGCCGGCAGGGTGACATGCTCGGCCGCCAGCGCATTGGCCGCCGCTAGGGCCTGGCGGCGGTCCCGGGCCACCAGAATGGCTCCCCGGCGGCGCAGGGCGCGGCGGGCGGTCGGGTTCGGCGCGGCGGCCAGTTGCCGGGTCACCGCCTCCACGACCGCCGCCGCTTGGCGGCGAGACAAGACGACGGCCCAGGCGGCGGCGTCGGGATCGTGCTCGGCCTGGGCGATCAAATCCGCGGCGATGAACTCCGCCGGCGCCTGGGCATCGGCCAACCAAAGCACCTCGGTGGGGCCGGCCAGGAAATCCACCTCGCAATCCCGCCGAACCAATTCCTTGGCGGCGGTAACGAAACGGTTGCCGGGGCCGACGATCTTATCCACCGCGGCCACCGGCCCGGCGCCGTAGGCCAGGGCCGCGATCGCCTGCGCCCCGCCCATGCGATAGACCTCCGTCACCCCGGCCAGCCAAGCGGCGCCGAGCACGGCATCGGCCGGCGCGGGGCAGGCCACCGCGATGCGGCCGACGCCCGCGGCGCGGGCGGGCACCGCGGTCATCAGCAAGGTCGAGGGCAGGGGATGGCGGCCCGCCGGCACGTAGCAGCCGACGCTGTCCAAGGGGCGGACGACCTGGCCGACTCGCACGCCCGGCGCGATTTGCCGCCGCCACTCCGCCGGCCGCTGCCATTCCGCCATGCGCCGCACATGGTCGTGCGCCTGCCGCAGCGCGGCTTGCAGTGCCGGTGCAAGGCGCCGCCAGGCGCGCGGCAGCTCGGCGGGCGGAACGCGCAGCGGCAGCGGCACGGCGCCGGCGGCGGGCGCTTCCAGCTTGCGCCGCCAGGCGTCGAGTCCGTGGATGCCGCGCCGCCGGACATCGGCGATGATGCCCGCCGCCACGCGACCGGCGCGCTCGGCATCCCGCCGGGAAACCGCTCGCAGTTGCAGAGCCGCCGCCGGCGTCGCCGGCACGATGCGGAGCGCCGCACCGGTCACAGCACCACCTTGTTGAGCGGGTATTCCACGATCCCTTGCGCGCCCGCCGCCTTCAGCCGGGGAATGATCTCCCGGACCCGTCGCTCCTCGATCACCGTGTTCACCGCAACCCAGTCCGGATCGCTGAGCGCGGAGATGGTGGGCCGCTTCAGCGCCTCCAGCACTTGCAGCACCGCCTCCAGGGCGGCCCGCTGCACGTTCAGCATCAGCCCAACGCGGCCATGGGCGGCGATGGCGGCGTTCAACAGCAGGGCGAGGGTCTCGATCTTCTCTCGCTTCGCGGCGTCGGCCCAGGCGGCGGGATGGGCGATGAGCTGGGTGTGGGACTCCAGCACCGTGTCCACGATGCGCAGTTGATGCGCCCGCAGCGAGGCGCCGGTTTCGGTCACCTCCACGATGGCGTCGGCCAGCACCGGCGGCTTGACCTCGGTGGCGCCCCAGCTGAACTCCACGGTCGCGCGAACGCCGTGCGCGGCAAGATAACGGCGCGTGACGCCCACCAGTTCGGTCGCCACCGTCTTGCCCTGGAGGTCCTGTGCGGAGCGCACCGGCGAATCCTCCGGCACCGCCAGCACCCACCGCACCGGAGCAAAACTCTGCTTGGCGTAGATCAGGCCGCAGACCGTATGCACCTTGGCGTCGTTCTCCAGCACCCAGTCGCGGCCGGTCAGTCCGACATCCAAAATCCCGTCCTGGACATAACGTGCCATCTCCTGCGCCCGGATCAGCATGCATTCGATCTCGGGGTCGTCAATGGAAGGGAAGTAGGAGCGGGAATGGACGTAGACGTGGTAACCCGCGCGTTCAAACAACTGAAGGGTGGCGTCTTGCAAGCTGCCTTTGGGAATACCGAGGCGCAATTGACTCGGCGGCCGAACGCCGGCTGCCGCCTCCTTGGGTCGCGCCTGCGGCTGCGCTTCCTGCCCCGGCAGCGCCCGCCCGTCGGCCTCTCCAGCTTGCCCCGAATTGCTCATTGCCCGTACACCTCGGCGGGATCGAAGACGCGGCGGCCCTGGGCTTCGAACCCCGCGCCGCGCCATTCGTGGAAAAAGCAGCCGCGGTAGCCTTCGTGACAAACCGCCTGCCGGCCTTCGATCTCGGCATCGAGCAGAATGGCGTCGCCGTCGCAGTCGGTGCAAGCGCGGATCAAACGCAGCCGGTTGCCGCTGGTCTCGCCCTTCACCCAGAGCCTTTGCCGCGAGCGGCTGAAGAAGGTCACAAAGCCCGTGGTCAGGGTCAGTTCCCAAGCCTGCCGGTTCATATAGCCCAGCATCAGCACGTCGCCTTGTCGCGCGTGGCGCACGATGGCGGGCAGGAGTTCGGACTTCTCAAAGGCCAATTCCATAAAGCTCTCCACAGTAGCCGCAAAATAAAAAACCCGCCGCGGTGGGCGGCGGGCGCGAAATCTGGGATGTCCCGTGGTCAGACCGGCCCAGAGCCGCGCGCGCCGTGCGCGTGGCGAGTATGGCCGTGGCTATGCGAACAACGGGTCATGAAACAGTGACTATAGCATACCCGGACCACGGGGGCCGCGAGGGCCAGATGCGCGAGGCCGAAATCATGATTTGCGAACCAGAATCGGGATAGCGACGCGCGGTTTCAACTCTGCCAGTTGGAAGCGGTAACGATTGAAAATTTGGTCGAAGAGGTCCTTGACCCCTGGCGAACTGACGCTGACGATCATGGCGTAGGGAATTTTCTTTCCGGCTGTGTCGTGCCCCTCCTCGCGAGGATTGTAATGAATGTCGAAGCACGGATTCTTCAAGTCCTTGCCCCTCATCCTTCGAGATTCGTGGCGAACCGTTTCCCACTGATGCGCGCCACGAATGAGCCGCCCGGGCATCCCAAGGCCCGACCTAAAAAAGCTGCTAGGCTTTGGATTGGTCTTGCCTTTCTGGACGTTGAATCGGTCTTTGCGAAAGAATATTTGGAGCCCGCTACGCGTATACGTACCCGGATGCTCCGGGTCGGTGGGGGTCGCAATGCAAATCGTTGCGGTGATCGTCACCAGAGCGCTTATTGGCCTCGCCGGCATCGGGATTCCGGCACGAAGGAATTTTTTGGGGTCGAGTTCGCCCTGGTAGACAACGTGCGCGGTCCCAGTTGCGCAAGTGATAAGCTCCTCCACGTCGGTTGGCAACAGCCCCCATCCAGCTTCTGAAGGGGCGTTGCCCCTCGCCTCCGCGTGGTGAATTAGCAAAGCCTTTAGCGCCAGCGGCCTAACCGCCGGGCCTAGCACAGCGCGAACGCCAATTGCCGTTCTCAGCGCTAATGGTGCGGCAAAGCTTGTGCCGATAACTCCCTTAGCCATCAACGGATGAGTCGAATCGACCACCCAGAACGGCGAACCTTCGGTCCCCCCAAACACAAGTCCGTCGGGTTTCATTACACCAGGGCATCGGCCGTGGCCAACGGAGCTGTAATCAGCCCGAGCGCCTGCGCTGTCGCTGGCGCCCACAGAAAGCGCGTTGACGCAATCCGACGGGGGCTGTATGCGGTTCAGCCCGCTAGCGGCGTCCCTCTCGCCGCTGTTTCCAACGGCGATGGAGGCGAGCGTCCCGCCCTCGGACAGCAGCGGATCAATCTTGGCCGTCCAAGGATGGACGTCGTCGTCGTCGATTGGGACGCCTGGACCGATGCTGAAATTTACAAACTCGTATGTCTGTCGCTCAAGCACCGCAACGATTCTTTTTAGAACTGGATAAAGCGACTCTTCTGGCTCCTTCTCCGTTTGCGCGTCCATAACCCGGTAATGATCTATACGCGCAAACGGTTGGGGCGCAAGTGAGAGCGCCTCCAGCGACCCGAATAGCAAGGAAGACGTCACAGCACACCCGTGATCCAGGTAATCGTCGACCGGGCCAGCGACGCCGTCCCCATCGATTCCTCTCACCCATTTTCGCATCGATTGAATATTCGGCTGCCCTCCGTCAAAAACCGCTACTCGTACCGTGGGGTCGAGGACCTCGCCCGACGGCATCCGAGGAGCGAACGGCTGGCCGCCGCGCTGACCCCTGCGATTTGCCGGCCAAAGCTCCCGCAGTCGCGGCATCTCGCGGACCACCCTGAGGAACGCGAATCGGGCCACTTCATTGACGCGGTCGCGCTGCGCTCGTACCGGCAAGAACGAAAGGTCGTCGGTGTCGATTCGTTTCTCCAGGTCGACCCCAATTCCTAATGTCCTGAGGTATTCCTCAAAAGCGTCCAATATATACGCGGACCGCTTATGCGCCCCGGCGTGAAGGACCATCTCAAAGAGAAGGCTCCTGGCACGTGAGTGAATAGGCTTGACACGCTCGGCAGCCGACAGAGCGCGTATCCCCTCAAGCTTAATAATATCGGCGGCTCCCGGCGTGAATTGGGTCCAAGCGCTGAGTGATCGCAACAGATCGCGGAACTTTTCCCTTGGCCCAGCGACAAAAAGCTCAACCGAGGTGGCCGGCGCCGGGTTACTCGCCAGGTGCGTTTTTCGCGGCGTGACGGTGACACCCTTGCTTCCGATCGCACGCAGACCAGCCTCCCGAAAGAGGTCTTTGGGATAGGCGCTCTTCGAGAGGTATTTTGGATGAAGCGTAAACGCGAGCACACCTTCATTGCCAGGGCATGCAGCAGCCGGCAGCGCGTCTAGCGAATTCGCCGCAGCAGCAGCCCGCGGCCCCAAGTACGCCTTGGCCTCTCCGAACGTGTACGGCTCAGGGCCGTCCCCGAAACCGAGGTTTACTTGCTCGTTCTGTGCGAGTCTCTCACCATATCCGAGAAGATAGTTGCGCTTGTCAGCCATGCGGCCCTCCTTTATTCTGGCGCATTCTCCCTCGGGGAGCCCAACTTGCGGATGGTATCGCGATGTAGGCCCGTCCAGTCATGCGTCTCCCGCTGAGAAAAACCCGCTAACAAGAAGAGCTCTGCAATCTGTTTTCGCTCCTCTAGGCCCAAATCGCCGGACCGGCGGCGGGCAAGCTCGCCCAGCGCGTCCTCGGTCGGTATGGAGTACATCGCGGTTCGCCTGATTATTAGGCGCAGTTCGCGCTCGATGTCGCTGAACGAGAGCCCCCGCAGCAGAAGCGAAACGGCGTGGATCAGTTGGGGATTCGACACCCGCCCCCTCAGCAACTGCCACACCGCTTCGCGCACCTGCCCATCGTCCGGCAACGGGAACTTGACTAACATCTCGAACCGGCGCCACACCGCTGGATCAAGCAGGTCGGGGTGGTTGGTGGCCGCGACCAGCAGCCCAGACGGGGGCCAATCGTCGATCTCCTGTAGAAGGACCGTCACGAGCCGCTTTAACTCCCCAATTTCTGAAACGTCATCTCTCCGCTTTGCTACAGCATCGAATTCGTCGAGCAGCAAAACGCAGTCCATGCTCTTCGCGTAATCCAACACGTGGCGCACGTTTGCCCCGGTCTTTCCCAGGAAGCTGCTCATCACGGCGGAAAGGTCCAACGTCACCAACGGCCGCCCCAACCTGGCCGCGATCCACCTAGCCGCCAGCGATTTGCCGACGCCAGG
The DNA here is from genome assembly GCA_050746205.1 of Terriglobales bacterium. Classification (GTDB taxonomy): domain Bacteria; phylum Acidobacteriota; class Terriglobia; order Terriglobales; family SCQP01; genus JAKAUF01. The sequence continues at coordinate 5,754 of JBOGKW010000027.1, read as the reverse complement.
GCTGCCTGTGAATAGTAGCGATCGCGTCGGAAGCAAGCCGGCCCTTGAGAGCACGGCTGTGTTGGTCCGCTCATCGACGATCTGTTCCAGCATTGGCTTCACGCTGGGCGCCCAAAGCGGCTCGACCTCCAGAACCACTGGAAATTCCGGGCGCACGAGCTTCAGCCGAGAATCGGCATCCATCGGGATCGCAGATAAGGCATTGTTCCTTAACGGCGAATCACGAGTGGGGGATTCCGCCAGCAGCCTTTCAAGCTCGTCCGCAACATCCGGCCTGACCGACCGCAGTCGCCGGGCTAATCGTCGAATGAAGACCTGGACGTCCTGCCGCCTGCCCGACAGCGCGAGCCTGGACAGGTGGACCAATTCTACGTATTCTTCAAACATGTGGGCCGACACCAGTATACATTCCATAATAATAGTACGTTAGCCGTGGACCATAAAACAATGGAAAAAATAAACTGGGCCATTCCACTTGACCATGCGTGGCCGGTAGAGCACAATGGTCATCATGAATCGCGTGAGCGCTGCCGAATTGGCCAAGGCCATCCACTGCCTTTGCGAGGGGAACAGCATCCGCTCGACCTGCCGCACGGCCGGCTGGCCACAGAACACCCCGGCCAAGCCGTTGACGGACCTCGGCGAAGCCTGCTGGCGCCACCATGACGAGCACGCGCGCGGACCCAAAGCCCGGCGCGTCCAGTGCGACGAAATCTGGCCGTTCATCGGCGCGAGGAAGGAGAACGCCACCGGGGAGCGGCGGCGCGACGGCGAGGGCGACGCGCGGGTGCGGCTCGCCCTGGAGGCCGACACCAAGCTCTGCGTCCCCTATCCCGTTGCCGGCCGCGACGGCGGCGCGCCGCTCGGGTCCATGCAGGATGCCGCCGGCCGCCTGCGCAGCCGCGTCCCCAGCCGACCACCGATGGCCACAAGCCCAACCCGCAGGCGGTCGAAGGCGCATTCGGCCTGGACGTCGATTTCGCCACCCTGCGCAAACTATGGCGCGGTGAATGGGGAAGACGCGCGCCGCCGCGGTCCGGCCGCCTGCGTTGGCTGCGACATGAAGGCCATGACCGGCAAACCCGACCCTGCGCATGCCCGGGGCAGCCTTGTGGGGCGCCAGAACCCTACGATGCGGACGTCCACGCGGCGCTTCACCCGGTTAACCGGTGCGTTCTCAAAGCAGCTGGAAAACCACGCTCACGCCGTGGCGGTCTACTTCGTGCCCTACAACTATTGCCGCGTCCGCCCCGGGCTGCGCGCCACCCCGGCGATGGGAAGCGGCTTGGCGACCCATGTCTGGAGACCGGAGGAGCTTGCCGGATTGCTCGACGGCAACGCCGTTGCGGCGGCTTAATTGCGAGCGGAAAGGGGGTGAGAGCGATGGCTGTATCACAGGCAACACGACAAGAAATCTACGCGCGCGCCGGCGGTCGGTGCGAATGCGAGATGACCGTTTGCGGCCACAGGGGGCGCTGCCCGACGGGCCTGCATCCGCCATACTGGGATGCACACCACCGCAGCGCCAATGGCACTGACAGTCCAAGCAATCTGATCGCGATGTGCGCGACCTGCCACAAGAACACGCGAACCTACGGACGGTCCTAGAGCTCGGACTCCGCCCGCAGCTCCGTTAACACCTTCACCGCTGCGGGGATGGCGGCGTACTGGACCGCCATCTCTGCGCGGTGGGGGCCTCCCCCGGTTACCTGAATGCTCAACCTAACGCGATCCCCAAGCTCGCGAGCGAGCGCCGGCCCGACAAACCCCAGAACAAATTTTGCCAGGCCCTGCCATGGTCGCCTCCAGTGCTGGCCGTAAACGAAAGTCACCCACGCCCACCCGTGCGCACCCTGGCAGCTCTCTAGGGTTTGCAGCTCCGAGAATGCACTGAGCGCGCCAACGAGGGAGCAGACCCCGGCATCCGCGGTGGCGTTGACCTTTACCCAAACCTGCTCATGCAAAGCCATAAGGTGTTTTTGGATGCTTCCCGGCGCCCAGGTGATGCCTTCCGGGGCGCCCGCGAACGCGTTTCCGCTTCGTTCGCAGGGCCCGGTTAAAGCAAACCGACCCACCACCCGCGCGGGGCCAAACTGGCCGCCGGTCCCCGGCCTGTGCGAGCAACCACCCACACGGCTCCTAACACCAGGCCAGCGATCACCCCGGCGTTTTTCGCCTTTCGCCGCAGCCGGCTGGGCGGGCCGGCCTTATCGGCGGCGCTCCAGGCCCTGGGCGCGCCGGCCGCGCGGGGCCGATCGCCGCAGGGCCACGCCCCGGTTCCAGCCCATCTCGATCAACGTTATCCAGCCGGAGGCTGGACCGCCGCGCGGTGGCCGCAGCCTCGATTTCGGCCTCGGCGCGGCGTTCACGCTGCCGGCGCGCGGTCGCTGGAGCTTGGCAGGGGACGCCGACGTTTTGAGATGCGGACGCACCTGGCTGCAGGAGCGCACCGCCGGGCCGCGCCTTCGCCTCGCCGCGAGCCGGCCGCGGGCTTGTTCCTGAGCGCCGGTCCCGGCTGGGTCTACGGCAACACTTGCGCTTGCCTTGCGATCGGCCCGGTAAACGGCGGCGAGTTTGAGTCGGCGCTTGAGGCCGGCACGGAGGTGGAGGCCCGGATGAACGGGCACTGGCGGCGGCGTCGAGGCATCGGCCACCCGGTCATGCCGCGGCCCGATGGTAATTTCCGCGACCACGACGCGCGACCTTGGACCGACCTGGCGTTTCTGCCCGCCCCGCGGCGCGGTAACCGCTGGGCAACGGTGCGGGCCGAGTTCGGCATCTCTGTCCAGGCCCGATGCCCGTCGCCGAAGCCGAGGTCTGCGCCTTGTGCGGCCTGCCCGCCACCGGCGGGCGCGAGCATCTGATCGCCGGCCAACTCCGGACATTTTGTTGCCCCGGCTGCGCCGAAGTCTATGCCCTCTTTGACCGGCGCGGGATGGCGGAAGAATTCGCCCGCGCCGCGGAACCGGCGCCGGACGGGGCCCCCCCGGGCCGCCAGTTGAGCTATCAAATCGGCGGCATGTGGTGTGCCTCCTGCGCCTGGGGCATCGCGCAATACCTGCGCCGTTGCCCCGGCGTACGCACCGCGACGGTGGACTACGCCAGCGGACGGGCGGAGATCGAACTGGCGGCGGATGCGGTTGGCGCCGAAGCCCAGATCGAGCAGCGCATCGCCGGGTTGGGCTATCGGCCGCTGCCCGCCGGGGCGGAGGGCGGCGAGGAGGAAACCGCCGGGCTGGCGCTGCGGACGGGGCTGGCGCTGTTCCTGGGCATGGGCGTGATGAGCCTGAACTGGGCGCTCTATGCGCCGTGGCTCGGCCTCTCGACGGCCATCGGCCCGCAGGGGCGCGGCCTGCTGAACGCGGCGGATGCCTCCGGCGCGGCCCTGGCCGTGGGCCTGTGCGGCTGGCCGATACTGCGCATGGGATTGCACGGCTTGGCCCGCCTGGCGCCCAACGTGGACAGCCTGTTCAGCCTGAGCGCCTTGGCCGCCTACGGCCTCAGCTGCGCCGCCTGGGCGCGGGGCGGGGTGGGCTACTTCGACCTGCCCGCCATGCTGATTGCCTTCCTGCTGGCCGGGCGCTGGATTCAGACGCGGGCACGGCGGATCGCCCAGCGGGACCGGGACCGCTGGCGGCCCGGAGGAACGGCGCCGGCATGGCGGCTGCAATGGCCGTCGGACGCCAATGCCCCGGACGGGGCCGCGGCGGAGCGGGTTCCAGCCGAGGCGCTGCGGGCCGGCGATTGGATTGCCTTGCGGCCGGGGGAAACGGTCCCGGCCGATGCCCGCCTGGAGGCCGGATGGGTGGAGCTGGACGAGTCCAGCCTGACCGGCGAAGCCAGGCCGGTGCGCCGCCGCGCCGGCGAGGCCTTGATGGCGGGGGCGCAGATCGCGGCCACCGGCGCGGCGGGCAACTACGCCCAGGTGCTGCGGCCGGCGGCGGCCGGCTTGCGCGGCCAGATCGCGGCGCGGGTCGAGCAAGCCCTGGCGGCGCGCATGCGCCGGCAGGCGCGCGGCCCATTCGACCGCGCGGCCCGGTATTTCGTTCCCGCCGTGCTGGCTTCGGTGCTGCTCGCGCTGGCGCTAAACCTTTGGGCGGGCGTGGACGCCGCAGCCGCCGTGTGGCGGGCGGTGACGCTGCTCATCTTCGCCTGCCCCTGCACGCTGGGATTGGCCATACCGCTGTTGGAGAATCGGGCCGTCACGCAGGCCGCGGGGCAGGGCATCCTGGTGCAGGATCTTGAGGGCCTAGCCGCCCTCAGCCGATGCCGCACCGTGATGGTGGACAAAACCGGGACGCTGACGGAAGGGCGAATGACGGTGACCGGCTTCGCCCATGCCGGCGGACGCGAGGAGGAGTTGCTGGCCGCCGCCGCCGGACTGGAATCGGCGGCGGCGGGCGGAGAAATCCCCGCGGATCACCCCATCGCCGCGGCGATCCGCGCCTTGGCCCGGACCCGCGCGGCGCCACCCGCCGCCTTCACCGCCGCCGCGGCGGCGCCAGGCCAGGGCCGCCAAGGCCAATGGCAGGGCCGCACCTGGCGCATCGGAAGCGCCGCGTTTGCCGCCCCGGCGGGCGCCCCTCCGGAGCTGGCGGAGGCAGCGCGGCGCTGGGGCGCCGAGGGCCGGACGCTGGCGTGGCTGAGCGCGGACGGCCAGCCGGCGGCCGTCTTTGCGCTCGAAGATCCGCCCCGCCGCGGCGCCGCCCCGGCCCTGGCCCGTTGGCGGCGGCTTTCGCTCTGGCTGATCAGCGGCGATGAGCCGGCGGCGGTGGCGCCGCTGGCCCGCCGGCTGGGAGTCCCGCACTGGCGGGCCGCCGCCACCGCCGCCGACAAGGCCCAGTGGGTCACGGAGCGGCGGGCGCGGGGGGAACGCGTGGCGGTGATCGGCGATGGCTACAATGACGCCGCCGCCATGGCCGCGGCAACGGCGGCCGTGGCCTGGGCGCGCGGCGCCGATCTTCCTTGCCGGGCGGCGGCGGTCACCCTGCTACGCGGCGATTTCCGTGCCTGCGAGCGGGTTTTCGTCCTCAGCGCGGAACTGCGGCGGCGGCGCTGGCGAGCGCTGGCCTGGGCCTGCGCTTACAACGGCGTCGGCATGCCACTGGCGGCGATTGGCCTGATTGGGCCCTTCGGCGCCGCCGCCGCCATGCTGCTCTCCAGCTTCTGCAGCCTGGCCTACGTCCTGCTGCCGTTCCGCTCCCTGCGCCGGGAGTGAGCCGAGTCGACCGCCCCAGTTCCAGCCGCGGCCCCAAGCGCTGGCGCCGCGCCGGCCTTGACGCCGCTGCCGTGGCCAGCGCAGCGCTACCGTGGATTGCCGTTTTTGCCCGGGGCCTTGGCCGTACCGGACGGGGTGCGATGGGTCAACTGCCCCAAGAGGCTCAGCATGGGCTGGAGGCTTTGGCTGACGGCCTGGCCGGCGGCGGCAAACGGCAATGCCTGAGCGCCGCGCCCGCTGATCCAGACCAGGTCGCCGTCCGGATTCACCAACTCGACGTCCAAGCGGTACTGGTAGTGCTTCAGGTCGGTGAGCCCGGGATTGAGCAGGCTCTCCATCGAGGGCAGGCTGTTCTCGCCATCATCGCCGCCATCCGCATAGGCGCCATCGCCGTAATTGCCCCCAGCGGCATCCGCCGCGCCGGCGGCCGTGGCGGCAGAGGCGCTGTTGACGCTGGGAATCTGGCTGGGGTTCACGTAGCTGGCGCCGCCGCCGTCGTCGCCGGCGGCGATTGCCTGCTCCGCCCGGCGGCGGGC
>JBOGKW010000026.1:0-27639 GCA_050746205.1 Terriglobales bacterium | reverse complement strand
CGGGCCGGGCTTTCCGCCCGGCCCTTTGCCGTGGCCCGATACACCAGCGGCCCCATGCAGGCGCTGCTCGCCCGCACGTTGGCGGCGGCCCCCTTCGACGCCGTTATTTGCGATACCCCCTACGGCGCGGCGAATCTGCCCGCCCTGCACTGCCCTCTCCTTCTGCACGCGCACAACCTGGAGCACGACCTGGTGCGGCAATACGCGCGCGTGGCCCGCAATCCCGCCGTTCGCGTCTATGCCCATCTCGAGGCCGCCCACTTGCGGCGCTGGGAGCGGGCGCTGGCCCGCCGCGCTCAGGCCATCTTGTCCTGCTCAGCCGCCGACCGCCGCCGCTTCGCCGCGCTGGCGCCGGAAACCCCGGCCGTGGTCGCTCCCAACGTCCTGTGCTTGTCCGACTATGCCGCCGGCCCCGCCGGCGACGATCGCACATTGGTTTACCAAGGCGGAATGGATTGGCTGCCGAACCGCGATGCCGTCGCCTATTTCGCGGCCCGGATTCTGCCATTGGTCCGGCAACGCGTCCCCCAGGCACGTTTGGTCGCCGCGGGCCGGACGCCGCCGCCTAAGTTTGCCCGGCATTGGCGGCGCGCCGCCGGCGTCGAGTTCACCGGCACCTTGCCCGATCTGCGCCCCATCATCCGCCAATCGGCCCTCAGCATCGTGCCTCTGCGCCTAGGCGGCGGGACTCGGCTCAAGATTCTCGAGGCCGCGGCTTTGGGCCGAGCCATCGTTTCCACCCGTTTGGGGGCGGAGGGCCTGGCGTTCACACCGGGCGCGGAGATTGAAATCGCCGATGGCGCCACCGCGTTCGCCCAGGCGGTCATCTCATTGCTGCTCGACCGCCAGCGCCGCGCGGCCATGGGCGCCGCCGCGCGCCGGCGCATCGAGCAGTCCTACGGCTTGCCGCAACTCTGCGTATCCCTGCGCCGCGCCTTACGCTTGGTCCAGCCGCAGCGGGCCGCCGAACCGCTAACCCTCGGGCTCGGAGCTTGAGCGCGATGCTGCTCTATTACCTCCTCATCCTTACCCTGCCGCTGATGGACCAGCGCTACCTCGCGCATCCGTTCCTGGGCTTTACGGCGGAAAAATGGCTCGGCCTGGCGTGCTTCGCCTATGCCCTCTTCGACTGGGCGATGCACCGCCGCCGGGCGGCGCTGATGGCCAGCGCCCAGGTCCGCACCTTCCTGGTCTTCTTCCTGCTCGCGCTGCTGTCGTATTGCACCATCGCCGCCCGCGGCCCCGGCAGCATGATGTTGGTCTACACCTCGAACCTACTGTTCCTGGTAACGACGGTTATCTTGGTGCGTACCGTCGAGCGGTTGCGCTGGACCCTGCTCGCCGCCACCGCCTCCATGGCGCTGGCCTCGGTCTATATGATTCGCGATTGGCTGGCGGGCAGCGCGGTATATGGCGCAGGCTATCGCCCTGGCTATGTAGCCGGCGATCCAAACTATTTCACCGCATCGGTATTAGTCATCCTTCCCTTCGCCTTCTGTGTGCTCGCCGAGCGCCGTTCCCGCCTGCTGCGCCTATACTGCCTGGCGGCCCTCGGCCTCACGCTATGGGCGGTGATGCTCACCGCCTCGCGCGGCGGCTTTTTGGGTCTGGTCGCGGCCGGCCTGTATCTGATCGCTCGCTCCCGCCATCGCTGGCGGAACTTCGCGGGCGCGACTGTCCTGCTGGCGCTGGCGCTGGCCTTTGCCCCCAAGACGCCGCTGCAGCGGTTGCTGCACCCCACCAGCGGCGACCGCCAGAGCAGCCACGACCGCCTGATCCTGTGGGGCGCCGGCTTGCGCATGGTCGCCGCCCATCCCATGGCCGGCATCGGCCTGGACAACTTCAAGCCCGAACTGCCGCGGTACACGTCGCCGGGAACGACCATTGATTTCATCGCCCACAACACCTACATCGAGATCGCCGCGGCGATGGGCCTGCCCGGCATTCTCGCTTTTCTGGCCATCCTGTTTTTCACCTTCCGCAGCCTGCGACGCAGCCGGCGGCTCGCACGCCCGTTGGACGCAGAATGGATTTACCTCGCGGCCTCCGGCCTGGAGACCGGCATGGTGGGCTTCTGCCTGGCCATCTTCTTCCTCTCCGCCGCCTTCCTGAAGCTGTTGTGGTTCGCCGTCTTCATCTCCGCCGTGCTGCCGCCGCTGCTGGCGCAAACGGCGGCGGTTCCGGAGGAGGAAGCCGAAGCGGCGCTAGTTCCCGATCCCGCCGCTGCAGCCTACTGGCCCGTAGCCGCGGATATTGCCGGGCCCTGGGACGAGGGCGATCCCTGGAGCTGGGCTACCCAAGCGTTTCAGGCGGAGCCGGAGGCATGAGTTGCGGTCGCCGACCCTGGCTGGCGGCGCTGGCGGCCGCCGCCCTCGCCCCTCTCATTGGGACGGGCTCTCGCCCCTGCCGGATTGGAGTTCTTGCCGGTCTCGCAGGGCAGGCCTCAGTTCGGCCCCAGAGCCGTTCTTCCTCGACCCGCCCAGATCCGACGGCTGGCCGGCTTTCCCTGCCCTGCGCATCGTCTCGCCTTGATCGCTTCGGCGGCCTCCTCCTCGCCGCCGCCCGCCCCAGCCGTTTTTTCCGGGTGCGCCGCATCGGAGTCCGCTGGGTGTTCCTCACCCCGCTCGGAAATCCGTTTTGGCTGCTGGGCGTCTACGACATCCAGCCTCCGGGCCCGCGCTTCGTCGCCCCTCCGCTTTCTCAGGCCCGCGACCAGTCCGCTTGGGGGATCGCCGCCGCCCGGCAGCTCCGCGCCTGGGGCTTCAACACCGCCGCAGAATATTCCTCGGATTGGGTGGTGCCGGTTTCCCGCTACGGCGCACGCAACACCGCCGATCCCGTCCCCTTCGTGTCGCTGCTCCGCCCCGCCTTTTATAGCCTGACCGACCGTCATCATTACGCCCCAGGGCCGGTCAAGAATTTGGTGGCCGGCCTGGACGGCGAATACCACAACTATCGCGGCGATTCGCTCCCCGACGTTTTCGACCCCAACTTCGCCGCCTATGCCCAACGGCAAGCGCGCATCGAGACCTCGCCCGCGCTCGCGGCCTCGCCTTGGCTGATCGGCACCGCCGTGGACGACGCCGACAATCTGTGGGGCTTTGGGCCCGGCGGTGAGTTGCCCACGCGGCCGGCGGGGCATGCCAGCTCCAACATCGGCTGGATTGTGCTCTGCACCAACTTTCGCCAAAGCGCCAACACGGCGCTTGGCGTCCGCTACCGGCACACCCGCGTTTACAGCAAATATGCGCTGGCGTCCTGGTTGCGCCGCCGCTACGGCAGCATCCAGGCGCTGGACCGTGCCTGGGGCGCCACCTACACTCGCTTTGGCGATGACGGGGGCTACGGGCATGGCGCCGGGCTGTTGGACGAAGATGGCCGCAACCCCTGGGTGGGCCGGGACGATGTGCGTCTGTCCACCGCGCACCCGGCCGTGCGCGCCGACCTCAATGCCTTTTTGACCCGGTTTGCCGCCCGCTACTTCGCCGTGACTGCCGCCGCGGTCCGGCGCTATCGGCCGGGTCATCTGGTCTTTGGCCCGGCGGCGCTCAATGGCTGGGACGGCCTGACGCGCCCGCAAATTCTGGCCGCCGCCGCCCGCTACGACGATGTGGTGCAAGCCAGCTTTGGCTCCGCGCTGGTCTATGCCCGCACCGTTCACGCCGCGCCGGACCGGCCCTTCGTGACGTGGATGGGCTTCACCGCCAATGCCGCCAGCGATGTCGCCGCCTATCCCCGCCACGGCCCCGGCAATTATCCCAGCCAGCCCGCTCGCGCCGCCGCGTACGCCCGGCGCCTACAACTGGACCTGCGCCGCCCCCAGATCGCCGGCGCCAAGCTGTGGGCCTGGGGCGACTCCTGGAGCGAAAAGGCGAATTGGGGATTGGTTTCGCTCCGCGGCCGACCTTATGGCCCGCGCGCCCCCTGCACAACAACCTCCGGCGCGACCCCCGCGCAAGAAGGTTTCACCGGCGGAGTCGCCGCAGCCAACCGCGCCTTGCTTCGTGCCCTGCGGCGGCAACTGACCGGCGCGCTCCAGGCTGCCGCGCATGGCCATTAGGCCTTCCTCCGCCAGCCCGGCAATCAGCATCGAGGCGCTGCCGCGTGAGTTGCAGGCGCCCATCCTTCGGGGCCTGCGCTGGACGCTATGGCTTTCCGCTCTGGCCATGCCGCTGGGCTACTGCACGCGGCTGATGCTGGCGCGCACCGGCCCCCAGGTGATCGGCGCCTTCGGGTTGTTGCTCATCTACGTTCGCCTGGTCTCCACCTTCCTGTTGCTCGGCGGCAATGCGGTGTTGATTCAATTTCTGCCGCAACTGCCGCCGGAGCGCCGGCGGGCGTTTCTGCTGGAATATGGCGCGATTGTGTTGCTGGCGCTGGCCCCCTGGTTCGCCGTGGCGTGGCTCTGGCCCGCCGCACTGAAGCTGCTGTTCGGACCGGTGGGCGGCGCCCGTTTCCAGGTCATCCTGATTTGGCTTTCGCCCATCTACATCGCCCTGTCGCTCTCGACCGCGGCGCTGAAGGGCATTCTTGAGATCGCCCTGGCCCAGGTCCTCGGCCGAGCGGTCACGGTTGGCTCATTTGCCATCTACGCCGTCCTCTTCTTTGCCGCCCGCCCGATCCTCGCCCACGATTATTTGGTGCTGATCTGGGGCATCTACCTCACCTTGGCGGCGGTGAGCGCCGGATTTGGCTTGCGGCTCTTTTGGCGCCACACGCCCCCCACCGCTCCGCGCGGCCTCCCGCCGTTCTGGACTCGTGTTCTGCGGCGCGGGGCCAACGAGGCCCCGGCGACGCCCATCGCCCCGCCGCACCCTTTGCTCAGCCACGCCGCCGGGCTCACTAGCAAACCATTTGAGCGGGGCGAGGGGCGAGCCGGGCGAGGCGGCTCAAGCGAGGGCGACGCAGCGTACACCCAAGTACGTGAGGAGCCCGAGCGCGGGGCCAACGAAGCCCCGGCGACGCCCATCGCCCCGCCTAAACCCTGGGCCTTGCCGCCGGGGTTCTGGCGCTATACCCTCAGCCTGCAAGGCAACAGCGCCATCGGCTTTCTCAGCGCTTCCCTGGACTCATTGTTAGTGCTGCACTGGGGGGGCTTGCGCCAGCTTGGCATGTATGTGGCGCTGATGACGTTAGTGACCATCATTCCGACGTTGCTCGATCTGTTGCTCGACACTCTCCTGCCCTCGCTGACCCACGCCATCGCGCACGGCGGACGCCCCGCCATGACCGGACTGAACGAAGCCGCCAGCCGGGTCTTGTTCCTGGCGGCGCTGGCGCTGGCCACCACGATGACCCTGTTCGCAGCTCCACTGGTGGCTCTGTTCGGGCCGGCGTATCAAGGGCTGGCGCCCATGCTGCGCTTCGCCGCACCGGTGGCCGCCATCCTCGCCGCCAGCCATCTCTACAACACCATCTTCTCCGCCATTGGCCAGCCGCAGCGATCCACGGTGGCGCAGAGCGTCCGCCTGGCCGTCTTCGTGCTGCTGTTTGCGCCGCTCTGGCATGCGCACGGCTTGGCCGGAGCGGTTTGGGCCTGGGCCGCCTCCGAGATGGCGCACCATTTCGCCTCGTTGTATTTTGTCCGCCGCGGCGGATTGCACCTGCCCTTTCCCCGCGGCTATGTCCTGCTCTGGCTGGGCTTGGCGGCGGGCGGCGGCTTGGCCTTGGCGGCGCCGCACCTGCCCTACGCCTGGGCGGCCATTGTTGCGATCGGGATCATTGGCGGCTACACCCTGGCCGCTGGCTATCGCCCGGCGCAGATTCGCGCCTTCTTGCGCCTCATGCTGCCCGGCGCCGCGCTCCACTCCGCCTGACGCCCCGGGGCGGAGCGGCTCAGCCGCCCTTCTGAACGCTTCCGCTGGCCTTACCCCAAGGCGCGCCGCTCCACCCCAGCGCGCGCCGTTGCGGGCTGGGGACCCCGGGGTCGCTGCGGCTGTGAGCGGGGCAGGCGTCCCGCCTGCCCGTCCGGCGTTGCATGGCAGCCGAGACGGCTGCCCCACGTCTCATAGGGCAGAGCGCACCCAGCGGCTCGGCCGGCCTATCCCCGAAAGCGGCGCATGCCGGGGTGGGACGGCCGGCAACCGCCGCCCGCTGGCGCTCAGTGCGTTTCCAAGTTGCCGCGACGGGCCCGCTGCCAGCGTCGGCCGGCCCGATTTCCCCTGGGCCCCGGACGGCGATAAGATTGCGGCCATGAGCGGCCAGCCACCCAACTCCGCGATAGTTCCGCTGCCCGGCGGGGCGCGCGCCTATGAACTGAACGGCGGCTGGCTGGAAGTCCGCGGCGATTGGCTGCGCACCCCCTGGCTCACCACCCCGACCGCGACCGTCCCGCCCGACCCGCCGGTGGGCACGGACATCTGGCACTCCGGCGCGGGGTGCCCGGGCTGCGGCCAGCTCTGGCAGAACACCGGAAACGTGGTGGACGGGCTCTGGTACGGCACGCTGGCGGTCGGCTCAGCGGGCCTCGGGGACGTCCTGGAGGGTGCAGCGGCCAGCACCGCCCTGGTCTTGAACAACTGGCAGACCGCCCTGGAGCTCACCCTGTACACGTCCCCAGCGGTCGTGCAGGGAACGCAACTTGGCCAGGATTTCCTCGCTGGGTGGAATGGCTGGCCCAGCACGATTAACCCGAACTGGGTAAACGCGATGGGAGCGGAGGCCCACAGAATCGTCCAGTGCCCGCCTTGGGGGAGCTGTGGATGACTGGGAAGCGCGCCACGCCGCCGATGACATGCCCGGAGTGTGGTTACATCGCGACGCCGGCGGAATTGCGGGACCGGTTGCGGGCCCGTCGGTCATTCCGGTGTCCCGGCTGCGGGCGCGAACTCTTGCCGGACTCCATCGTGGGGATGCTAGTTTCCCTTGCTGCCCCCGGGGTGGCGTTTGCACTCTGGTGGGCTGCGGGCCTACGGGGCGGCTGGCTCGCCCTCGCGACCGTCGCCGCCGCGCCGATCGCGTGGTGGCTCATGGGGGTGTTATTGACGATAGGCTGGCCGCCGCACCTCACACCGCCCCGGCAGCCGGGGCCGATCCGCTACATTCCCGGCTATCACCCAACCTTCGGTCCCCGGCCAATCGCCCTCGGGCTGTCGGACCCCCCGCCGGCCTCGCCCGCTGACTCTCCGCGCGCCGAGCACCGCAGCGGCGGCCAGCCAGGCGACGCCGATGACGCTTAGCCCTGGCTAGGGCCGGTTGTGCCGCGATTGTGACGTAGCCCCGCCACCCATCGGCGTATTTCGCTGGATTACGCGGTAGCGCTCAGCGGGCATCGCCGGCGCGGCGCTGGCCCGGAAGCCGTCGCTGGGCATAGCACGTGGCATCAGTCGGCACCTTCCGGCGTGAAATCGTCGCCGAAATTGACACGGTAGAGGTCTGGGGTTCGAGTCGCCACGTGCCTACCATTCCAGTCATCGATCTTGCGGGGTCAAGCAGTGCGCTCGTGCCGGTTGCGCGAGCCCGTCGCCCGCGTCAAGCGCCGGCCGGATTTTCCCCTGGGCCCCGGACGGCGATAAGATTGCCGCCATGAGCGGCCGGCCATCGGACTCCGCGCTAATTCCGCTGCCAGGCGGGGCGGGCTCCCCCTTCCGCCTCCGGCCCCGATGATGGAATCTCCGCAGGAAATTCCGCTAGCAAGGCCCCGCTGGCCCTCGCCTGACACCGGGGCCCCCGGCGTGCAGCTGCACGCGCTGGGGCGGGAGCCCGCCGGCCTGGCCGCCGTCAGCCCCGCCTATCCGCAAACCTCCACCCCAAGGCGCTCCGCTGCGCCTTGGGGGCCCCGGTTCGGAACGCCTACGCCTACGTCGCGAACCAGCCGCTTGAGGCCACCGACCCGCTCGGGCTGGTGGACCCGCCCGACCCCTCGGCGCTGTACGCGGAATCTGGGTTCGATGTCTGGCAGGCCACCGGCGGGTTCGGCGCGAATTGGGGCGAGTTCAATCTCCTCAACATTCCCGTGGTAGGCGTGGGCGCGCAGGCCGACACAGTCTGGTATGACTACGAGCAAACCATAAGCATAGACGGCACCGTAAACGAGATCGGAGATTGGCTGTGGACCACAGACCCCCTATAATCGGCAACGGCGAAGAGCTTTTCGGCGGCGGCCCTGGCGCCTACGGCGCGGGGCCGGGGTCCGGGCCCAGCTGGCCCGGCTTCGTCGGTGCGCAGGTGTCGCCGCAATCTCCGACAATAGGGCCATACAAGCCGCCCCCGCCTCCGCAGCCCCAGAAAGTAACGGGAAGTTGTATGGCTGGTGCGCTCATCCATAACTTCATAGGAGACGAGGGGCACGCGGGAGCTGCCGTTGCCACCAATGTAGGCGCGGCCATCGCCCTCGGGCTCGTTAAGCAGGCTGCACCGGGCATATTGCCAGGCCCCGGCTGGGTCTATGTGGGCGTTGCTGTCATTTTGGATGTCGGGATGGTCGCAGAGTCTTACGTCGACTGCCGAAGCGGAGGACCAGCTCCGCCATGACCACACCTCAGGGACTGCTCCGAAACCGAGTGATACTCGCTGTAGTTTCGCTCACCTGCTTGTATGGAACTGTGGCGTCCTGGCTTTCGATCAGCGAACATATTGGCCCGCCAAAAGATCCGCTCCTGATTTTCGGCCTCGTGTGCGCTGTTCTCATAGCTGCTGCAATCGCCTTCAGGTCGAACTTTCGTGGAGATCAAGTCGTATTTGGAGCATTTGCGGGCGCACTGGCGATGAGTGCAATAAAGACCACGGTGCCTTTGGCAGTTAGCGCGATGTTCGCACTAAAGACCGCCGAGTCCTTGCTGTGGACAATCGCTGCCTTGGCCAGCTTGATAGTTCTAGCGCTCGGCTTCCGGCCTCCGCGGGGCGCGTAGCCCATTGGGCGACTCCACGAAGCTGGTGCAGTTGCCGCAAGTGAGCACCTCCCTGGCTATCCGCTCGACTCAACGCTGCGGCGATGTCCTGGTAAATGGGGGCGTCGCCGCGGCGATCGACGCGATCGGGGTTATTCCCGCATTCGGCGAAGGGTGGGATGTCGCTCACACCGGAATTGACATAGCCTCCACGGCTGTGGCGTTGCATGGCGGCAACGGAGTGGGCCTGGGGATTGGAACAACCGGGATCGCCTTGCAATTCCTCGGTAAGAACAAAGCGTTGCTGGAGGGCGTCGGTGAGGACATACCGGTAGCCGGTCGGGTTGTGGCCGCAGGGGCGACGGCGTGGGACTTGTTTCAGACCGCCCGCGACTACGCCCAGTGCAGGGGTTGGTAGCGGGTGGCGGCGGAGGGCGGAAGAGCGGGTGTCACGTTCCGTTGGGGCTTGGCCGCCCTAGCGGCGACGTTCCCCGCGTACCTGCTGTACAGCCACTTCGGTAGCCCTGGGGGCGGCCGTGCCGCGTGGTTCGCGCTGCTCATGCTCGCCCTCGCGGTCCGGAGGCGCTGGGTGCTACGGGAGCATGTCTGGTTCTGGGTTACTGTGACGCTGATATGCGTCGTCGAGGCGTCAGCCATTTGGTATATCCCCTGGACCGCCAGGTGGCTCCCGGCTGCTCTGATCCTCCCATTCGCGATAGCCGACCTGGTGGCGGTCTCGTTCGTTATTGACGCGGTGGGGAAGCGGATGACCCCCTCCCGATGACGGTTCCGGCACCCGGCGTCAACAGCAATGACCTGCTCCTCGGGGTTCCGCTCGGGGCTGAGCATGATTTCAACTCAGAGCGGGGGAGTGACGCAGGCGAAGCACAGGGCGGCACGAATGACCGCGGCCGTGAGAGATACGGGGCCGCGCGCCAGCCTTCCTCAAAATTGACACGGTCGAGGTCTGGGGTTCGAGTCCCCACGTGCCTACCATTCCACTCGCCGATCTTGCGGGGGCGGGCGGCGCGCTGCCGCCGGTTGCCCGCGCCCGCCGCCGGCGCCAACGGCCGGCCCGATTTCCCCTGCGCCCCGGACGGCGATAAGATTGCGGCGATGAGCGGCCAGCCACCCAACTCCGCGATAGTTCCGCTGCCCGGCGGGGCGCGCTCCTTCGACCTGGGCGGCACATGGTTGAAGGTCCACGGCGATTGGCTGCGCACCGCCCGGCTGGCCACCACGGCCGCGACCGTCCCGCCCGGCCCGCCGGTGGGCATGGACATCTGGCGCTCCAGCGCGGGGTGCCCGGGCTGCGGCCAGCTCTGGCAGAATACCGGGAGCGTGGTGGACGGCCTCTGGTGCGGCACGCTGGCCGTCGGCTCAGCGGGCCTCGGGGACGTACTGGGGGGTGCAGCGGCCGCCGCACAGTGGGCGCAGACGGCGACACTGTCAGCTGCAGCAGCTGAACCATGGGTCGCGGGCGCGGCCAGCGCGGGACGCGACTTTCTCCTTGGGTGGAGCGGGCCGCCCCCGAGCCCTGGGCCGGCAAGCTGGGGGCGGTGAGCCGCCGGTTTATGACTTGCCCACCGTGGGAAGCGGCATCCGGGGGGTGCTGATGGGCCTGCACTCCGCGAGGCCACCCATGACCTGCCCAGCCTGCGGGGCCTATGTGCCGCTGGCATCGCTCCGCCGGAGGCCCATGAGCTGCCCGGACTGCGCGGGAGGGCTGGTGCCTGAAGCTGCCTGGCTGGGCCCTCTGGTTTGGCCCGCGGCCGGGGTGGTGGCCCTCGCACTCCCATGGGCGCTCGGCGTTAGGGGAGCATGGCTGGTGGCGGCCGCGGCCGCCCTCTTCTTCCCTGCGCAGTGGGCCGCCCTGGCCTTACTCTTCACGTTTTGGCCCCCACGCCTTCGCCTCGATTCGGCCCCGCGCTATGTGCAGGGTTCGGGGGGCCCGCCTTGGCGTCGTCCCATCGCACTGGGGCTGTCGGACCCGCCGCCGGGACCGCCGGCCGACCCTGCGCGCGCCGAGCACCGCAACGGCGGGCAACCAGGCGACGCCGACGGCGGCTAGGCACCAGGCGCGCGCCGTTGTCTCGCGTTTGTGCCGCAACCCGCCACCCATCACCGTATTTCAAGGGATTACGCCGTAGCGATCGGTAGGCATGGCGGGTAGGCCGGGCGGCCGAAGAGGGTCGCCCAACGTAGCACTCGGCGTCAATCCGCACCTTCCGGCGTGAAATCGTCGCCGAAAATGACACGGTTGGGGCCTGGGGTTCGAGTCCCCACGTGCCTACCATTCCAGTCATCGATTGGGCTGGACGTGCGCGAACGGCGATCCCGGATTGAGGCTGAACGGGGCATCATTCGCCAGCAGAGCCGAGCGGGTTTCCACCGCCGCCCGTTGATGGGCCGGGATGATCTGCGTGTCCAACTCCAGCGTGGTGGTCAGCCGAGCGCGCGTTAGCTGCGCCTGAACGTCCTTGAGCGAACCGCGCGCGGCTTGCAACACCGTGGCGTGCGTCCGCCGCAGGGTATGGCGGCCGATCTCGGCAAGCCGAGCGTCCGGCCGGCCGGTTGCAGCGCCCGCTTGCTCAGGTTGCCGTCGTTGAGCGGCGTGCCCCGGCGCGTCGGAAAGGCAAGCCGAGCTCCCCGCCGTCCGCCCGTCCCCGGCTGGCGGCTCAGCCGCCCTGTTCGGGACGCTCCCGCTGGTCCCACCCCAAAGAGCGCCGCTCCGCCCCAGCGCGCGCCGTTGCACGCTGGGGACCCCGGGGTCGCTGCGGCTGCGCGCGGGACAGGCGTCCCGGCTGCCCGTCCGGCGCTGCATGGCAGCCGAGACGGCTGCCCCACGCGAGCGGCCCGTAGGACAGGCGTCCTCGCCTGTCTTCCTCTGACGAGGCCGCTTCCCTAGCGGCAGCCGAGACGGCCGCCCCACGTCTCATCGAGGGGTCGCTGCGGCTGCGCGCGGGGCAGGCGTCCCGGCCGCCCGTCCGGCGCTGCATGGCAGCCGAGACGGCCGCCCCACGTCTCATCGAGCAAAACGCACCCAGCGGCTCAGCCGCCCTGTCCTGGAAAGCGGCGCATGCTGGGGTGGGGCGCCGGGCAACGGACGCCCTCCGGCGCTCAGGGGGTCTCCAGGTTGCGGCGGCGGGGTCTTGCCTGCCCACGCCTCTTCCCGTTCCGGCGGATGATAACCAGAGGCGCGGCTGGAGTGGAAACATCAAGGTTCGGCCGCGGCGGCGCCGGTGGCCCATGATTCATCTCGCGATTCTTTGGCACATGCATCAGCCGCTGTACCGCGATCCGGAGAGCGGCGAGTACCGCCTGCCCTGGGCCCGCATGCACGCGTTGAAGGATTACTACGGCATGGCGCGGCTGGCCGGTGAGTTTCCCCAGCTTCGGCTCAGCTTCAACCTGGTGCCCTCGCTGCTGCAGCAGTTGCAGGAATACGCCAGCGGGCAGGCGCGAGATCCATTCCTGCGCGCGGCGCAAACCCCCGTCGAGCAGCTCGATGCCGCCGGCCGCGAGTTTCTGCTGCGCTACTTCTTCCAGGCCCACCCCGTGCACCTGATTGGCCGCTATCCCCGCTATGCCGAGCTGATGGCCAAGCTGCGGCAGGACAACTGGGATCCCAAGCACGCGGTCCGGCACTTCAGCCTGGCCGAGTTGCAGGATCTGCAAGTCCTCAGTCAATTGGCATGGGCGGATGAGTACTGGCTCCAGGAGGAGCCAGCCCGCGGCTTGGTGGCGCGCGGCCGCGACTTCCGCGCCGAGGACCGCGAGAACCTCTGCGCCGCGCAGCGCGCCTGGATCGCCGCGGTGGCGCCCGCCTACCGGCAGCTGGCGGAAAGCGGGCAGGCGGAGTTGTCCACCTCCGCCTTCTATCACCCCATCCTCCCCTTGCTCTGCGATACCGACATTGCCGCTGCCGCCCATCCCGGGGTGCGCCTGCCGCGGCAACGCTTCCACGAACCCGGCGATGCCCAGGAGCAGTTGGTCCGCGCCCGGCGCTTTCATGCCGAGCTCTTCGGCGCCGAACCCGCGGGCCTGTGGCCCTCCGAGGGTGGCGTCTCCGCCGAAGTGGCGGCGATCGCCGCCGCGTTGGGCTTTCGCTGGATGGCCAGCGACGAGGACGTGCTGGCGAAATCGCTGGGCATCCGCTTCGAGCGCGACGGCGCCGGCGCGGTCGCCCACGCCGAACAGCTCTACACCGGCCACCAACTCGCCGCCGGCGGCGGCGAGATCACCGTCTTCTTCCGCGATCGCGTGCTCTCGGATTTGATCGGCTTCGTCTACGCCCAGATGCCGCCGGAGGAAGCCGCCGCCGACTTTCTCCACCGACTGCGCGTGGCGGCCGCCCCGGTTCTGGCCGCCGGGCGCCATCCGGTGGTGTCCGTAATCTTGGACGGGGAAAACGCGTGGGAGTATTATCCCCGCTCCGGCCGCCCGTTTCTGCGCGCCCTCTACGGGCAGCTCACCGCCGCTACGGACATCACCACCTGCACCTTTTCCCAAGCCGCGGAGCTAGCCGCCGCGGGCGGACCTCGCCTTCCCCGCCTGGCTCCGGGCTCCTGGATCCAGGGCAACTTTGATATTTGGATCGGCAGCGAGGCAGACAACCAGTCCTGGGACCTGCTGGCGGCGGCGCGCCAGGCAGTTGGCGCCGCCCCGGCGCAAGGCGATCGCGCCGCCGCCTATGAGGCCGTGCTGGCGGCGGAAGGCAGCGACTGGAACTGGTGGTACGGACCGGAACACGAATCGCAAAACGCCGCCGAGTTCGATGCCCTTTACCGCTCGCTGCTCAGCGCGGTCTACGTCCGCTTGGACCGGACGCCTCCGGCGCGCCTGCTCTCGCCCATTCCGGCCGGCTGGGCGCCTCCGCAGGCGCTCACTCCCGCCAGCGGACTGATTCATCCCCGCGTGGACGGCCGGGTCAGCAGCTATTTTGAATGGCTGGGCGCCGCGGAGGTGCGGGCAGGAGGGCGAGCGGCGGCCATGCACGGCCGCCGCCATGTCCTGTCGGTTCTCTATGCGGGCTACGGCGCCGAGAACGTTTTTTTTCGCCTGGACTTCGCCATCCCGCGGGCCGAACTGAACGGCGAGGTGCACCTGGAGATCTTCGCTGCTGGGCGCGAGCACCGCATCGAGCTCGAGATCGCCGGCGGCGAGCCCGGCGCCCTGCGCACCCAGCCCGCCTCCGCGCCCGGTGACGTCGAGGTGAGCCTGGGACGCATCTTCGAGGCGCGCATCCGACTGCGGGCGCTGGGCCTGGACGCCGCCAGCCCGGCACTGGCGGTCCGCGCCGCCTTTCGCGCCTCTGGTCTGCGGTTCGAGGCGCTGCCGGGCGAGGGCAGCTTGGAACTGGCCCCGCCCGTGGTGGAAGCTTAGAACTCAGCCGGCGCCCTTCCGTAACAACGCATCCAGCTCCGCCTCGCCGATCACCTTCACGCCCAGCTCGCGTGCTTTGTCCAGCTTGGAACCCGGCTCGGCGCCGGCGACCAGATAGTCCGTCTTGGCGCTGACGGAACCGGCGACGCGGCCGCCGGCCGCCTCGATCCGGGCCTTGGCCTCCTCGCGGGAGGAATGCTCCAGCGCGCCGGTGAGGACGAATTTCAGCCCGGCGACGGTGGGCCGCTGCCGGGGCGCGGCTAACTCTTCCCGGAAGCGCAACCCGGCGGCGCGCAACCGCTCGATGAGCTCGCGATTGGCGGGCTCGGCGAAAAAGTCCACGATGGCCGCCGCGATGCGCGGGCCTACCTCGGGGATCAGTTCCAGTTCGGCGGCTCCGGCGGTGGCCAGCGCATCGAGGTCGCCGAAGTGGCGGGCCAGGATTTTGGCCGTCCGTTCACCCACAAAACGGATGCCGAGGCCGTAGATGACGCGATAGAGTTCGTTGCCGCGGCTGCGCTCGATCTCAGACAACACATTGTCGGCGGATTTCTCGGCCATCCGGTCCAGGCCGGCCAGCTCCTGCCGCCGCCCGGCCAGACCATAAATGTCGGCGACGTTGCGCACGCCCATCTTGTCCACCAGTTGCTCGACCAGGGCGGGGCCCAGGCCGTCAATGTTCATGACGTCGCGGTGGGCGAAGTGGCGCAGGCTTTCCTTCAACTGCGCCGGGCAGTTGCGGTTGACGCAACGCCAAGCCACCTCGCCCTCTTCCCGCACCACGTGGCCGCCGCAGACCGGGCAGCTGGCGGGCATGGTGAAGCCCTGGCCGGCTTCGGCGTGGCGCTCGACGCGCAACACTTTGGGAATCACGTCGCCGGAGCGCTCGATGGCCACCCAATCACCGATGCGCACCCCCAACCGCCGCACCTCATCCTCGTTATGCAGCGTGGCGCGGCTGACGGTGACGCCGGCAACGGCGACCGGCTGAAGGATGGCCACCGGCGTCAGCGCGCCGGTCCGGCCCACCTGCACCTCAATGCCCAGCAACTCGGTCACCGCCTGGCGGGCGGCATATTTATAGGCGATGGCCCAGCGGGGGAATTTGCTGGTCGCCCCCAGCCGCTCCCAGGCCGCCACCTCGTTCACCTTCACCACGGCGCCATCGGTCTCATAGCCCAGCGTTTGCCGCTCGCCCTCCCAGGCGCGGATTTTCGCCAGCGCGGCCTCGGCGCCAGCACAGAAAACCCAAGGCGAGAGTCGAAAGCCGAGACGCGCCAAGCGCTGCAGGGTTTCCTTCTGGCTGGGCGCGGCGGGACGGCCCTGGACCAGGAGGTAATAGGCGAAAAAGTCCAGCCGCCGCTCGCCGGTCACCCGCGGATCCAACATGCGGAGGCTGCCGGCGGCGGCGTTGCGGGGATTAGCGAACAGGCTGAGTCCCTCCGCCGCGCGCCGTTCGTTGAGCGCCGCGAAAGAGGCGGTGGGCATCAGCACCTCACCCCGCACCTCGAACTCGCCCCCGGTTTCCAGCCCCGCCGCTTTCATCGCGGCGGCCTCGACCCGCAGGGGAACGGAGCGGATGGTGCGGGCATTCGGGGTCACGTCTTCGCCGGTTTCGCCGTCACCGCGGGTGACGGCGCGGGCCAGTTGGCCGCCGCGGTAATGCAGCGCCAGGCTGAGGCCGTCGAGCTTGAGCTCCGCGACATAGGCGACGGGCTCCGCCCGGCCCAGCCCCTCGCGCACGCGGCGGTCGAAGCCCAGAAACTCCACCTCCGAGTAGGCGTTGTCCAGGCTCATCATCGGCGTCGAGTGACGCACCTTGACGAAGCCTTCGCGCGGCTCGCCGCCGACGCGTTGGGTGGGCGAGTCGGGCCGAATGAGTTCCGGATGCGCCTGCTCCAGCGCCTTGAGCCGGTTGATCAGCGCGTCAAACTCGGCGTCGCTGATCGCGGGCTGGTCGAGCACGTAGTACAGCCGCTCATGACGGCGGATTTCGGCCCGCAGCCGGGCGATGGCTCCCTCAAGCCTCGCAACACCGCGCTCCGCGCCGGCCCGCCCGCCTTCCGCCCGGCGGGGCTTTGTGGCTTTCGCCGCCATGCCTTGAATTTTAGCCTCTGCCCCGCCGCAGGCGGTCCGCCCCGGGCGGTCGGTCCGCGCGGCCAGGCCGGCATTTGTGCAAATTGCAATTTGTGACATTTTGGGCGCGACCGATCCGGACAAGTCCTTCAGTTCCGGTCGAGGTGAACCCAGTTGGTTACTAAAATCGTGTCACGTCCGGAAGGACAGGCAGGCCGCGTCCCGTCTCCCCTCGCGACCGCCCGCGCACGCCCTGCCCGGCGGTGCGGCTAGCCCGGCCGCCTAACCCTGCGATGACCCGCGCTGAGCGGCGGCCGCCGCGCCCGGCGGGCGGGTGACGGCGCCTTCGGCGGCGGATGCGACCAGGGCGGCGTATTTGGCGAAGACGCCAGAGGTGTAATGCGGCGGACGCGGCCGGCAGGCGGCGAGGCGCCGAGCCAACTCGGCGTCCTCGAGTTCCACGCGCACCACGCGCTGGGTGGCGTCAATGACGATGGTGTCGCCCTCGCGGAGGGCGGCGATGGGGCCGCCGCGAGCCGCCTCGGGAGCGACATGGCCGATCATCAGGCCGTGGGTGGCGCCGCTGAAGCGGCCATCGGTGAGGAGGGCGACGGATTCGCCGAGGCCCTCGCCGATCAAGGCGGCGGTGACGCCGAGCATTTCCCGCATGCCCGGACCGCCGGCGGGGCCTTCATTGCGGATCACCAGAACATCGCCGGCCAGAATCTGTCCGCCGGTGACGGCGGCCATGGCCTCCTCCTCGCTCTCGAAGACGCGCGCCGGGCCGCGGTGGCTGCTGCGCTCATGCCCGCTGAGCTTGGCCACGGCGCCGTCCGGAGCCAGGTTTCCGCGCAGGATCACGATGCCGCCGCTGGGCTTGACGGGCCGGTCGAGGGGGCGGATGACCTCCTGTCCGGGAGATTCGTGGGCCTGCGCGGCTTCCTCCGCCAGCGTGCGGCCGGTCACGGTGAGCGCCGCGCCGTGCAGCTTGCCGCCGGCCAACAGCCGCTGGCAGAGCAGGGGGACCCCGCCGGCACGGTGCAGATCGGCGGCGACGAAGCGGCCGACGGGCTTCAGCTCGGCCAGCAGCGGCGTGCGAGCGCTGACGGCGTCGAAATCCGCCAGCGAGAGCGGCACGCCGGCCTCCCGCGCCAGCGCCAGCAGATGCAGTACCGCGTTGGTCGAGCCGCCGCTGGCGGCCACGCCGGCAATGGCGTTTTCAAAGGCCGCCCGGGTGAGCAGGGCGGAGGGGCGCAGGTCGCGGCGCAGAACCTGCATGATCAGCGCGCCGCACTGGCGGGCCACGGTAGCTTTTTCGGCGGCGGTGGCGGGCACGCCGTTGGCGCCGGCCGGGGACAGGCCGAGCATCTCCATGGCCATGGACATGGTGTTGGCGGTGTATTGGCCGCCGCAGGCCCCGGCGCCAGGACAGGCGGCATCCTCCAGCGCCTGCAGGTCAGCATCGCTCATCTTGCCGGCCGCATTGGCGCCCACGGCTTCATAAACATCCTGAATCGTGACGTCCCGGCCCTGGAAGCGGCCGGCGGCGATCGTGCCGCCATAGAGGACTAAGCCGGGCAGGTCCAGCCGGGCCAGCGCCATGGCCGCCGCGGGAATCGTCTTGTCGCATCCCACGATGGCCACCACGGCGTCAAAGAGCTGACCGCGGCAGACCAGCTCGATCGAATCCGCGATGACCTCCCGGCTGACGAGCGGGGCCCGCATGCCCTCGGTGCCCATCACTTCGCCATCGGAAATGGCGATGGTGTTGAACTCCATGGGCGTGCCCCCGGCCTCGCGGATGCCCCGTTTCACCTCGGCCGCCAGTGACCGCAAGTGGATGTTGCAGGGCATGGTCTCAATCCAGGTGTTGGCCACCCCGACCAAGGGGCGGGCCAGATCGGCGTCGGTATAGCCCACCGCCTTGAACATGGCCCGAGCGCCGGCCCGGTCACGGCCTGCGGTGAGGACGCGGCTACGGTTGTTGAGGGGGGCAGCGGTGTCGGTCATAAGGCAGAGATGGATTTCATTCTGCCATGGCCGCCGCCAGTGGCGGGGCATCAGAATAAGGCATGAGGTTTCGCGACCGCGAGCAGGCCGGACGGCGGCTGGCGGAGCGGCTTCGCGGTGTGCTGTCCGGGAGCGTGGCGGGCGCGGCGGCGTCCCCGCTGGTCCTGGCGCTGCCGCGGGGTGGCATTCCGGTGGCCGCGGTGGTGGCGCGCGAGTTGCGCCTGCCCCTGGATCTCCTGGTCGTTCGCAAGATCGCCCTACCCGAGGAACCGGAGCTGGCGGTGGGCGCGGTGGCCAACGGCGGCGCGACGGTGCTGAACCGCAGCCTGATGGCCACGCTGGGCGTCCGCGAGGCGGATCTCGGCCCGATCTTGGAGCGGGAACGCGAACACGCCGAGGCGCTGGACCAGGCCCTGCGCGGCGAGCTGCCGCGCCAGGATCCGAGCGGCCGGACCGTGGTGGTGGTGGACGACGGCTTGGCGACGGGCGCGACCATGCGGGCAGCGGTGGCGGCCTTGCGGCAGCGGCAGGCAGCGGCCATCATCGCCGCCGCGCCGGTAGGGGCGGCCAGCGCTTGCCGGGAACTGGCGCGCCAGGCCGACCAGGTCATATGCCTGGAGACCCCGGAGCCGTTCCACGCCGTGGGGGAATGGTATTTGTGGTTCCCGCAACTGAGCGATGAACAAGCCCGCCACTGCCTGGAGCGGAGCCGGGCGAGTGAGCCGCCCCCAGCGGCGCACGCCGGTTAGCGCGCGGAGGAGGGGGAGGGAGATATGAAAGCCCAAGAGACCGAGGTCACGCTGCCCAGCGGCCCGCCGCTACGGGCACGCGTGGCCGTTCCAGAGGGAGCGGCGGGTATTGTGTTGTTTGCCCATGGCAGCGGCAGCGGGCGGCTGAGTCCGCGCAACCAGGCCGTGGCGCGGCAACTGCAGGCGGCGGGGCTGGGCACGGTGCTGATGGATCTGCTGACCGCCGAGGAGGAACCCCGCGACCGGGAAACGGCGGAGCTGCGGTTTGACGTCCGCCGCCTGGCGCGGCGGCTGGCCGGCGCCACCGGCTGGGTCCGGCGGCAGAGCTGGGGACAGGCCGACATCGGCTATTTCGGCGCCTCGACCGGCGCCGCGGCGGCATTGGTGGCCTCAACACAGCGGGCGGACGTCAAAGCCGTGGTCTCCCGGGGAGGACGGCCAGACCTGGCGGCGCCGGCCCTGCCGTACGTGCTGGCGCCGACATTGCTGATCGTCGGCGGCGCCGACACCGAGGTTTTGGCCATGAACCGGGAAGCGCTGGCCCAACTGCGGGCCGAGAAGCATCTCGTGGTCGTGCCCGGAGCGACGCATCTGTTCGAGGAACCGGGAGCCCTGGAGCAGGTCGGCCAACTGGCGCGCGGTTGGTTTCTCCAGCATCTTGGCCACGGCGGCGAGGTCTCCGCCGCGTAAGTAAGCGGGGCGAGGCGCCAGCGGGGCCGGGAAGCCAGCAAACATTCAGACCGTGCCCGGCAACTCCAGGCCCGGATCAGCCCCGCCGGACGGGAGGCGAGAGTTCTTAAGGTCCCGGCCCGGGCGCCTTGCTTTCGTTGGCACGTGCCTGCATCCCCGCCGAGAAAAACTGGGCGGGGCGTTGCCGGGTCGCCGACCCGACCGGTGGGGCGGTCCGGCCCGAAGCCGCTGGCCGAGCGCAGGAGCTTCCTTTATCGCGCCGCCGGCTGGGAGGCGGGCACGGCGGGACAACGGGCCGGGGGGGGTAGGGGGCGGAACTTCCCGCCGGGCGGTCGTGGATTGGCGGGCCGGGCGAGGCAGGCCGGGATTCGGTCTATCCGACGCGCTGATATGGGTATACGCTCTTGACGTACTGATTCAGGAACCTGCCGACGGAGGGCGCCGAGAGCAAGCTGTCGAACACATTCCGTGGCACTCCAAAGTAGTTGTATTCAGCTCCATTCGTAAACCGAACGCCGAGGGTGCTCGATTCGTCGTCGAAGCCGACGGCGCTAACGTTAGACGAAGACACGTTCGCGTATTCCATCAGCCAGCTATTCGCCTTCAACCCGCTGCCGCCGCCAATTTGTAACGGCGGTGCGGTAGTCCGGCTCGCACTCAGCCTGCCCCCCCCACAGTTCCGACACCTTAGGATCACCGCTGCTCGGCCGCGGCTCGATTAGGGTCACGCGTACGCGGCTCGGTATCTGTGTTGCTTCCCCGGAGACAATGGCTTCGCCTGTGCGTAAGGCCGGCAGGAGCGCGGCGAGGCCAACCAGCTCGTCCGGCATTACACTCTGAACGCGGGCCTGGTCTTGGGAGTTGCTCATTCGCAGCGCTATAAATGTGCCGCACTGGGACAGGACGGTTTCGTCCAGCTCGGACGGCCGTTGGCTCACGAGCACTGCGCCCAATCCGTACTTACGCCCCTCTTTCAGGATTTTTTGAAGCGCGCGCCTCGCGTACCCCTGAATGAAGGTCCCTTCTCCACTCGGGACGTAGCGGTGCGCCTCTTCGAATACAAGCAGCGTGGGACGTTGTCGCCCCACATCGGCAAGCATCCGCCCCCAAAACATCACCTCGAATAACGTTCGCGACACAAGGCCAACGACCATATCGATGATTTCGGCCGGGACACCCGCAAGGTCGAAGACGGTGATCGGCCGGTCATGGTTAAGCCAATCGCCCACGAGTGAATCCAGATCCTTTCCGATACCGTCGTATGGTCCAGGCTCAAGCAAAAACCCAAACCGGTGGTCGCGCAGTCGTTGCAGGATTTTATGCGTGTATCCTGCCATCACCTGCGGTTGCGTAGGCTTGTAGGGGGATGTCATTCCTGGGCCTGGCGGCGTGAACTCTGCCGAAAGGAGCCGTCGCGCATCGCCCTCCCGCACGAGTGCCTCGGCCGTACGCGGCATGTCGTTGAACGTCACCCTCTCGAGGCGGTCGAAATAATACCAAAGCTCGCGTATGTCGAATGGCAGGGGAGAATCAACAGTTACCTCGTCGCCGGCCAGTGGGTTCTGCCGAGCGCCGACCCGCACGGTCGCGGCGCTCGCCTTTCGCATTTGCAGGATCTTGTCCCGCAGGTTCCCGTCTTGGAGCGACTCCGACGCGCTCTTGCGGCCGACTAGAAACCAGCCAAGCTCGTCAAATGAAAGGCACCAGTACGGCAGGTAAAATGGGGACGTTTCGTCGCCGATCTTGAACACCTTGCTGATGCCACCGAATGCCGACTCGTATTCGCCGTGCGGGTCTATAACAATAATGCGTGCTTTCGGGAACGGGCCACAGGTGATGGCCTTTAGTATTGCTGCTACCGTATTTGATTTTCCTGATCCCGTGGAGCCGAGGATCGCGGCGTGTCGCGTCACGAGCTTGTCCAGCCCGAGGGTGGCGGGCAACCCTGCCGAGGCGGCGTGCGTGCCAATGCACACGGGGGAGGCGCCGTGCGGGGCATAGACCGTCTCCAAATCATCGTCCGTTACAACATGAATCTCATCATCGATTGTCGGAAAGGTGCTCAGGCCTCGCTCAAAGCGTGACCCGTGAAATGCTTCGCCAACTAGTTTGATCTCAAGCGTGCGCTCGGCTCCGGACGAGACCGGGCCGAGTGTCTCATTACCCTGAATTGCGACCGCGCCGACCATGGACACGATGCCGTAGGTGTTCAGGAATCCGATTGGGATCCGGACAAAGCTGCCAATCTGACCGATCCTGTAAATCCTACCGTTGACGATTGGCCCCGCCGAGGGCAGGTCCGGCAGGAGCACGGCGTACACCGTCGCGCCGACCACGCGCCGGACGGTCCCTATAAATGTCGCGTCGCTTCTCATGGTACCCGCGACGCCGCCGCGGCCGCCGCCGCCGGCTGGCTGGGTGCGCCAACAAAATGTGTCAGGAAATGAGAAAAGGCGTTGAAGTCACCCAGGCTAAACGTACCTTTGCGTGCGTCCCAGTACTGTTGGTCGTGACCCGCGAGCGGCAGCGGCGGAGGCTCCCAGGGCGCCTCCACGCCGCCCACTATCGCCCTGTCGGGAGCGTAGACCGTTAGATTGCGAATACCCGCCGCGCGCTTGCGCGCCGAGGAGAAGGTCGAGCTGTCGAGCCCATCGAAGAGAAGAACCGTGGCGGAAAGGCGATTGTTTGCGCGGAGGTTGTCGAAGATGATGTCGTTAATGTGCCGGTCGCCGAACGAATAACCTGCAACCAGTAGGAGCGCCTCCCCGGACGACGTTAGGCGTCTCAGGCGGTCATGCAGCGTAATAAAGGGAAGACGCCGGGCGTCGGAGTACTTGTCACGCGACGGAAAGATTATTAGATCGTCGGCCGCGGTGGGGGCGCTTAGCGGCCGGCGGACGACCTTTGGCGCGAATGTGTCCGGGTCTATGTAGTCGCGCCATCCAATGGAGCCGTGCAATTTCCACAGCCTGACCCAGGAATGGGGGATCCCGGAATATTTGTCGTCGACCACGTCCGAGGCCGCGTTGGAAAAATACGGGTTGACCGAGCCGATGAATCCATCGAAATAGGGTACTTGTGCCGCCTCCAGGCCCCTCTCGATCAATAGGTCGTAGTTGGTGGAAAAGACCTCGACAGGAACCTGTCGCGGCGTCGAGCCAAGCCAGGATGCGAGGTGGATGTGTGGCTGAATTCCGCGGGGCGGGTCCAGCGCCACCCATTTGTATAGGGAGCTGCAGACTGCTCTGTCAAGGTCCCGCGCATCGGTGCCGGAAATGCCGTCAACTACGGCGTCAACGCGTTCACCGAGGAGCTCCCGATAGAGCCTCATTCTGTTCAGCACGTCTTCCACATGTGCTCCGGCACCACGGTCCGCCAGGATTCGTTCGTATTGCCCGCGTTGGCCCTGCCCAAGTTCGCTAGCGATTTTCTCCGTGAGTTGGGTGACGCCACAGAGTCCAACAGATTGGGACGCGCCAGCGCCGAGGAAAAGAAGGAGTCTACGCCGGTCGGAGCTTAGTTGGTCGCGGAGCTCCTCGGCCTCTTTCCTCGCAAGGTGTTTTGTTTGCATCGCCCCGTCTCCGGCGGCACGACGGACGCCGATCTTCGGACGATGGTACACGAGTTTCGCGGCGGCAAGTGGATGATGCGGGTACGGGAGCATCGAGCGGGTGCCCATCGCCTGCCAGCGCGCCCGCTCCTACCGCGCGCTGCTCCGGTGCCCGCCACCGGGCAGTGAGGAGGCGGGCGGGTTGGCGGGCCTCTGTCTTCTGTCCCCGACGCGCCTCCCGCGGCGAGGGCCACCTGGCGGGCGCTGGCCCTGAATGTTGCCCCAAAATGGGGGCCAGCCCGGGTAGCCGTGTCCGGCCCCTCCGCGGCCAGAAGAGGGCCCCCCGCCAGCGGAGGCCGCGTCTGCCTGCGCTGGGATCGGGCGCCGACGTTGCGCGGGATGAGCCTCGCGCTCAATGGCATTCGCGATGGGGGCCCCGGGCGGCGGGCCCCGGACGCCTAGCGCCGACGTGCCGGCCCCGCGGCAGGCGGTTGCCGCGAGCGCGCCCGCCTGCAGCGCCGCTGGGGCGATCTCGCTGCGG
This sequence comes from Terriglobales bacterium, assembly GCA_050746205.1. Taxonomy (GTDB): domain Bacteria; phylum Acidobacteriota; class Terriglobia; order Terriglobales; family SCQP01; genus JAKAUF01. The sequence goes on along the minus strand of JBOGKW010000026.1, from coordinate 3,810 downwards.
CAGCGCCCGGAGCGTTGCCACGTTGCCGCGAGACGCGGGCCCAAAAACTAACGCGAGGCGGTCTTCGACGGGACTTGAGCCCGCGTCACCGCCGTGAAAGTTCGTACCGGGCTCCCGGCGGCTCAGCCGCCCTATTCTGGACGCTCCCGCTGGTCGCTGCGGCTGGGCTTCGACGGCCGGCAACGGACACCCGCTGGCGCTCGGGGCGTCTCCAAGTTGCCGCGAGAGGGGCCTCACAGCCTAGCGCGCCGCAACGGGCTGATAGTTTATCGTGGTGGCCACGATGCCGATCTCGACCCGACGATTCGCAGCGCGCGCCTGCGGCGTGTTGCCGCGCACCCGCGGGTCAGTCTTGCCGAAGCCCTTGGCGGAAATAATCTTGGGCTCGATCCCCGCTTTCACCAAATAATTGCGCACGGCGTCGGCTCGGCGCGCGGAAAGCTTCAAGTTGTAGGCTTGCGTCCCGATGTCGTCGGTATAGCCATACACGAAGATGCGGAAACCCTTGAGCGTCATCAGAATGGTGGCAATGCGGGTAAGGATGTCGCGGTAGTGCGGCTGCACCGTGGCCTGGTTGAAGGCGAAGCGCACGGAGTTGCTGTCCAGCGTCATGATCAACCCCATGGCCGTACGGCGCGTTTCCGCGATCTGGCTCAGCGCCTGTTGCAGCCGGTTCAATTCGGCTTCCTGCTCTTGCCGGTATTGTTCCGCCTCTTGTTGCGCCTTCACCGCCGCGGCTTGCGCCGCGGCGGCCTGCTGCTGCGCCGCCCGAGCCGTTTGAGCCGATTGCGCCTCGGCCGCATCCGCTTGGTTTCTCTGCCGAGCCGCCGCGTTGGCGCTGGAGGCCGATTGCGAAGCCAGCCGCATCGCCGCCTGCGCATTGGCCTGCACCCGCTCGAACTGCCGGCTGAGCTGCGCAAAATGCCGGTCGAGCCGCCGGAATTGCCAGGTTAAACCGAGGGCGAAGGCGAGAAACGCGGCCAAGCCCAGCACCAGCGCGATTCCCATCCAGCGCGTTGCACTTTTGTTGTCGGGAGGTCCCATGACTCGGTAGTGACTTGGCGCCGCTCGAGGGGCGCTACTTTCCCCGGCCGAGCGATCGCGGCCGGCAGCGGTTCTCCGCTAATTCTGAGCCGCTCCGGCTGTGGAATTCAATTCCGCAGATGACCTCCAGGGGCTGTTGGCCTTCGGTTCCCGTGGGCCCTGCGGGCGGAAACCGCGCGTGGACGGCTCTTGGCCGGTCCGTCACGGCGGATTGGAGCCGCAAGACGCCAACATGTCTATGCCGGCCGCATCCGGCAGAGTCATAATGGAAATTCCGGATGAATTGATCGAGTAGCGGCAATTTTCCCCAAGGCAATGGAAGAAGCGGAGGCTCAGGTGAAATGCCCCAGATGCGGCGTGGAGCTGCAACCGACGGTGCGGCACAAGCTCAAGGTTAATTCCTGTCAATCCTGCAAAGGAATGTGGCTCGAGCACGTTGAACTGGAAGAACTCGAGGATGAGGCGTTTGATTTCGGCGATCAATGGAAGGGGACTCTGGCTTTAGGTTCAACCGCCACCGCTGATAAGTGCCCGGAATGCGCCGCTCCGCTACAGAGGTTCCAGTATCGATTCTACGATCTTGAAATGGAGTTCTGTCCGAACCAACACGGCTACTGGTTGGAAGATGACGAGGACACAAGAGTCTTGGAATTGATGAAACGGGAAGAGGCGAACGTCAAACGCGAATTGCTGGCAGAGGACAAGTGGTCCGCTACTTTGAGACATCTGCACTCTCGTTCATTTCTCAACAAGCTGCACGATCTGTTCCAGCGGTAATCCGCCCGGGCAGCGCCGCTCAGCCGCCCATTTCTGGACGTCCCGCTAATCCCTCCCGCCGGTCCCACCCCAAGGCGCGCCGCCGCGCCCCAGCCCCGCCCAGTGCAGGGCGGCACCGGCCTAAAAGCGGGCGGGCAGGATTTGCACGCGCGTCAAGCGGACCATCGCGGCACCGGCCGGGGGGTCAAACGCGGGCAGGGGCGGAGGGACCAGGATGCGCTCGCAATCCATGCGCAGCGTGCCTTGGTCGTCGAACAGCAGACCGCGGAACAGTGCGTCGCTGCCGGCGGTCACACCCCCGGCGGGCATAAGCGTGCTGGCATCGGCGTAGGCGTAGACCGTGGCGGCGTTCAGCGGATGGGGAAACGGGCCGACGATGGGCTGGACCTCGGGCAGGAGATCCCCGGTGTTGAGGCTGATGGTGTAGACCGTGAACTGCCCGCTGGGCGTCACCGCGGTGATGGCGCCCTCCAACGACTGCGGCTCCAGGACCACCGTGCGGACAGGGGGATATCCGGGCTGGGACGTCTGCCCCAGGGATTGGGAATAGAACAGCGAGATGGTTTGGCCGCCAACCATGGTTTGTGCGTTAAACACGGGCGTGAATGGCAGTCTGGCGAGGTTGATGAAGGCGGCGTCGGTTTTGAAAGCCGTGTTGCTGGTGAGCGAATATAAGCTCCCGCCGTCCAACGGGCTCGTGCCCAGCGTTTCGACCCCGTTGGCGATGAACGAAGAGTCGGTGGTGAACACGCCGCTCATGGCGTTCGCCAGGGTCCAATACAACGCCTGCGCGTCATCCACCTCGATGCGGGTGGCCAGCAGCGAGCCATCGGCCTGGAGGGCGGCATCGGCCTGAATGTAGGTGTTCGGCATCAGGTCGGCGATATTGTCCACGCCCTGGAGTTGGGTCGCGCCGTTCACCGCCAGCGTGAGCGTGGCGCCCTCGCCGGTCAGCATTTGCAGGCTGGTAGCGGAAACCGTTTGGGCCTGGCCGTTGATGCCGGTGATCAGCCCATTTTGAATGCTGGTGGGCGGCTGGGCGACGGCGATGGGCGCGAGCGTAAAGACCGGCGCCAGCGTGAAGCTGCAATTGGGCCCTGCCGAAAAGCAGTCGCTCGTGATGCCGAAAATGGACCGGTCCGTCTGCAATTGCAGGTTGAGCGTCTGGTAGGCTCCGGTGATCGTCAGCGGCGAGGTCAGGACCACGCTGGCGGTCGCGGTGGTATTACCGGCGCCGAAGCTGCAAAAGCCGATGGACCCTGCGCCACCGCCCGCCGCGGTCGCGCCAAGGATGTCGGCGCCGCACTGATCCACGCGGATCGCGGCAGAGGTATAGATGCCCTCCGGGATGGCCACCTGCACCAGTGGCGAGGATACCCTGCCGTTCCTGTGAATAAACTCCTCGTTGAGGCACTGGGTACCGTCGGTGGCACAGTTCGGCTCATTGAAGACGGTGAAAGTTTGGCCGTTTTGATTCTTTAAGGCCAGACTAGCCAGCCCGAGAGTGAGCGCCACCGGGTCGTCGCCGCCGAAACTCGAGACCAGGAACGTCACGTGGGTGGTTCCCGCGAAGATCGGCGTCGGGTATTTCTGCGGCATGCCACCGCCGCAGCCCACGCCCCCGCCGACCAATGCCACCAGCAGGATCGCCGCGAGCCAGCCCGTGACACCGCGCGGGCGATTGCGGAAACGGCCCATGATTTCACCTCGCGATCACTAAGTATATGCACCCTCCGTAGGGGTTACCCCGCTGAAAGTCCCGAAATATTTCTGGGCCGGCACCCAGGATTGGCCGGACCGAGCCGCCGCGGGCGGGCCTGCCGCGTCGCCGGGACGCGGGCCGCGAGGCCGAGCCACGGGCCTGCGGCGCTGGATTACAATGGCGCGTTGTCCGAGGCGCCAGGAGGATTGGGATGATTGAGCGGCGACGGTTCTTGGAATTGGGGTTGGGGGCGGCGGCGGCGCCGGCGGTGATGGCCGGGCTGGGGG
>JBOGKW010000025.1:0-27808 GCA_050746205.1 Terriglobales bacterium | reverse complement strand
CCGCTGGACGGACCGGCTGGCGGCGCGGGTGAATCGCGAGGTCCGGCGGATGCCGGAGTTCCTGGACGCTCTCCAGGCACGGCATGAGGCGTTTCATCAGATGGGCTGCCGGCTCAGCGACCATGGCCTGGACCATTGCTTCGGCGAGCCTTGTTCCCCCAGCGCCGCGGCCAGCGCCTTTGCCGCCCTCCGCGGCGGCCAGTCCTTGGCGCCGGAACAGGCCGACGGCTTTGCCAGCTTCATGATGATGTTTTTCGGCCGCTTGGATGCCGAACGGGGTTGGACCAAGCAACTCCATTTGGGGGCGATGCGCAACGGAAATTACCGCATGCTCGCCAATTTGGGGCCAGACACGGGCTTTGACGCGATCGGTGACTGGCCACAGGCTGTGTTGCTGGGGCGGTATCTGGACCGCCTGGATCGCGAGCAGGCGCTGCCGCGCATGATTCTTTACAACGCCAATCCCGCCGACGACTATGTTTTCGCTACGCTGGCGGGCAACTTCCACGATGAGCGCGGCGGGAAAATTCAGTTCGGCAGCGCCTGGTGGTTTCTAGACCAAAAGGAGGCGATGGAGTGGCAACTGAATGCGCTCGCCAACTGCGGACTGCTGTCGCGGTTCGTGGGCATGGTCACGGACTCCCGCTCGTTCATGTCCTATCCGCGCCACGAATATTTCCGGCGCGTGCTGTGCAATCTGCTGGGAGCGGCGATGGAGCGGGGCGAACTGCCCAACGATGAGCGTTTATTGGGGAACCTGGTGCAAAATATCTGCTATCGGAATGCCGTCGAGTTCCTGCGCCTGCCCGGCCTCGAATGCGAGCAAAAAAAGGGCGCGGAGGCGGCCTCGTAGATCATGGGACTGCTGGAACTCGATCTAACGGGACAACATGCGGTGGTGGTCGGCGGCACATCCGGGATCGGCCTAGCGCTGGCCAAGGGATTGGCACGGGCGGGGGCGGATGTGGCCGTGCGGTGAGCCCGCCACCGGCCAGCACCGCCCCGACCCCAGCCCGCGCGGCGACGGAGCGGCCCGGGGGCTATCGTTGGACCATCTGCGGCCTGCTGTTTTTCGCCACCACCATCAACTACATGGACCGGCAGGTGTTGGGCCTGCTGGCGCCGCTGCTGCAACACCAGTTCCACTGGACGGAAATCCAGTACGGCGACATTATCGCCGCCTTCGAGGCTGCCTACGCGATTGGCCAGCTATTCATGGGCGGGCTGATTGACCGGATCGGCACCCGGCTCGGCTACGCGCTCTCGATCGCCATCTGGAGCCTTTCCGCCATGGGGCACGCGCTGGCCAATACGGTTTTCGAGTTTGGTGTCGCGCGCTTTTGCCTGGGAATCGGCGAATCGGGCAATTTTCCGGCGGCAATCAAAGCCGTGGCCGAATGGTTCCCGAAAAAAGAACGGGCTCTGGCCACCGGCATTTTCAATTCCGGCACCAATGTCGGCGCCACCATTGCCCCGCTGGTGGTGCCGTGGATCGCGATTCACTGGGGCTGGCGGTTTGGCTTCGTTTTCACCGGGTTTTTCAGCGCCACCTGGGTGATCTGCTGGCTGGTGATCTACCGGCTGCCGGAACGGCACAAGCGGGTTCAGGCGCCCGAGTTGCGCTACATCCGCGCGGATCCGCCCGAGCCGGTGGCCCGCATTCGCTGGGCGCAACTGTTGCCGCACCGCCAAACCTGGGCTTTCATCATCGGCAAGTTCCTGACCGATCCAGTGTGGTGGTTCCTGCTGTTTTGGCTTCCCAAATACCTGACCCAAAAACAGCACCTCACCCTGCTGGCCATCGGTTTGCCGCTGGTGGTCATCTACAACGCCGCCACCGTGGGCAGCGTTTTCGGCGGTTGGCTGCCGGCCCGCCTTTTGGCCCTGGGATGGCCCCTGAACCGGGCGCGCAAAACGACGATGCTGATCTGCGCACTGGCGGTAATACCGATCTTTGCCGTCGTGGATGTGCACCATTTGTGGGCCGCAATCGGCCTGCTCAGCCTTGCCGCAGCCGCGCATCAGGGCTGGTCGGCGAATTTATTCACGTTAACGTCCGATCTGTTCCCGAAGCGTGCGGTGGCCTCGGTGGTGGGCATTGGGGGATTCGCGGGGGCCATCGGCGGGATGCTCGTGGCTGGTTTCACGGGCTGGCTGTTGCAGACGACCGGCAGCTATGTGTTGATTTTTACGTTGGCTGCCGGCGCCTATGTGATTAGCTGGCTGATCATCCATCGCCTGACCCCGAGGTTGGAGCCGGTGCGACTGTCAGAGGAGTCGTCGGCATGACGGTAATTGCCCCCGCCGCCGCACCGTTTGCTCTTCGCCCCGCTGGCGAATGCCGCTGGGATTTGGTCGCCCTGGGCGAGGTGATGCTGCGCCTGGACCCCGGCCCGCGGCGCGTCTGGACCACCCGGCAATTCGAGGTGAGCGAGGGCGGCGGCGAATACAATGTGGCGCGCGGGTTGCGCCGTTGCTTCCGCCAGCGCACGGCGATTGTCACCGCCCTGGCGGAGAATCCCGTGGGCCGCCTGGTCGAGGATCTGATGCTCCAGGGCGGCGTGGATCTTTCCCTGCTGCGCTGGGCGCCCTATGACGGGGTGGGCCGTGCCGCCCGCAATGGATTGAACTTCACCGAACGCGGGTTTGGCCTGCGGCCGCCGCTGGGCTGCTCGGACCGCGGCCACACCGCCATCTCCCAGCTCCAGCCAGGCCAGGTGGATTGGGACGGAATTTTTGCCCAGCAGGGCGCGCGCTGGTTTCACACCGGCGGCATTTTCGCCGCCCTGTCGGACTCGGCCGCGGCGGTCGCCGAGGAGGCCATGCGCGCCGCGCGCCGCCATGGCGTTATCGTCTCCTACGACCTGAACTATCGCGACTCGCTCTGGCGCGCCCATGGCGGCCGAGCCCGCGCCCGCGCCGTCAACCGGGCCCTGGCCCCGCTGGTGCAGGTCATGCTGGGCAACGAGGAGGACTTCACCGCCGCGTTGGGCATCGCTGGCTGGGACGAGGCCCGTGGCCAGGCCAGCGCCGAGACCTGCCGCGCCACTCTCGCCGCCGCCGCCGCCGAGTTCGGTCTTCCGGTGGTGGCCACCACACTGCGCACCGCCCACACCGCCACGCGCAATGATTGGGGCGCCATCTGCCACTGCGGCGGGCAATCGTTTGAGGCAGAGGTGCGGCCAGCGCTCGAGATTTACGACCGCGTCGGCGGCGGCGATTCTTTCGCCAGCGGTCTCATCTACGGTTTTCTCTCGGCCCAGGGGCCGCAATGGGCGGTGGAATGCGGCGCCGCCCACGGCGCCCTGGCCATGACCACGCCGGGCGACACCAGCATGGCAACCCTCGAGGAGGTCACCCGCGCCATGCGCGGCGTCAGCGCCCGAATCGCCCGATAAGCCCAGTGGCGGTGGATCGGGTTTTGCCAGTGTGGCGGCGGCTCCAGCCCGCGGTCCCACCCGGGCCGAGGCAGACGAGCGCCTGCCCCGCGGGCGCGGCGCCTAAATCTCGCCGCGCTTCATCTGCTGAGCCAGGTAGTCACAGGAGCGCACGCACAGCGCCATGATCGTCAGCGTGACGTTTTGGCAGCCGGAGGAGGGAAACGCCGAGCCATCCATCACGAACAAGTTGGGCACGTCGTGCGATTGCTCGAACTGGTTGAGCACCGAAGTCTTGGGATCGTTGCCCATCCGCGCCACGCCCACCTCGTGAATCGCCCAGCCCGGCGCCGTCGGCCGGGCATAGGTCTGGATGTTCTTGGCGCCGGCCGCCTCCAGCATCTCCCCCATCGCCTCGGCCATGTCCTTCACCATGGCGAATTCATTCTCGCCGTACTTCACGTGGAAGCGGAGCACCGGAATGCCGAAGGTGTCCACGACGTCGGGATCAATGGAGACGTGATTTTCCCATCGCGCCAGGCTCTCGCCGAAGCCGCCGAAGCCGATGCTCACCTGAGGATCAAAGACCGCCTTTTTGAAATAGCCGCCGAACCCGCGCGCGCTCCAGTTATAGTCCACCCCGCCGCCGCCCTCGTAGCCGTAGCCGCGGATGAATTTGTCGTTGCGGGTGGCGGGTGCGAAGGGCAGGTTGCGGAAGCGGACGACGTAGATGTCGGCCGGCCGCTTGGGCCCGCTCAGCGTCGGCTTTTCATTCACCCCGTCCATTTCCCCCGCCGCGCCGCCGCCCATCACGTTGTCCATGAAGTACCGCCCCACCGCTCCGCTGGAATTAGCCAGGCCGTTGGGGTGCCGCGGGGTGTGGGAATTGAGCAGAATGCGCGCCGACTCCTGCGCCTGGGCGCAGAGCACCACCGCCCGGGCGGCGATGAAGTGCCCCTCACGGGTGACGCGGTCAATGTAGTAGACGCCGTTGGCCCGCTCCCGGTCTTTTTCCATCTCCACGCGGTAGGCCATGGCGTTGGGGATCAGCGTGCAGCGGCCGGTGCGCAACGCGTCGGCGACGGTGGTGAAGGAGGAGTTGAAATAGGAGTGGGTGACGCAGCCGCGGTGGCAGGGCCCGCAGTAATGGCAGGGCGCCCGTCCATTGATGCCGCGCGTCAGGTTGGCGCAGCGCGCCAGGGTCATGGTACGGTCCAGTTTTTCCTTCACCTGCGTGCGGAACTGCATCTCCGCGCAGCTCAGCCCCATCGGCGGCTGGAACTTCCCGTCCGGCAGTTGCGGCAAGCCCTCCAGCATGCCGGTGATACCGACATACTCTTCCACGATGTCGTAGTACGGCGCCAGGTCGGGATAATCCAGCGGCCAGTCCACGCCGTAGCCGTCATAGGACGCCGCCTTCAGGTCGTAATGGCTCAACCGCAGGCTCACCCGCCCCCAGCAGTTGGTGCGCCCGCCGACCATGCGCACCCGTCCCTGCCAGCTGAACGGCATGTCCGTGTCGGTCGTGTAGGGCTCGTCCAGGTCGTTGCAGTACCAGTTGTGGCTGAACTCGTCGCAGGCGTAGCACTGCATCTGCACCGGCTGGGTCTTTTCCAGCAGATAGAGCGCCTGGTTGCGGTAGGGCAGCTCGTAGGCGGGCTTGTGCTCGCTGAAGTTGGCGTCCGCCTGCGGCCGCCCGGCGTCCACCAGCGCCACCTTCAATCCCGCCTCGGCCAGCCGCTTGCAGGCCCAGCCGCCGCTTGCGCCCGAGCCCACCACGATCACATCATATGGTTCCGCCATCGTTTGCCCCCTTCACAAACCCACAAGGGGTGCATGGTTTCACACCGCGAGGCGGAATGCAATGCCGCCCGGGCCCGCAGGCCCCTGGGGCCGCTTCTCCAGGCGGCGCCCCGCCCACAAAACCTGGGGCAGGCGTCCCGCTTGGCCTGTGGGATTGTCTGGCGAAATCCGGCCGCGCAAAATCCCGCTGCCCCAGCGCCGCGCATTGCGTTATGCTGGGCCCGGGACCCGGCATTAGTGGCGCAGGCGTCTCGCCAGCGCGGCCGGCGGGGCGGAAAATCACAAATCGAGCGGAGGTGCTGGCATGGCAATGAAACGGGACAGCAACGGCCAAACATCAAACGAGCGCCCGGAGCGCGAGAAATCGCAGCCGTCCCCGGCGGGCCTGAGCCGCCGGCGCATGCTGGGGCAGATGGCGGGCGGCCTGGCCGGCGCCAGCCTGGCCCTGCCGCTGGCGGCCGAAGCCGCGACGGTGAGAAACGCCCGGTTCGCCGCTTCGCCGCTCCCCGACAGCCCCGCCGACGAAGCCGCCGCCGAGGATGCCCGCGCCGCCGCCTGGCAGCCGAAATTCCTCGACGCGCACCAGGTCTCGACGCTGATGGCCATTGGCGAGCGTGTCGCCCCTGGTGCGGCCGGGGCCAAGGCGCATGAGTTCATTGATCTGTTGCTGAGCGTAATTCCCCCCGAAGCCGAGCAGCATTTCCGCACCGGCAACAACGTCCCCAGGGGTACCGTCCGTGTCGGTCCTCGCGCCCGCCAGGGCCTGCTCGATGCCCTCAGCGCTTTTGACGCCCAGGCCCGCCGCCGCCACGGCCGCCCCTTCCAGCAGCTGACCGCCGCGCAGCAGGATGCCCTGTTGTCCGCTGCCGAAGCCGCCCCGGACGATAGCCCCACCCACCGTCATTTCCTGGCCGCCCGCAATTGGGTTCTGGGCGCCTTCTACTCCTCCGAGCCCGGCATCAAGACCCTCGGCTGGACCGGCCAGCTGTTTTTCCCCAACTACCCCAACTGCGCCGCGCTGTAGAAGCCACCTCATAAGCGGTGCAATAGGATTTTGAGGCAGCCGAAGCGAGCTGAAGGGAACCACGCCGAGGAAGTTTTCGACGTGGCAATCCCGGCCGGTGACGGGGCGGCGGAAGCCGGGCAGCCAGGCTAAGACGCACTCCGCCTATTGGTCGGCGCGGGCCCCAGCGCGGCTGCGCCGCGCGTCCCGCTTACCGGCTGGCGGGGCCGGGGACCGCGTTTGCCCCAGCCCCGCCCGCAGGTCGCGCGTGCCGGTGTACCATTGGCGGCGATTCGGATCGTGAAGATGGAGATTCCGGGTCAAGGGGGCAATTGTGGAAGATAAGCCATTTTGGACAACCAGGCGGCGTTTTTTTGGCACGGCGGCGGTGGCGGCTGCAGGCGCGATTGTAGGCGTCCCATCGGCGGCGGGAGAGGTGCGCCAAGAGGCGCAGCGGCGGGCGGTGAAGTCGCCGAGCGGGCAGATGTTTGCGAACCCCACGTTCGACTACACGGCCCGGGCTGTGCTGGGCACCGCGTATTATGGCTGCGCGAATCCGGGCAAGCTGTTTGCCATTGCCTCGACTATCAGGGATGGAGACTACGAGTCGGCTTACGATTCCTTTTCCAACGCTGGCATCGAGGCCAAACGTTGGGGGGACGAGGCGGCCGGCAAGAATCAGCGCGTGAGCGCGCACGAGGCGTATCTGTGGGCGGCAAACTATTTTTACGCCTCGCTGTACTTCCTCGATGGAACGGCGGACGCCAGCCGGATGCTGCCTACCTGGAAGAAGTATGAGAGCTGCTGGGCGACGGCAGCGGCACTGAGCACTCCGGCGATTGAGCGCGTTGAGATTCCTTATGAAAATACGACGCTAACGGGGTGGTTCTTCTGTGCTTCGGGCCCGAAGAAACGGCGGCCGCTCGTGATACTAAACAACGGCTCCGACGGGTCGGAGCTCGATATGCTGGTGATGGGCGGCAGGGCGGGGATGTCGCGAGGCTATAACTGCCTCACGTTCAATGGGCCGGGCCAGGGCGATTCGCTGTGGCTGAAGAAGATGTATTTTCGCCCTGACTGGGAGAAGGTGATTACTCCGGTGGTGGACTTCGCAGTCGCTCGCCCTGAAGTGGATGCGAAGCGGATTGTGCTGGTAGGCATCAGCCAGGGTGGGTTCTGGGTCCCCAGAGCGTTGGCCTTTGAGCACCGTGTCGCGGCGGGCGTGGCCGACCCAGGCGTGTGGGACGTAGCGCGCGCATGGACAGGGCGGATGCCGAAGCCCATGACCCAATTGCTGCGTGCCGGAGACAAGGATGAGTTCGATAAGAACATGGCGATGATGCTTCAGTTCTCGCCAACAAGCGTGAGGGCCATGCTGGCGTTCCGGATGCGGCCTTACGGGACCCATTCGTACTACCAGGCATTTCGAGCCGTACAGCGGTACAACCTGAAGGAGGTGGCTGGACAAATCCGGTGCCCGATGCTCATTACGAATCCCGAGGCAGAGCCGTTCTTCCCGGGCCAGCCAAAGGAGCTTTACGACATGCTGCAATGCCCTAAGACCTTAGTGAACTTTACAACGGAGCAGGGGGCCCAACTTCACTGCGAGGTGAATTCGCCAGGGTACAGGGACTTTCGGATCTATAACTGGATAGATCAGACAATCGAAGGTTTGTGACGCAATATGGTGTGGGGAGCTGCTATCTGCTTCGGTGTCTGCCTGGGGCGCCGGAAGCGGTGCTGGCTAACGTCGCCAACGGGGCGTTTGAGATCCCGTTTCGCCTCAGCTCCCACGCGGCGGCCGCCGCGATTCTAAAGAAATAGTCCCGCTCTTCCCGCCTGCGGCCGCCAGCCAGCGCCGAGATTCCAATACCGACGGCGACTGGGGGTGGAATGGCGGGCAATGGGATGGTCAATATGATTAATCCGGATGGAACGAGGAACGTCTGATGCCCGGCTCAGCGACCCAGCAACAACCGCCCACCGTCACTTCTCTCCTCACATTGCTCTATGGCATTGTCGAGCAGGAAGTCGTTTCCGCTGCTGAAGCTATGCCCGAAGACAAGTACTCCTTCGCGCCTACCCATGGCAAGTTTAAAGGCGTTCGCACTTTCGCTGAACAACTGAAACACATTGGCTTCGCCAATCACCTTTATTTCGGCCCGCTCATGGGCGAGACCACCGACGCTAAGTCCATCGAAGAAAACGCCAACGGCCCCGCGGCGCTGAAAACGAAGTCAGAAATTGTCCGGTATCTTAAAGGTTCCTTCGCGCTCGGTCATCGGGCCATTTCCGGGATCACCTCGGAAAACGAGGTCACACCGCTCCCCAAGCCCGCATCCCCATTCCTCTCAACGCGTCTCGCAATCGCCGTGATCGGCACCTTTCATCCGAAGGATCACTACGGTCAGATGGTCGAATACCTGCGGATGAACGGTATCGTCCCACCCGCAAGCCGCCCGCGGCCACAACAGCCGTCCTCGGAACCCAGACCTCAAAAATAAAGGCAGGTTGACGAGCAGAGGTACACGAACGATGCGAAGGCGCTGGGCTTCGAACTGAGCCGTGGCGTGTCGCATCCGACCGCGATCCGGCAAGAGCAAGGAGCAGCACAGAAAATCGAGCCCTTACTGGCGGGTGATGTTATGGGCAAAGCCCGCCTCCGCCTGAAGTTGCGGGGTGTAGAAGTCGAAATCGAGCCTGCGGCGGACCGGTTCCGCCGTGCGCGGAGCGCGCGCGGCCGCCTACGCGAGGCAGGCGGCCAGGCGCGCGCCAATCTGCCGCTGCACGGCCTCCGCGATCATCCCCGGCGTAGCTGGCAGCCGAAGGCGGGCCTCGACGGAGGCGGCCTCGATCAAACCGGCGATGGACGCCCTCAGCCCGTAGGCCTCGTACTCCGCGCTCCAGGCATAGCCGTCCAGCGACTCATGGACGACGGAAAAGCGCCCTGCAAGCCGGGCCTTCAGGCCGGCGATTTCCGCCCGCAAACGTGCGGCGGCCTCCTCCTGCCCGAGGCGATGCGGCTGCGTGATGGTAATTTCCGGCATCGAGCCTGATTATAGGCGGCGGAGCGCGGCGACGGGGAAGAAAACAACCGCGGCCACCTCCGCCCTCCCGAGGCCATGCGGTTGTGTGACGGTGGCCTGCGGCGTCATGCGCGGTTACTCCCCCACCGTCCGCTGGCGCTGTTCGCCCAGGCCGGTGACGCCGAGGCGGATGGTTTGCCCGGGCCGGAGATAGACCGGCGGTTTTTGCCCGTAGCCGACGCCGGGCGGCGTGCCTGTCGAGATGATGTCACCGGGCATGAGCCGCATGAAGCGGCTGAGATAGCTGACCAGATAGGCGACGGGGAAAATCATTTTGGCAGTGGAGCCGGACTGGCGCCGCCGCCCATCCACCTCCAGAAACAATTCCAGCGCCTGCGGATCCGGCACCTCTTCGCGCGTCACCAGCCACGGCCCAATGGGCGCAAAGGTGTCGGCGCTTTTGCCTTTGACCCATTGCCCGGTGCCCTCAAACTGCCAGGCGCGCTCGGAAAGATCGTGCACCACGCAGTAGCCGGCGACATAATCAAGGGCCGATTCCAACGGGACATATTTGGCGGGCGAGCCGATCACCACGCCCAACTCCACCTCCCAATCGGTTTTTTCCGTGCCGCGAGGAAGGACGACGTCGTCGTCCGGCCCGCAGATGGCGGTGGTGGCTTTCATAAAGACGACCGGCTCGGCAGGCGGTGTGGCGCCGGTTTCGGCGGCATGGTCGGCGTAGTTCAGCCCGATGCAGAGAAACTTGCCGCAGCCGCCGACGCAGGGGCCCAGGCGGGGCTGGCCGGGGAGCAGCGGGAGCGCGCGCCAATCCAGGGCGGCGAGGCGAGCCAGCGAGGCGGGTGAAAGGCCGTCACCGGCCAGGTCCGGCAGATGGGCGGAGAGGTCGCGAATTCGGCCTTCCGGATCCAGGCGGCCGGGCCGCTCCTGGCCGGGGTTTCCGTAGCGTAGCAGTTTCATAAGTCAGAGGCTCCAGCCGCCATCCACGACCAAGGCTTGCCCGGTGGTGAAGGCGGCTTCGTCGGAGGCCAAATACACCGCCAGCGCGGCTACTTCCTCCGGCCGCCCCAGCCTGCCCATGGGTTGGCGGGCGACGAAGGCGGCACGCGCGGCAGCGGCATCGCCTTGCGCGGCGATGCGGACTGCGAGCGAGGGCGTGTCCACGGTGCCGGGGCAAATGGCGTTGCAGCGGATGCCGCGGCCGACGTAATCGGCGGCGATGGATTTGGTCAGGCCAATCAGCGCCGCCTTGGTGGCGCCGTAGACAAAGCGGTTGGGCGTGCCTTTCAGGCTGGAGGCGACGGATGACACGTTGAGAATGACGCCGTGGCCGGCGGCGAGCATGGCCGGTAGGAAGGCTCGGCACATGCGGTAGGCGGACTTGACGTTCAGGTCGAATGAGAAATCCCAATCCGCCTCGGCGCAGTCCAGGATCGTCCCGTGATGCACGAAGCCGGCGCAGTTGAACAGGATGTCCACCGCGCCGAGCTCAGCCGCCAAGGCCGCGACGGCGGCGGCGTCACGTACGTCCAGGCGACGGGCTGCCAAGTTGGGCTGCTGCGCGGTGAAGGGCGCCAGGGAGGAGGGATCCAGGTCGGTGGCGATCACCCGCGCGCCCTCAGCGGCGAACGCGAGAGCCGTGGCCCTGCCTATACCTTGGCCGGCGGCGGTGAGCAGGGCGGTTTTGCCGGCGAGGCGCATGGGCAGCAGACGCCAGAACAGTCTGCCAGGTTTGCGCCCGGCGCGAAAGGCGGCTCAGCCGCCCGATTCTGGGCGGGCCCGCCGCTCCACCCCAAGGCGGGCCGCTCGAAGCGCGGGCCGCTCCCCCCGGCGCGGGCTGTTGAGCGCTGGGGGCCTCGGCGTTGGCGGGGCCTGCGGCTGGGCTTCGATGGGTCCCCAGCATGCAGCGGCGCATGCTGGGGTGGGACGGGCCGGGAACGGACGCCCGGGGGCGCTCAGGGCGTCTCCAAGTGGCCGCGAATGAACCGCCAGCCAAAGCGGGGGCGCCTGTCCCACTTAATTTAATGCGCTCTCGCGGGGCGCCCGTCGCGGCTGTCCGGCGGGCAAACCGACAGGCGAGCACGCCGGTCCCCGCCGGTCACCGCTCGGGCGCCAGGGTCCATCGGCGGGCTGCCGCGTTATGATCCTAGGGTCACAAGGAGTCACACCGAGGAGGAGGCATGGCGAGCCAGGCAGGCGGGACCGGAGGGATAGCGGCAGCGGCGATGCTGGCGGCGCTCGGGTTGCTGACGTTCGGCGCCGCGCGGCTGGCGGCGCAAGCGCCGGCGGGCGTGGCGGCGCCGGTCCGGGTGCGCGTGCAAACCGCGCGGGTGGGACGAAGGATACCCCGCAACTTCGCGGGCTTCAGCATCGAGGTGGATGCCGCGGCGCGGGACTATTTCGGGCCGGCGGACGCGCCCAACCGCGTCTTCTTCCAGTTGATGCGCGACCTGGGCGGCGGCACGGTGCGCATTGGCGGGAACAGCACCGATGATAGCTGCTGGCGGCCCCAAGCCGCGCCGCGCCCGCAAGGCTGCCACTTCACGATCACCCGCGCCGACGTCCGCGGCTTCGCCCGCGCCTCGGCGGCCACCGGCTGGGGGCTGTTCGTCGGCGTCAACCTGGCCCAGAACGATCCCCACTGGGCGGCCACGTATGGGAGGGCGGTGGCGCGGGCAATGCGCGCCAGACCGAAGGCCACATTACTGGGGTTCGAGTTCGGCAATGAGCCGGACTTGTTTTCCCGCCACCGGCTTTACGATGACGTGACGGCCCGACCGCAGGGCTTTTCGGTCGCCGATCTGGTGCGGGACTGGCACGCCTACGCGGCGGCATTCCATGCCCAGCCGGCGACGGTGGCGGTGCCCATCGTGGGGCCGGCGATGTGCTGCCAATGGCTGGGGCATGGCGCGGCGGGGCTGCAGGAATTTCTGGCGGCGGTCGGCCATCAGGATCTGAGCCAGGTGACGGTGCACAACTACCCGCTGACGCACTGCGGCGGCCAGCACCCGACGATCGCGCAGTTGCTGGCGCCCGGGTTGCTGACGCGCTACGCGAAGACGGCGCGGGGTTGGGTGCGAATTGCCCGCCAGGCGGGTTATCCCATCCGCTATGGGGAAGGGAACTCGGTGTCCTGCGAGGGCGAAAACGGCGTGTCCAATGCATTCGCGGCGACGGCTTGGGGCGTGGATTGGCTGTTCCTCAATGCGCGCGCAGGCATGCGCGGGGTCAATTTCCATGAGGGCGGCGAGGTGATTAGTCTTGGCTACCACGGTCGACACTATTACTACGACGCCGTGCGGGTGGATCCACAAATGGCGGGCGGCAAAGTCGCCTACCACAACCACGTTTGGCCGCTCTATTACGCCATGTATGCCTTTGCCAAAAACGCCGAGGGACGGCGGTTACTCACGACCCGGGTGAGAGGGGCGGCGCCGGGGCCGGCGCCGGTGACCGCCTATGCGGTGGAGCGCGGCCGTAGGGGCCCGGTGACGGTGTTCGTGGTCAATCATGACCTCGACGCCGCCGTGCCGGTGACGGTGGCGGCGCCCGGCGTTGCGGCCGCACGGCTGCTGATGGTGGCGGCGCCGAGTGACGCCTCCCGCGACGTGACCTATGGCGGCGTGAAGTTCTCACCGCGAACGGGAAAATTGGCGGGCCGGCCGCAGTGGCATAGGCTGCGGCGGCAGGGCAGAGTCTTCCGCTTCATCTTGCCCCAGGCGGCGGTGGCGATCCTAAAGACGGGCAGCAACTAGAGGGCGGGCCAGAGCGATTCCCAAACTTTGAACTCGTCGTGGATGCCGCTGGCTTCGGCGCGGGGACGATAGTCGCCATTGGCGACGGCCAGAATGCGCTCCCAGATGGCCTGCCCGGTTTGCGCCAGGGTGGCTGGGGGCGGCTGGACGTCGTCGTTCCCGGGCAACATGCCGCCGGCGTCCAGGTCAATGTCCTCGTTAGCGCGAGCCAAGGCGGAGTTGGAAGCGATTTTGAGCACCGGGCCCAAGGCGCAGCCGATGCCGGTGCCGCGGCCGGTGGTGAAGCCGACGATCTGCGCGCCGCCTAGGAACAGGGCGGGGGTCGAGATTTGGTCGTAGCCGGGGGAGTAGACGACCATCAGACCGCGGCGCGAGCCGGCGGGCTCGCCGTAATCCAGGACGTCGCGCAACGGGGAGGCGCCGCTTTTGGCCAGCGCGCCGAGGCTTTTCAGGTAGATGTTGGCTAAGCCGCCGGCAATGTTACCGGGCGAGGGATTTTCCCGGTAGTCCTCGCCAAACATGCGGACATAACGCTGGTACCGGCGCTGGGCGGCAGCCAGCTTGCGGGCGGCGACGGGGCTGGCGGCGCGGCGCAGCAAGACTCGGTGGGCGGCCCCTTGCAGCTCCGGCACCTCGCCGATCAGCACCGTTCCGCCGGCGGCGACCAGGCGATCGGCGGCCCAGCCCAGGGCAGGGTTGGCGGTTAGGCCGCTCCAGCGGTCGCTGCCGCCGCATTTGACGCCTAGGCTGAGGGCGGACAGCGGCGCGGGCTGGCGGCGGCATTGGTTGGCGAAGGCCAGTAGTTCCGCCACCTGCTCCAGGCCGGCGGCGATGGCGCGGCGCGAGCCGCCGCTGGCCTGGATGCCCAAGGGCCGCACGCGCTGACTGTAGTGCGGCACCGCCGCGCGCAGGTGGGGCGTGGAGCAGGCCAGGCAGGTCTTGCCGCAGCCGAGGTCAATGAAGAGAGCGGCGCCGAAGTTGGGATGCGCCAGGGCTTGGGCCAGGAGGCGGTTGAGGCAGTCCACGGCCCGGCCATCGGGCATGCCGCAGCCCGACTCCTGGACTACGGCGACGACGCCATCCACGTTGGGATAGCGCTGGCGGGAATACAACTCCTCGCGGGCGCGGCGGGCGATTTCCCGGGCTTCGCTGGCGGCGCACATGCCACTGGTGACGACGGCGACATAGTTGCGCACGCCCACGCCTCCGTCCGGACGGCGGAAGCCGGCAAATGCGCCGGCGGGGCTGGAGGCGGCGGCGGGCGCTGTCCGCGCACCGCGGGCCGGGGCGCGCCACCGGGCCGGCAGCTCCGGCTTCACATTACGGGCATCCACCACCTCGCCGGCGGCGACGGCGCGCCGAGCGATGCCAAAGGGCGCTCCGAGGGCCACGACCGGCGCGCCTTTCGCCACGCGGCGCAGGGCGATGCTTTGCCCGCTGTGCGCGGCGGCCGGCAGCGTGACCACGGCGCCGCCGGGCAGCCGAACCTGCGTGCCAGCCGGCAGAAACGTCCGCACCACGGCGGCGACATTGTCCACTGCTGGAGCGGCCAGGACGGCGACGTGGGCGAGGTCGAAGGCGGGCGCGGCCATAATCGCGGGGATCGGCTGCGGAGATTGTACCGCGGCGACGTGGCGCCCCAACGGCGTCGGCGGATGCGAAATGCCCGGCGGCGCTTCGCGGGGGTGCTGGTGCGGCCTGTGGGCGTGTGGTAGGGTTACCGGCATGAAAATCAACTCCCGGCGGGCGATCGCAGCGCGCAGCGAAGGCGGGACGCCGTTGGCTCGCAGCCGTCGCAACCGCGGAGGGGCAACCCTGCCGGCGGCGCTAGGGCTGATGTTGCTGGCGGCCGTGGGAATGCCGAGGGCGAGAAGGGCAGAGGCGCGGCCGGCGCGGAAACTAGCCGCGGCAGCGGGAGCCGCGGTGCAAGAAGCGAACAGCGCGGCCGGTGGACAAGCGGCGTGGGCGGCACGGCAGGTGCGACGGGCCTTGCGCGCGGCGGGTTACCGAATTGGCGGTACCGGACCGGTGGTCCGGTTAGCGCTCGAGCCTGGCCCGGCGCAATCATTCCGCATCTTTCCTCATGCAGGCGGCGTGACGATCGCCGCCGGCGACGCCCGCGGGCTTATCTATGGCGCGCTGCAACTCTGTGCGGAGTTGCGCGCGGGGCGCCGGCTTGGACAGATTCGGGCGGAGGCACGGAGCCCGCAACTGGCCATTCGCGCGTTCAAATACAACCTGCCGCTACCCGGGACGTTGTATCTTTCCCACCGCAATTTGCGCCGTCATGCCTGGTTTTGGCGGCGGAGCTATTGGCGGGCGTTCCTCGACACGCTGGCGCGGGACCGGTTCAATGCGCTGGAGTTTTGGAGCGCCGACCCTTGGCCGGAACTGGTCTCCGTGCCCGGCTATCCCGAAGCCAGCCGCTTGGCGCCAGCGCGCCTGCGGGCGCAGGTGGCGTTCTTTCACTGGCTGTTCCATATGGCTTGGGAGCGCGGGCTGGATGTCTATCTGGTGACTTGGAATGTGGACCTGCCGCCGAGCTTCGCCCGGGCGCACCACCTGCCCGAGCGCGATGTGAACACGCCCGTGGTGCGGCGTTATCTTCGAGCGGCGATTCGCGCCGTGCTGCGGGAATATCCCCATCTCCGCGGTTTGGGCACGACGCAGGGGGAGCAGATGGGCGTGATTACGCCCGATCGACGGGCGGCGTGGATCGCCGATGTCTACTTCCGGGCCATCCAAGAGTCAGGGCGGCGCCATGTGCCGTTCATCCTGCGCTATTGGGGCGGAACACCGGCGGCGACGGCGCGGGCGGCGGCGGGCTACCACGATGGGCCGGTGTACCTGGATATCAAATACAACGGCGAGCACGCGATCTCATCGGCCCAGCCCCACGTGGCGAATCACGCCTGGCTCTCCCAGCCGCACCAGTATCAGATCTTGTGGCACCTGCGGAACGACGATATCTTCACGCTGCGCTGGGGCGATCCGGGACTGGTGCGGCGGATGATTCGGGATCTCCGGCGGACGGGCGCGGCGGGGTTCACGTTCGGCTCCGAGGCGGACGTGCCGGGAAGGGACGACTATGACACGCCGCGATTCCAGCGGCGGCAGATGGAGCCGTACGAGTTCCAAAAGCAATGGCTGATGTACGCCCTGTTTGGCCGGCTGGGCTATAACGCCCAGGCGTCAAACCAGATCTGGCTACGCGGATTCGAGCGACGGTACGGCCCTGCCGGGCCGGCTTTGGCGCGGGCGACCGAGGCCGCCGGCCGCATCGCGCCCGAAGTCACGCGCTTCCACTGGAATTACATGAACGGAGATTGGATGGTGGAGGGCGGCATCGGCTCGTGGAACACCTCCGCGGAGCAGCCGCGGATCAACTACCGCGTGAATGGGCTGTATCAGGGCCTGCGGGCCTGGATCTTCAACAACACCTTGGAGCGTGGCGAGGAAACCATCCCGCGCTATGTGGCGGTCGCGGCGGGCGAAGAAGCGCCAACGGGCGCCGCCGGACCTCCGGCGACGCCGCTGGCTGTGGCGGCGCGGCTGGAGGTGGAAGCGCATGCCGCGTTGGCCGCCGGGCGGATAGCACCGCCGCCGGCGCCTTACCGGGCGGCGTTTCTGGCGGCGCGGTCGGACGCGTTGTCTTGGGGAGAACTGGGCCTGTATTACGCAGCGAAGATCCGCGGCGTCGCGGCGGCCGGGACGTATTTGCTGACCGGAGAGGCCGGGCAGCGGCAGATGGCGATTGGGGACTTGCAACTGGCCGTGCGGCATTGGCGGCGTCTGGCGCAGATCACCTCTGGTCATTACCGCCCGCGGGAGATTTGGCAGTTTGGCCGGTTTTCCTGGGGCGAGTACACACCCGACGTGCGCGGCGATGTTACCGTCGCCCGGCACCTGAGGCCGTTGGCACATGTGATGCAGCCCTGGCGGGTGAAGCCCGCTGTGGGCGGCAGCTGGGCGCCCATCACTCTGCGATTGCGCGGGCCGTTAGCCCGCAACGGCCTGGCAGCGTGGCTGTTGGATTACGACGCTTGGGCCAACGCCGCCGGGGTCCGGAAAGCAGCGCGCGGGGCGGCGCAGTTGATCTGGGCCGGACGCGCGGCGGCGGGCGCGGTGCTGCTAGTCAGCGGGCGGCAGGCGGCGGTGGCGCGGCAGGCGGGGGCGCAACTGCCGGCGGTGCCGGGATTCGAACCCGGCGAGGAGGCGTTTGTGCTGCCGCGGGCCGGCGCGGTTACCGTTCAGACCGCGGCGGACCAGGTCCCCGTTTTGCTGCCCCCGCCGGCGGTGGGCCGCGTCCGGGCGCAACTGTCGCACGCCGTACCGCCGGCGGCGGTATCCGCCAAGGGGGTGGCGCTAACGGCGGCAATATACAGGCCGCCCTGGGATGAAAACATTTGGCGGCAAGCCTGGGGTGTGGGGTATGGCGAATACTGCTTTACGCTCCCGGCGCCAGGGCTGTACCGCGTTGAGGTGATCGCTTCCGGGAGCGGCTCCCACTTGAGCCTGACCGTGGACGACTGGAATGGACCCGACAAGCGCCTGCGCCGGAATGGCGCCCGATGGCTCTCTGCGTCGCCGTTCGCGCTCGGCGCGGGGCGGCACTCAGTGGAGATCTTTTTCGATCATCCGGGTCTGACGGTGCGCTCGGTCGCGGTGACGCCCGGGCGCTAAGCGGGTCCAAGCCGCGGAGCGCGGCCCGCGGCGGTTCGGAAGGGCCGCGGCGAGCGGCGGGTCCGGGCAACAGAACACGCGCAAGGAGAGCGGCGATGCGGCGATATGGACAATGCTTGCGCCTGCGTCCGGAGCGCAGGGACGAGTATCTTCGGCATCACGCGGCGGTGTGGCCGGAGGTGCGGCAGGCGCTGGCGGGGGCCCACATCCGCAACTACTCCATTTTTTTGTGGGGTGATTTGCTGTTCGGCTATTTCGAATACATGGGCGGAGATTTCGCCGCCGACATGGCCCAATTGGCGGAAGACCCGAAGACGCAGCAATGGTGGGCGCTGATGCGGCCCATGCAATTGCCCATGGAGGGCCGCGGCGAGAAGGAATGGTGGGCGGACATGCAGGAAGTGTTTCACCTGGAGTAAGTAGCCCGGCGCCGCGGTCCCGAGCCCGCGCTATCGCCTTGCGCCAGCAGGGACGGCGGGCTCGGGGGAACCGTCCGCCGCGGCGGGAGGCGCCGGGAGGCGATAGACGCGGGCGGCGGTGGCGGCAAAAAGCTGGCGGTGATGTTCCGCGGTCTCGCCCGCGACGATCCGGCGCAGCGTGGCCAGCCAGTCGGCCAAGGTGGCGTGCGGCGTGCACACCGGCCAATCGCTGCCGAACATGACCCGCCCCCAACCGAAGCACTCGATGCAGTGTTCCACGTAGGGGCGCAGGTGAGCAGTGCTGGCGCGGCCGCGCCCCGCCTGCGTCACGAGCCCGGAGATTTTGCAGTTCACATTGTCCGGCTGGGCGATCTCCCGGATCATGCGGCGCCAGGGCCCGATTTCGCCCCCGGCGATGGGTGGGTTGCCGCCGTGGTCCAGGATGAAGGTGACCTGGGGGCAGGCGCGGGCGAGATGCCGCGCGGTTTCTAGCTGGCGGGCACGAAGGCAGAGATCGAAACTGAAGCCGTAGGCGGCGAGGGCGCGGACGTTCTCGGTGAAGCGCGGCGTTTCGCCCCAGCCATCGGGCTGCGTGTGCAGGACGCGGCGGACGCCCTTCACGATCGGGCCCAGCGCGGCGAGACGGTCCAGATGAAGGCGGAAGTCGTCCGCCTCCGGCCGCGCCGCGGCCACGATGGCGGCGATGGAGGCGGCCTCACCGCGGGCAGCGGCGGCGCAGACATATTGGGCTTCGGCCAGCATCTCGGGCTCCGCCACGTCGGCCTCGACGAACACGGATTGGACAATACCGGCGCCGGCCGCGGCCTCGCGATATTCGGCGGGCAGAAAGCCACGGCGCAGCGTGGGCACGCCATCCAGCCAGGGCAGATGGAAGCGCTGTAGATCCCACAGGTGCTGGTGGGCATCAATGACCGGGGTTATGGTGCCACCTCCGGCTGCGCCTTTGCCACCGGCCGGCCGCCTGCTGCGCTGGATTCATAGGCGGCTTCCACCAAAGCCATGGTGCGGACGGCGTCGGCGACGGCGGTGGGGGCGGGGCAAGCGGCGTCGTCCGCCCAGCGCATCAGGCTGGCCATGGAGCCGATGAAGGCGTCGGGGAACCAGTTGCCCGCCAGTGGCGCCGAGCGCCACGCAGGCGTGGCCGGTGGCGAGGCGCTGCCCGGCGGAGCCGGGGCCAGCACAGCGGGCTCCGGTGCGGGTTGTTCCAGCGTGAAGAATTCCAGCGTGTCGGGGCGGCCAGCGGGGTAATCCAGGTTGACGCCCATCTGGGCGATCATCATGCCGCGCGTGCCCTCCCAGCGGATGAAGCTTTCCTGATGCTCCGGGCCGAACACGTTGTGGTGGGTGGCGCTAACGGTGACGAGGAATTGCTCGCCGTAGTCCAGGATGATGGCGGAGCGCGTGGGACCCATAGCCGGCGTGGCGGGATGGCGAAGGGTTTTGGCGTACACGCCGATGGGGTCGCCGAGAAACGAGCGGATGAGATCGAGGTAATGGATGCTGTGATAAAGAACCTCGACGCGGGGATGGCGGGCCAAGAACCTCCAGAGCTGCCAGGGCATGTACACATTGACCCGCGCCTCCATGGCGTGTAGCCGGCCCAGCATGCCGGCGGCGATCCGCTCGCGGGCGGCGAGCATGTTGGGGGCATAACGGAGCTGGAAGTTGACTGCGGCGCGGAGTTGGCGGCGATGGCACAGGGCGGCCAGGGCCTGCGCCTCGGCCAGGCTTTCGCCCAAGGGCTTTTGCAGCAGCGCAGCGCGGCCTGGAGGTAGGGCGGCGATCACGCCGGCCAGCGCGGGCGCCGGCACGGCGAGGTCGAAGACCGCCTCGGGCGGAGCCTGGCGGGCCGCATCCGACACGGTGGTGAAGACGCGCGGGATGCCGAACTGCCCCGCCAGGACGGCGGCCTTGGCGGGATCCAGGTCACAGACGCCGACGACGGGAAAGCCGGCCTTGCGATACGCGGGGAGGTGGGCATCGTGGGCGATGCCGCCGGCTCCGATCAAGATGATGGGCCGCGGCCGCGCGGGCGGGGGTGGAACAGGCGTCCGGTCTGGCCGTTCGGCGGCCACCGGCGGGGTCATACCACCGCCTCGGTGCGGCGTAGGCGCAGGCGGCGCAGCTCATCCAACCCTACGACCGCGACGATGACGGCGCCGATGATGATCTCCTGAACAAATGGCGAGATGCCGAGCAGATCGGTGCCGTTGTGGATCAGGGCCATGACGAACGAGCCGGCGATGGTGCCGAAGATTGAGCCCTCGCCACCGGTGAGCGTGCCGCCGCCGATGACCACGGCGGCGATGGCATCCAATTCATAGCCGATGCCGGCGGTGGGCTGGCCGCTGATGAGGCGGGCAGTTTCGATGCTGCCCGCGAGACCGGTGAACGCGCCGGCGACGACAAAGATCAGCAGCACATAGCGCCGCGCGTGGATGCCGGACTGCACGCAGGCGGAGCGGTTGCTGCCCAGAGCGAAACAATAGCGGCCCAGGCGGGTGTGGCCCAGCACGTAATAGCCGATGGCGGTGGCCAAGGCCAGCGCCAGCACGGGATAGGGAAGCACGCCGAACAGGGAGCCGTCGGAGATTTGCCCGAAGGCGGCGGGGATATCAGTGACCGGCACTCCGTGGGTGACCAGCAGGGCCCAGCCGCGGAACACGCCCATGGTGCCCAGGGTGGCGATGAAGGATGGCACCAGGAGGCGGGTGGTGATGACGCCGTTCATCAGCCCTAGCAGCGCGCCAGAGGCGATGCCCGCCGCCAGCCCGGCGGCCGTTGAGCCCCAGTGCTGCAAGGCAAAGGCGGTGTAGACGCCCGACAGGGCGGCGAGGGAGCCGACGGAGAGGTCAATCTCACCGGCGATCATCACCAGCGTGGCGCCGATGGCGATGATGGTGACCACGGTGGCTTGGCGCAGCACGGCAGCCAGGTTCTCCAGGCGCAAAAAGCTGGGCGAGCTGGCGGCCAACACGATGAACAGCAGCGCTAGGCTGGTGTAGGGCAGCAGGCGCTTCCACCAGCGGTTCATGCCCCCGGTCCTTTCCCGGCCTGGGCGGCGCCGGCCCGATCGGCGGCGGCCGCGCCGGCTGAGGCCAGTAAGATGGCCTCGCGGGTTAGCGCATCGCCGCTCAGTTCCTCGCCGAGGCGCCCGCGGCGCAGGATCAGGACGCGATGGCAGAGCTGCAGCAGTTCCTCGAGATCGGAGCTGATCACCAACACGGCTGCGCCGCTTCGGAGGCGGGCGGTGATCTGCTGATGGATGTCGCGGCGGGCGCGGATATCCACGCCGCGCGTCGGCTCATTCAGCACCAGCAATCGGCTCGGTTGCGCCACCCAGCGCGCGAAGAGCAACTTTTGTTGCGTCCCGCCGCTGAGGGCACGGGCGGGAAGCGGCCATTGGGTTTCCGCTACGCCGCTGGCGCGCAAGCCACCAGCGGCAATGGCCGCTTCCCGCCGTGGCCGTAGCCGCCACCAGGAGGCGAAGGCGGAAACGGAAGCCAAGGTAGCGTTGGCCGTGGCCGGCAGATGCGGGCAGATGGCGCGAGCGCGGTCTTCAGGAATGAAGCCTAGGCCCTGGCTGACCGCCTCGGCGCAACTTCGCGCGGTCGCGGGCTGGCCGTCCAGGCGGACCTCGCCGCAATCGAAGCGCCGGAGCCCGAAGATGCACTCGGCCAGCGCCGCCCGCCCGTCGCCCGCGATGCCCGCCAGGCCCACCACCTCGCCGGCGCGAATCGAGAGGTCCAGGCCGGTGAAATGGCCACGCAGCGTGGCGCCGCGCAGCGCATAGCGCACTGGTGACTCCGGCGGCGGTGCGGCGCCAGCGCGGGACACGCCGACCGCCTCGCCGACCATGGCGGCGGCGATGGCCGGCCAGGAGTAACCCTGGGTGGCGGAGATGGAAAGCGCCACCTGGCCGTTGCGCAACACCGTGACCCGCCCGGCGATGCGCGCCAACTCCTCAAAGCGGTGGGAGATGTAGATCATCGCCAGGCCCTGCTGGCGGAGGCGCTCCAGCAACTGAAACAGGGCCTCGACCTCGGCCGCGTTCAAGGCGCTGGTGGGCTCATCTAGAATCAGCAAGCGCCGCGCGCGGTAGAAGCCCTTGGCGATGGCCACCTGTTGCCGCTCGCCGGTGCGCAGGTCGCGGAGCGGGCGGGCGGGGTCGAGGGCGATACCGCAGTCGTCCAAAAGGCGCTGGGCGGCGCGGCGCTCTGCGACGGCATCGAGGCGGCCACCACGACGGCCCGGCTCGGCGCCCAGCAATAGGTTGGCGGCGACGCTGAGGTGAGGCGCCAGGTCCAATTCCTGATAGACCATGGCGATGCCCTCCGCCAGCGCCTCGCGTGGATGGCGAAACCGCATCGGCTGTCCGGCGACGCGGATCACGCCCTGGTCGGGGGTCAGCGCGCCGGCGATGATCTTCATCAGCGTGCTCTTTCCGGCGCCGTTCATCCCCAGGATGGCGTGGATCTCCCCCGCCCGGAACTCCGCCGAAACCCCGCGCAGCACCGGCGCCGCGAAGCTCTTGTCAATCGCCTCGACCGCCACCGGCGGCGGGGCGCCGTGCGCCGGATCGGGGGCGGGATCAGGCAGCGGGGCGGGCAATAGTCGTGCCTCCGCGCGAGGGATCCAAGGTCATCACAAGGATCAGCGATACACGGGCGGAAATAGCACCGCCCGCATGCCCGGCTGTTGCATATTGCTGGCGGTGACCAGGTGTAGGGGCGTCTGGATGCGCGCCGGGGTGGGCTGGCCAGCAAGCTTGCGCGCCAGTTCCTGCACGCCGTCGTAGCCGATCTGGTAGGGATCCTGCACCATAAGCGCGCTCAGCGTGCCATCGCGCAGTGCTCGCACGAGATCGGGGTCGGTATCGAACCCGACCAGCGGAACCTTGCCTGCGAGATGGTGAGCCCGCAGCGCCAGCACGCAGCCCAAGGCGCTGCTTTCGTTGGAGGCGAACATGCCGTCCAAATGTGGGTGGGCCGACAGGATATCGTCGGCCACGGCGCGGGACTTGGCCACATCCGCCATGCCGTACTGGAAGGCGACGATGTGGATGCCGGGATAGCTCCGCGCCATCGCCGTGCGGAAGCCGTCCTCCCGTTGCACGGTCGAGACGCTGCCCGGGGCGACGCCGACCACGGCGATGTCGCCGTGGCCGTGCAGCAGCCGCGCCAGGTAATCGGCGTCCATCTGCCCGCCGGCACGGTTGTTGCTGGCGACGTAGCTGACATAAGCGCTGGGCGGTAGGGCGATGCCGGAGTCCATAATGGCCACCGGGATGCGCGCCTGGTCGGCGCGGCGCACCGCCGGAACCAGCGCCTGCTGCTGCGCCGGCGCTAGCACAATGCCCTGGACGCCGCGACTGATGGCGTCATCCACGATGTCCACTTGCTGCGTGTAGTCGGTTTCCTGGGGCGGGCCATTCCACCAGATCTGGTAGCCGTATTTGCGCGCCGCCGCCGCCGCGCCAGCGTGGACGCTCTGCCAATAGGGGTTTTCCGTGCCTTTGGGGATAACGGCGATGATCCGGCCGCCGCCGTCGGCGGCGCGGCAGCCGGTTAGCGCGAGAACGCCCAGCGCCAGAACACCGAGCGCTAACAACCCCAGGATGGCCCCTACCGCGCGCCGCCGCATATCGTTTGGCGCCCCCGCGACTGGCGGCGCGACCACCCCAATGTACCCTGTCCTGCGGCACGGCTCAAATGCCGGCCGGGGCCGGCGCCCGCCACAGCTCGGCGCGGCCCGCCTGCCTGGGGCCCGGCTGGGGCGGGCGGGGGGATTTTCATCGGCCCCGCACCGCCAGCGGGGACGGCCCCCGTGGTTCCAAGCGCGCCGCCGTATTTGGCCCGCGGCGGGCGTGGAGTGTCTCAGCAGCCGCGGGCTAGCTGCGCCACGGTGGTCGCGGCAGCTGTCCGGAAGCGGACGGCGGCGTCCCACAGGCGGACACCCTTGGTGGGCGGCACAGCAGCAGGGGACCGAAAACACAAGGGTTCGGCCCCAGTCGCGCGGCCCTTGGCGTGCACAATCCCGGGCATGCGCGCACTCTGGCAAGATCTCCGCTTTGGCCTACGGCAATGGCGCCGGGCCCCGGGCTTTGCCGCCGTGGCTGTCCTGACGCTGGCGTTGGGCATCGCCGCCAATGTCGCCATCTTCAGCATTGTCAACAGCATTGTGCTCGCGCAGCCGCCGATTGCCCGGCCCCAGCAGGTGGCCATTATCAGCGGCACAAATCAGCACGGTTGGACCCAGGCGCCGATCACCGGCACCGATTTCGCCGCCCTGCGCGGCAGCAACGTCTTTGCCGCCATCGCCGCCACCGGCGGGAGCGAGACAGCCGATTGGGTCCGGCGCGGCGCCGCGCCGCGCATTTTGGTGCGGCGCGTGGACGCCGAATTTTTCCCCCTACTGGGCGTGCGGCCGGCCTTGGGGCGCTGGTTTACCGCCCAGGAAGCCGAACCGGGCGGCGCGCGGGTGGTCATCTTAAGCCATCGCTTTTGGATGGCGCACTTTGCCGCTAGCCGCGCCGTCTTGGGCCAAACGATGCAGTTGGGCGCGCACCGCTACACCATCATCGGCGTCATGCCGGCGAGTTATGGCGCCGGGGGCATGTCCTTTCCTGCCCAGGCCTGGACGCCGCTAGCGCTGGCCCCGGCGCAGTTGGCCTCGGGCCCGAACGCCTGGCGCGGCTTGTACGTTTATGGCCGCCTGCGGCCTGGCAAGACGCTGGCGGCGGCGCGGGCGGCGGTGGCGGCGGTGGGCGCAAGGCGGGCGAAGCACGATGCCAGCGCCAAGGGCTGGCGGCTGGTTGCACTGTCGTTGCGGCAGTCCCGGCGGCAGTTTGCCAACTCCGACAGCGCCATGTGGTTTTTCATGGGCACGGTGGCCTTCGTGTTGCTGATCGCTTGTGCCAACATCGCCGGGCTGCTGCTGGCGCGGTCGGAGACGCGGCGGCAGGAGATGGCGCTGCGGGCCGCGCTCGGCGCCGGTCGCGGCCGGGTGGCGCGCCAAATGCTGGCGGAAAGTTTGCTGCTGGGCGCCGCGGGCGGCGCTTTGGGCCTGCTCGGCGGGGCCTGGGGCATTCAGCTGATGCGCCTCGGCATGAACTGGAATGAGTTTGTCCGCAACATCCCGCTGCCAATTGACGGCGCGGTGTTGGCCTTCACCGCCGCCGCGACCCTGGTCTCCGTCCTGGTCTTCGGCCTGCTACCGGCCTGGCAGATGGCGGGTGCCGATCCGCAATCGGTGCTGAAGGCCGCCTCGGCGGGGGCCATAAGCGCGGACCGTGGCCGGCTGCGCCGCATCCTGATCGGGGCGGAGATTCTGGTGGCCGTGGTGCTGCTGGCGGGCACCGCCTTTATCGTGCAACAGACGGTGGACATCTTTGCCCGGCCCTATGGATTTCCGGCGCAAAACACCGAAACCGTCAGCGTGACCCTGCCGCCGCCCGCCGTGACGCTGCCCGCCGGGCGCGCAGCGTATTTCGCCGGCATCGCCGCGCGGGTGGGGCGGCTGCCGGGCGTGACGGCGGCGGGATGGGTGCAAATACCGCCGCTCGTCCATTACGACTCGCATGCCGTCCGCCACGCCGGCAAGAAGGCTACCCGTGCCCAGATCTATACGGTCAGTCCAGGTTATTTGCCCGCCTTGGGTGCGCCGCTTCTGTCCGGCCGCAATTTTCGCCGCGCCGATACCGCCCACGCGCCTCCCGTGGTGCTGGTGAACGCCACCATGGTCCGGCGGTATTTCGGCGGCAAAAATCCCGTGGGGCAGTTTCTGACCGTGCACGAGGGGCCGGGCTGGACGCGGCGGCAGATTGTGGGCGTGGTGGGGGATGTGGAGGATTACGTCGGCCAGATGCACCACCACCTCCAGGTCTATTTGCCGCTGGCGCAGGCGCCAGTGCGGGGCATGACGCTGCTCGTTCGCAGCCGGCCCGGCGCGATGCCGCCGGCGGCGGCCTTGGACCGGGCGATTTGGGCGGGAACGGCGGGGCGGACGGTGAAAATCGGTGAGGTCACCGGCTTTGCCACCTTGGCGGAGCAGGGTGGCAGCCGGTTCATGGCGGAATTGGTTACCGTGTTTGGCCCGCTGGCGCTGGCCCTGGCGGCGGTGGGGCTCTACGGCGTGATCGCCTATCTGGCGGCGCGGCGGACGCGGGAGTTCGCCCTGCGCATGGCGCTGGGGGCGCGGCGGCGAGAGATCGCGCGCTTGGTGGCGCGGGAGACCGCGCGGACCGCCTTCTGGGGTCTGGCGCTGGGCCTGGCCGTGGCGGCGCTTATGCCGCGCTTGCTGGCCGCGCTGTTCGGGCCGTTGTACCCGCTGCCGGTGGCGCCCGTTCTGGTGGGCATCGCCGTCGTGATTGCGGCGGTGGCGGCCGTGGCCTCACTGGCGCCGGCGCTGCGCGCCACCCACGCCGACCCGATCGCCGCCCTCCGCTACGAATAGCCGTGGGGCCGGCGCCTCGCGGGCCTCGGTGTCGGCCTCAACTCGGCCGCCGGGAAGCCTACCCCACGCCGGCAGAACCCCGGAGCCGGGACGGCTGCGCCAGGAGCCGAGCGGGACGGCGGTGGGGCCTTTCCGCCCGCGGTGGACCCCTCCGCCGGGACGGCGGCCCCGCACCCGGTGTTATCCTGCCGTGTTCCCAAACGGCGATGGGCCGCGGCGAGTTGCCCGCCGACGAGGAGCTGGTGGGCGGGATCGTTGGGGAATTTGCCACCGCAATGCGGTGGAGTACCTGCGCCTGCCGAGCTTGGTGGTGGGCACGGGGGCGCAGCCCAAGGCGGCGCGGAAAGCCGCGGGCAGTAGAACCGGCGGTGGAAGGGACGGCAACGCGATGGGACTACAGGAACTGGATCTGGCCGGGCAGCACGCGGTGGTGGTGGGCGGAACTTCGGGCATCGGCCTCGCCTTGGCGCTGGGCCTGGCACGGGCGGGCGCGGACGTGGCCGTGGCCGGGCGCCGGCTGCCGCTGGCCCAGGCGGCGGCGCGCCAGATTGCCGCCCTGGGGCGGCGGGGCGTGGCGGCGGCGGCGGATGTGACCGACCGCGCCAGCTTGGAAGCGCTGCACGCCCAGGCGGAGGCGGAGTTCGGCACCGTGGAGGTTCTCCTGAACTGCGCCGGTTATACGCGGCGTCGGGCGACGCTGGAGGTGCCCAGGGACGAATGGCAAGGCATTCTAGACACGAACCTGACGGGGACGCTGCTCG
The DNA here is from genome assembly GCA_050746205.1 of Terriglobales bacterium. Classification (GTDB taxonomy): domain Bacteria; phylum Acidobacteriota; class Terriglobia; order Terriglobales; family SCQP01; genus JAKAUF01. Next base: position 488 of record JBOGKW010000025.1, on the reverse strand, counting down.
CCTGCCAGGTCTTTGGCCGCGGCATGCTGGAGCGCGGCTACGGTCGCATCGTCAACATCGGCTCGCTGACTTCCTTTGTCGCCATGTATGAAGTCGCCGCCTACGCCGCCAGCAAAGCGGCGGTGGCCTCGCTGACCCGCTCGCTGGCGGTGGAATGGGCGCGGCGCGGCGTCACGGTCAACGCCATCGCCCCCGGCGTCTTCCGCACGGATATTAACCGGGAGTTGCTCGACGGCACCGCTCGCGGCCAGGAGCTGCTGCTGCGCACGCCGATGGGCCGCTTCGGGCAGGTCGAGGAATTGGTGGGCGCGGCGGTATTTCTCGCCTCCCGCGCCGCCGGCTTCGTCACCGGCCACGTGTTGGCGGTGGATGGCGGCTTTCTCGCCAGCGGGGTCAACCAGTGAGCCTGGTGGAGGAGTCGCCACGGCCCGCGGCCGCGGCTGTCGCGTCGGGCGCCGGTGGCGCCCGGGCCGCGCCCGGGCCGGGCC
>JBOGKW010000024.1:0-28519 GCA_050746205.1 Terriglobales bacterium | reverse complement strand
GCTCAGGAAACAGCGTCGCCATCGCGCTCTCCCCTCGGGGCCGCGGCGCGCTGCCGCCGTGCCTCATACAGCAGGATGGCGCCGGCGATGCCGGCGTTGAGCGAATCCACCGGACGCGCCATGGGAATGGCCAGGGTCAGCTGGGCGGCCCGCTGGAGCGCGCGGGGAACGCCGGACGCCTCCTGCCCGATGACCAGGCAGAGCCCGCCGCTCAGATCCGCCTCCGGGGCGTGGATCTTGCCATGAGCCGCGGCCGCAGCCAGGACGACGCCGTGCCGTTGGCAGAGCCCGATCCACTCCCCAACGGCGGCGTCGGCGGCCACCGGCAAATGAAAATGCGAGCCGGCGGCGGCGCGCAGCACTTTGGGATGGAACGGGCTCACGCTGCCCGCCAGCACCGCCACGCCGTCGGCGCCGAAGGCATCGGCGGCGCGGATCAGCGTGCCCAGGTTGCCGGGATCTTGCAGCCCAGCCGCCGCCAGCAGCAGCGGCGGCCCAGCGGGAGGTGCGGCGAACAGATCCTCGGCGCTCCGCTGCCGCCAGCGCGCCAGCGCGGCCACGCCCTGGGGATGCTCGGCGTCCATGGCGGCGCAAAATTCCCGGTCCCCGACCGTCTCGACGCGGCAATGCTTGGACAACTGCGGCCGCAGCGCGGCGGCGAAGCGCGCGTCGCCGGCGGCGCTGAACAGGACCGCCTCCAGGCGCGCCCCGGCGCGCAACGCTTCGGCGATCAGGCGCGGGCCCTCCAGCGCCAACAGGCGCTCGCCGCCGGCTTGCGGCGCGCGCGCGGCAAACGCCTGCCGGAACTGCTTCACTAGGTCCGCCCCGGCCATCCCGCTACCATATCATTCGCGCTCGGCCCGCGCCGCCCGCCGCCTATACTGGGAATCAGAGGTCGGGGCCATGGAATCCGCGGTCATTCTTTCCGCCGTGCGCACGCCGGTGGGCAAATTTTTAGGCGGCTTGGCGCCGCTGACCGCCCCGGAGCTGGGCGCCATCGTCGTGCGTGAGGCGGTGCAGCGTGCCCAACTGGAACCGGCCCAAATCAGCGAATGCATCCTGGGCAACGTGGTGCAGGCCGGCGTGGGGCAGAACCCGGCACGGCAAGCCGCCCTGTTCGGCGGGCTGCCACCCAGCGTCGCCGCCCTGACCATCAATAAGGTCTGCGGCTCCGGGCTGAAAGCGGTGGCGCTGGCGGACCAAGCGGTGCGCCTGGGCGAGAGCGACGTCGTGGTCGCCGGCGGCATGGAGTCCATGTCCAACGCCCCCTACCTGCTGCCCGGCGCTCGCCAGGGCCTGAAAATGGGCAGCGTGGAGATGGTGGACGCGATGATCCACGATGGCCTGTGGGACGTGTACAACGACTTTCACATGGGGCAAACCGCAGAGCTGGTCAGCGAGCGCTATCACGTCAGCCGCGAGGAGCAGGACGCCTACGCGCTGGAAAGCCACCGGCGCGCGGTCGCCGCGATGCGGGAATGCCGATTGGCCGGCCAGATCATCCCCGTCAGCGTGCCGCAAAAGAAGGGGCAGCCGGTGCTGGTGGACAAGGATGAGGGGCCGCGCCCCGACACCTCGATCGAGGTGCTGCGCGGCCTCAAGCCCGCCTTCAAAAAGGACGGCACCGTCACCGCCGGCAACGCCCCGGGGGTGAATGACGGCGCCGCCGCTGTGGTGGTCACCACCGCCGCGCGGGCGCGGGAACTGAACCGCCCCGTGATGGCCCGCATCGTGGCCCAAGCCACCAGCGGCATCGAGCCCCGGTGGGTCATGATGGCGCCGGTGGAGGCTATCCGCATCCTCTGGAAGAAGACCGGCTGGAAGCGCGAAGAGGTGGACCTCTACGAGCTGAACGAGGCCTTCGCGGCCCAGGCGGTGGCCGTGACGCGGGAGCTGGGGCTGGACCCCGCCCGGATCAACGTCAACGGCGGAGCGGTGGCGCTGGGCCATCCCATTGGCGCCAGCGGCGCCCGGATACTGGTGACGCTACTGTACGAGCTGCAGCGGCGCAATGCCCGCCGTGGCATCGCTGCGTTGTGCCTGGGCGGCGGTAACGCCGTCGGCCTGGCGGTGGAACGCGGCTAACGGGCCCGCGCCTCGCGGTAGGAGATCTGAATCCGCACCAAGTACGCCAGGTGCTGGAAGTTGATCGGTTTTTCGATGACGTCGAAGGCGCCGGCGGCCACGGCGCGGGCGGCGACGCGCGGATCGTGCAGGGCGGTGACCACGACGATGCCGAAGCTGTTATCCAGCCGCCGCACCATCTTGAGGAAGTCCAGCCCGCCGAGCTCCGGCATGTTCAGGTCCAGCAGGATCACATGCGGCGTCTCCTCGCGAATACGCGTCAGCGCCTCGGCGCCGTTGGCGGCGCTGCGGCAGTCGTAGCCCAGCGCCTGGAAGTACTCGCGGATGGTGGCCCGGGTGTCAGGGTCGTCGTCCACGATCAGGAGGGTCTGCCGCGGCGCGGTCTCGGCCGGGGAGAGATGCCGCAACTCCTGCTCAATGCGCTCCAGGCTATCGGCGGGCGAGACCAAACGGCAATCCAAGTCGGCGAAGCGGTCCAGATCGCCATCGCCTAGCACCAGGCATTTGCGCCGCCGCGCCGGGGGCTGTGCCGCCAGCCAGCCATGCACCGTGTCGGAGCCGGTCAACAGCAGCGCCGCCGCGGGCAAGCAGTCGTCGGCGGCGGCCAATGCGGCCAACTCGGCCTCGACCTGGGTCTGATAGCCGCGCGCGGCCAGCGACTCCGCCAGCAGCCGCGCCAGCAGCGGCTGGGGCGCATGGATGAGCAGGCGCATCGGCTCGCCCGTGCTCGTCGCGCCGCCGCTGAGCTCCGTCCCGCCCGGCTTCACGCCGCTGCTCATGCCAATTCCGCCGTCAGGGTTTGCCGCACCGCCGCTGCCAGGTCGCGCAGGTTGAGGGGTTTTTGCAGCAGGAAGCGGGAGCTCGAACCGGGCGTGGTGCGAAAATCATACCCGGTGATGAACAGCGCTCGCATCGGGCCGAACTCGGCCTGCACCCGGTCGGCCAACTGATATCCGGTCATCTCCGGCATGGTGACATCGGTCAACATCAGGTCGAAGGGCTCGGCCGCGGCGCGCAGCAGCTCCAGCGCCTCGGTCGGGCGGTGGGCGGTGCTGACGCGGTAGCCGGCGCTGGTTAACATCTGCGCCGTGGTGTCCGCTACGGCCGGATCGTCCTCGACCAACAGGATGCGCTCGCCGCCGCCGGGCGCGGCCGCATCCGGCGGCGCAGCCGCCTGATCGGCGGCGAGCAAGGGGAAATACATGCGCACCGTGGTGCCGTGGCCGGGGGCGCTTTCTATCTCGACTTGCCCCTTGTGGGCCTGGACAATGCCGTAGACGATGGCCAGCCCTAGCCCGCTGCTTACGCTGGAGGGTTTGGTGGTGAAAAACGGCTCGAACGCCCGTTGCCGTACCGCCTCGGTCATGCCGAAGCCGTTGTCGCTGACGCTCAACACCGCCACGCCCGGCGTCTCCGCCGCCGATCCTCCCCGACCCGGGCGAGGCGGCGGCGGCGCCACCTCCAACGCGAACGTCAAGGCGCCGCCTTCCGGCATCGCCGCCAAGGCATTGGCCGCAACGTTCACCAACGCCTGCTGCAGCTGGCCCAAGCTGCCCCAGATGCGCGCCTCCGCCAGGCGGCTCTCGCGCCGGATCTCAATATTTTCCGGCAGCCCGTGCCGAAGCAACTCCACCGTCGCCAGCACGGCGGCCCAGATTTCCACCGGCGCCATTTGCTGCGGATCATGCCGGGAGAAAACCAGCAGTTGCGAAACCAAATTCGCAGCCCGCCGCGCCGCTTTTTCCATCCGCCCCAGCCGGTCTACCGCGTCGTCGGGCAAAGCCCGGGCATGACGCAGCCGCAGTAGCTCAATCTGTCCCAGTACGGTGGTCAGCAGGTTGTTGAAATCGTGGGCGATGCCCGCGGTCAGGGTGCCCACCGCCTGCATTTTTTGCGCCTCCACCAGTTGGCGCTCCAGATCCCGTTCCGTCGTGACGTTCAGCAGGACGCAACGCCCGCCGGCCAGCTGCCCGTCCACGTAGACCGGCTGTTGGAAGAGGCGCATGGTCACCGGCGGGCCCTGGCGGGGCATCACCCGAATCTCCGCCGGGGGCGCGCCGCCGGTGGGGGCTGCGGCACCGGCCGCGGGCGGCGGGCTCTGCGGGTCGCAAAACTCCGTCAATCGCCGGCCAACGACCTCGTCCGGCTCGCGGCCCAGAGCCTCCAGCCCGGCGCGGTTGATCTCCGCGATGGCGCCGTCGGCATGCTCGGTGTGAAACCACACCGGGGAGTCGGTGAACAAGCCGGACCAGTGCTGGGCGGCGGCGCGGGCCGCCGCCAGAGTCGCCCGGTTCTGCCCGGCCTCGGCCAGCGCCGCCGTCCACTCCGCCAGCGCGTGGCGGGCGTCCAGCGCCAGCTCCGCCGGCGATTCCGCATACAACACCCATTCCCCCACTGGGCCGCCGGGCACGGCGATCCGGGCCGGAAAGGCCGCCCGCGCCGGGCGGCCGGTCGCAACGTCCGGCGGCAGAAAACGCGGGGCATCGTGGCGCAACGCCTCCGCCCACAACCCGCCGCTCTGCACCGCCACCCGCACGGGCAATGGTCCCAGTTCGGCGCCCGCCGCCACCCGGCGGACAAAATCCGGCCCGCTGATGTGATACAGCCCGGCCGCCGTCAATCCATGCGCCGCGGCCAGTCGCCGCAGTGCCTCGTCCAAATGCTCCGGCTCGCGCCAGGCGGCGCGCAGCAGCGACTCGATTTGCGCGGGCGGGCGGGACGGGTTGCTGTCCGCAGGTACGGGTTGGAGTTGGGGACCGGACACGGGTGAAGTCCCATGTTGGCTCCGGCGCTCCACGGGGATCAAGCTGGCCGGCAGGCACGATGGTGATCATTGAGAGACTGTCCTTGCGGCTAAGAAAACCCTTAGGCCAGGAGCGGGGGGGCGGCCCGCTCGCCCGGGCTCTCCACGGCCCGCTCGCGCACCGCGACCGCGTGTACAGGAGCCTGTGGGCCATCAGCGGCGCCCGCTGCCCCCGGCTGGGCCATACAAGCGCTCGCCGTGCTGCCCTGGGATTAGGCGCGAGCGCGACGCCATCGCCCCGCGCGGATCCTGCCTGCTACAGTGGACGCATGACGTCTTGCCCTGCCTGCCACGCCGCCGGCTTGCCGGAGGATGCCCGCTTCTGCACCCGCTGTGGCGCGCCGCTGCCCGCCCTCGCCACCGCCAACGCCGCCGGCCAACTGGCCGGTGTGCCCTATCAAGTGGTCGGCTATGAGATGCAAGCCGCCATCTTCCAGCTCGGCGCCGGCCAGGGCGTGCTGGCCGAACCCGGCGCCCTGCTTTACATGCATGGCGACGTGCAAATGCAAACCAGCACCGGCGGCGGCATGTTCGCCGGGCTGAAGCGGGCGATGGCGGGAGATTCCTTTTTTCTCTCCGGCTTTGCCAGTCCCAGTGGCGGCGGCGAGGCCTGCTTCGCGGCGCCCTATCCTGGCACCATCCATCCCCTGCCGGTGGGCGCCAAGGAGTGGCTCTGCCAGCGTCACTCGTTTCTGTGCTGCAGTCCGGAGGTCTCCGTCAGCGTCGCCTTCACCCGCCGCCTCGGCTATGGAATGTTCGCCGGCGAGGGCTTCATCTTGCAAAAACTGACCGGCAACGGCGCGGCGCTGGTACATGCGGGCGGCCATTTCATTCGCCGCACATTGGGTCCGGGCGAGCAGATGCGCATTGATACCGGCACGGTGGTGGCCTTTGATGCCAGCATGAGCTACGACATCGAGTTCGTCAAGGGCTTCAAAAACCTGTTGTTCGGCGGCGAGGGCATGTTCTTTATTGTCCTCACCGGTCCCGGCGACCTCATCCTGCAGACGCTGTCGTTCGACCGCTTGGTCAGCCGCATCGCCGCGCAGGCGGGCTCCAGGGGCGGAGGCGCGGGCACCGCCGTCGGCATGGGAGCGCTGGGCGGACTCTTGGGCGGCGTGTTGGGCGGCCAGGGCGGCGGCCAGGGCGGCTGGTAATCCGCCTTCGCCGTTGGCCTCGGCCCGGCTAGGCCGCTGGGCCGGCGGCGCGAATCGTTTCCGCTACCGCTCCGAACTGTTGGAAGTTCGCGGCGAAGCGGCCCGCCAATTCCCGCGCCTTGGCGTCATAGGCGGCCGGATCCCGCCAGGTGCTCCGCGGCTGCAGCATTTCGGCGGGTACGCCCGGCACCGCCCGCGGCACCGCCACGCCAAACACCGGGTCTGGGGCGCAGGGCGTGTCGTTCAGTTGGCCCGCCAAGGCGGCGCGCACGATGGCCCGCGTCACCTCCAGCGGAATCCGGCGCCCCGTGCCGTAGCCGCCGCCCGACCATCCGGTGTTGATCCACCAGCAGGGCACCTGATGCGCCGCCAGCCGCTCGCCCAACATGCGGGCGTACACCAGCGGCGAGAGCGGCAAAAACGGCGCGCCGAAGCCGGTGCTAAACGTCGCCTGGGGCTCCTTTACTCCCGCTTCGGTGCCGGCGATCTTGGCGGTGTAGCCGGACAGGAAGTGGTACATGGCCTGCGCCGGCGTCAGCCGCGCCACCGGCGGCAGCACCCCGAAGGCGTCGGCGGTCAAAAACACCACATGCGAGGGATGCGGCCCGCGCCCGCTGGGCACCGCCGTCTCCATGTACTCCAGCGGATAGGCGGCCCGCGTGTTTTCGCTCCGGCTGGCGTCGTCGTATCGAGGCGCCCGCGTCGCCGCGTCCAGCACCACGTTCTCCAGGACGGCGCCGAAACGGATGGCGTGCCAAATCTGCGGCTCCCGGCTCTCCGCCAGCCGGATGCACTTGGCGTAGCAGCCGCCCTCGAAGTTGTAGATCCCCTCCGGCCCCCAGCCGTGCTCGTCATCGCCGATCAGCCGCCGCTCGGTGTCGGCCGAGAGCGTGGTCTTGCCCGTTCCGGAGAGGCCGAAAAACAGCGCCGTATCGCCGCTGGCGCCAATGTTCGCCGAGCAATGCATCGGCAGCACGCCGCGCGGCGGCAGCAAAAAATTGAGCGCCGAGAAGACCGATTTCTTGATCTCGCCGGCGTAATAGGTGCCGCCGATCAGCACCACGCGGCGCTCGAAATTCAGCAGCACGAAGGCCTCGGAGTTCACGCCATCCTCCGGCCCCGCCGCCCGGCAACCGGGTACGTCCAACACCGTCATCTCCGCCTGAAACCGCCCGCGCTCTTCGGCGCTGGGCCGCCGCAGCAACTGATGGGCGAAAAGCGCGTGCCAGGCCAACTCCGTAACCACCCGCACCGAAAGCTGCTGCTCCGGGTCGGCGCCCGCATAGAGCCGCTGCTCGAACAGTTGCCGCCCCCGAACGTAGTCCTGGACGCGGCGCAGGATCTTATCGAAATGGTGCGGGTTTAAGGGCTGGTTCACCCGGCCCCACGCCACCCGACCCTCGGTGGAGCCGTCGCGGACGATGAAGCGGTCGCGTGGCGACCGCCCGGTGAACTTCCCGGTTGCGGCGCACAGCGCCCCGTTGGCCGCCAGCTCGCTCTCCTCCCGGCGCAGCGACGCCTCCACCAGCGCCGCCGCCGGCTGATCCCGGTACAGCTGTTTGGATACGATCTGGAGTTCATCGAGCAGGTCGAGACCTGCGGCGCTGGCCAAACTCTGCATGCGGCAATCCTTCCCCGGCGCTCCGCTCTCCCTCGCCTGCCCTCTCTATTCTGGCGTCTCGGCGCCAGGGCGGCAAGCAACCGGCCGGTCGGACGTGTCGGCGTCAGGGTCCGGTCCTGGACCCCCGCGGGCGCCTATTTCACCCGCTCCAGATAGTGACCTTCGGTGGTATCCACGCGGATCTTTTCGCCGGAGCTGATGAAGGGCGGCACCTGGACGACCAGCCCGGTCTCCAGCGTGGCCGGCTTGGTGACGTTAGAAACAGTCGCTCCCTTCAGAGCGGGTTCGGTCTCCACCACCTGCAGTTCCACCGCCGGCGGCAGCCCGATGGACACCGGCCGCCCCTCGTAAAACGCCACTCGGATGCGCAAGTTGGGCAGCAGGTACTTGACGGCATCGCCCAGCGTGTCCTGCGTCAGGTGAATCTGCTCGTAGCTCTCCGTGTTCATGAAGTGATAATCCCCGTCGTCGCTGTACAGAAACTCCATTTCGGTCTCGTCCAGGACCGCACGCTCGACCCGGTCCTCGGAGCGGAACCGGTGTTCGATCATCGCGCCGTTGCGCAAGTTGCGCAGCTTGGCCTGAACAAAGGCGCGCAGGTTGCCCGGCGTGCGGTGGGTGATGCTGAAGACGGAAAAAAGCTGCTGGTCATGCACAATGACCATGCCAGAACGCAGTTGGTTCGCCGAAATCGCCATGTAGAGATTTCCCGGGGAATGGGGGAACTTCCATTATGGCCCAGCGTTGGGACCGGGCAGGGACTTGCGCATCGCAAGCGCGTCCAGGCCGCCCGGGTAGTAGCCGCGGAGCACGCGTTGCACGCGGTAGCCTAGGCGAGCGTAGAGCGCCAAGGCGGCGGTGTTATTGACCGCCGTTTCCAAGCCGACTTGCTGGCAGCCGGCGGCGCGTAACCGCCTCTCAGCCGCCAGCACCAAGCGCCGGGCCCAGCCGCAGCGGCGCCAGGCGGGTAATACGTCCAGCGTGATGATATGCCCGCGCCTGCGCCCCGGCACCGCGAGCACAAACCCACCCAGATCCCCGCTCTCCGTCTCCAGCGCCAGGGCGAAAGCCCCAGGCGCGGACAGAAAGCTGTTCAACTCCTCCCGCGTGTAGGCGATCTCGGCCGCAAAGCAAGCCTGGTCCACGGCCCATAACCGCGGCGCGTCCGCGAGCGTTGCGGGCCGCAGGCGCAACGGCGCGCCGGGCTCGGAAGGGCGGTGAGTGGAGATGCCGCGGGACAAGGACGCGGGCCGGCTGCAACGGCTCGTGCTTAGCCTAGCATCCGCCGCAGCATCCGTCCGGCCAGCCAGCCAGCCGACGCCGCCACCGCCAGCGCCAGACCGGAATGGTTGGCGAGTTGGCGAGGCACGTCCAGATCACGCCGTAGCCGCAGGCGGAGCCGCTCCACCGTGGCGCCGATGGCCTCGCGCCGCTGGTTCATCTGCGCCGCTAGCTCCTGGCTGGAAAGGGGCAGGGAACTCATTGCGGCTCAATCCTCCCGTCGTCGGCCCGTCCAAAGGCCCACCACCAGCCCCGCCCCGGCCGCCAGCGCCAGCAAGGTCACCATATGCCGTTGCCGGCCTTGCGGATCGCGCACCTGGTGGAGAAACCGCCGTCCCAGGCGCAGCCATTCCCGCCCCTCGCTCTTCCAGCCCTCCATACGCTCGCCGAACTGACGCAGGCCCGTGGCCACGCGGTGGGTGGTGCCGCGCGCCCAGGGCAAAACTCGCCTGCCCGCCTCGCCGGCAGAACTCGGAATTGGCGGCATGATCAAAATTCGATGCGCGCCGGTCACAAAAAGGGTGGTTCGCCCCGGTCCCTGGGTCGCGCAACTTGGAGATGCCCACAGCGCTAGGAACAAGCCCGGGCGGGCGCCGCCAAGCCACAGCCGCACGCCCTCGGTTCCGGGGTCCCCGGCACGCAAGGGCGCGCCTTGGGGTGGAGCGGTGGGGCCGTCCAGAATCGGGTACTGAGCCGCTTACGCCGCCAGGCGGCCGGTTTCAGCCCGCCAGCCATGATAGCGGCGGGCGCAGACGAATGCATAATGAATCCCCGACCCGTAGGTCAGGGCGAAGATGGCGCCCCAGCCCAGCCACTCCAGTTGCCAGCTCCAGGCCGCGGGATGGAAATGGTTCAGCAGCGCCAAGGCCACCGTGGCCATTTCGGCCACCGTATTGGCTTTGCCCACATAGGTGGGGCGGAAATCTCGGAACCCGGTACGCCAATACACCGTCAGGGAAGCCCCCACGATGGAGAGATCGCGGGTAAACACCAGGATGGTGAGGAGCCACGGCAGGGCGCCCGCCAGGGATAAGGCGACGAACAAAGAACTGAGCAGCAGTTTGTCGGCGATCGGATCGAGATACTCACCCAGTTGCGATGCCGGCGCCGGCCGCGGCAGGTGGCGCGCCAGCCAGCCATCCAGGCCATCGCTGAGGCCGGCGGCGAGGGCCAGAAAAAGCGCCCAGCCAAAGGCCCGGTCCAAGACTGCGGCGACGACCACCGGCACGCTCACCAGCCGCAGCTCGGTCACCACGTTGGCCGGCGTCAGCCAGTCACTCCATCGCGCGGCCGCCGCGGACCCCCTCCATGTCGCCGGTGCGTCCACAACAGGTATTTTAAACCGCCACCGGCGCCGGATCCCTCGGGCGCCGGATGCGCCGACGGGTAATCCTTGCGCACTCACGGGTAAAAAGGACCCATCGGGAGATGCTCTTCGACAGCTCTCGCCACGACCCGATTTGGCTTCGCGCCGCCGCGATGCCAAGCAGGCGCGCACCATTCGCCGTCGCACCGTCGCATCTCCTCATTGGCAAGTGGCTTGCTTAAAAGGGTAGACAAGGAAATCATGTCTGGCGTTCTCGAAGTGACGGCGGGGGTACTGGCGGCGGGCTTCACCACCACCTTGGGGTTTTTGGCAACCAAGCTTGTAGTGCAGGGCATCGGCCGCAAGCTGCGCACTCCCCCGCACAAGCCCTCCTAGCCGGGCCGCGCCAGGGCGGCTCAGCCGCCCGATTCTGGACGGCCCCGCCGCTAGCGGGGCCTGCGCCTGGGCGGGGTCCCCAGCATTCAGCGGCGGATGCCGGGGCGGGACGGCCGGCAACGGGCGCCTGCTGGCGCTTAAGGGGTCTCTCCAGAGTGTCTCCAAGTTAAAGCGAATGACAGCGGCAAAAAGCCTGCCGCGGGCGGTCGACTCGCAGCTACAATGCCACCGTGCGCCGGACTCCACGCCCGTCCTTGGTCCGCCCCGCCTCCGGGGGTGGCTGGCGGCTTGCCCGCGGTTGCGGCCTGATCGCGGCGCTGGTTTTGGCTGGCTGCCAGGCCAGACCCGCCCCTCGCGCGGCGGCCAAGACGGCCACCGCCCGCCCCGTAATGGCCCCCGCGCCTCCCCGTCGCGCTCGGATCCCCCGTGGCGCCACCTGGGTGGAGTTCCTAAAACAGACCTGGGGACTGCCCGCCAGCCAGGCCCGCGCCATGGCCGCCGCTGCCCGGCCCATCTTTGACCTAGGCCACATCCAAACGGGCCAGAGGGTCACCCTATGGACCGACGGCGACGGGCAGCCACGCCAGGTGCGTTACACCATAGATCGCCAGCAGGCGCTCCTGCTGACCCGCACCGCTGGCCCGGCGGCCGGGTGGACGGCCCAGTTGCTCCCGCTGCGCTATCAAACTGAGGTCGCCGGGGTCAGCGGCACGGTGCGACGCTCGCTGTTTGCCGCTGTGGAGGCGGCAGGAGAACGCGATGTGCTGGCGCTCAAGCTCGCACGGATCTTCGGCTGGGACCTGGACTTCTATACCGACACGCGGCCCGGCGATACGTTCCGCGTGGTCGTCGAAAAGCTGCTCCGCCACGGCCGCTTTATCGGCTATGGGCCCATTCTGGCGGCGGAGTACGTCAATCGCGGACACGCGTATCAGGCGGTCCGGTTCGTGGACGGTGACGGCCTGCCGGCCTATTACAGCGCTAACGGCCAGCCGTTAAAGCGCGAGTTCCTGCGCTCCCCGCTCAAGTTCGTCGCCCTCCGCGTCACCAGCGCGTTCAGCTATGACCGGTTTCATCCCATCCTGAAGATCTGGCGCCCGCACCTGGGAGTGGATTATGGCGCCCCGATGGGCACGCCGGTGCAGGCGATCGGGAACGGGCGCGTGGTCTTCGCTGGCCGCCGCGGAGAAGCCGGCAACATGATCCGGCTGCAGCACGCGAATGGATACCAAACGCTGTATCTGCACTTATCGAAGATCCTGGTGCATGTGGGCCAGCGGGTGCAGCAGGGGCAAACCATCGGCCGCGTGGGTATGACCGGCCTGGCCACCGGACCGCACTTGGATTTCCGCATCACCCATTTCGGCCGCTATGAGAATTTCCAGACGCTGCGGCGGCGGCTGCCGCCGGCGGCTCCGGTCCCCGCCACCCGCCGTGCCGCCTTTGCCGCCTCCCGCCGGCGCTGGTTGGGCGCGCTGCGAACCCTGCCGGCGCAATCGGACGCGGTGCTGCACCTGCCGGCGCCCGCCCCTCCGACGTCGGCCCCCTAAGCAGGCCAACCCGCGGGCGGCGCCAGCCCAGCTGCGGGCATCCAATCGGTCCCTTGGGGGCCCTATGCAGACCGCGCATGAATTCTTCCTGGATGAGTTGCACGACATCTACAACGCCGAAAAAAAGCTGCTCGATATTCTCGCCGCCGCCGAGCGGGACACCCAGCGCGGCGACGCCAAGCGCGCTTTCGCGCGCCATCGCAAACAGACCGAAGGCCACGTGACGCGCCTGGAGGCCGCCTTCCGTTCGATCGGCGCCCCGCCGCAGGAAAAGGACTGCGAGGGGTTGGACGGCTTGGTCGAGGAAAAGGAGAGCACCGAAGCCGAGGGCCTGAGCCCGGAGTTGCGCGACATGAACACGCTCGTCAGCGCGGTCAAAATCGAACGGTATGAGAGCTCCGCCTATGAGACGCTGATTTTTTTGGCCCAGCAGATGGGCCACCGCGAAGCCGCCCGGCAGCTGCGCGAGACCTTGCGAGAGGAGCAGGAAGCCGCCCGGCTGATGCTGGAATTGCTGAAGGCCAGCAAGCTGCACTGGACCGAGGGCATGGAGCAGGCCGAGGAAGTCGAGGCGCCACGCCGTCGCCGCGCCGCCTAGCTGCCGCCGCCGCAGCGGGGGACAGCGCTGAGGAGGACCGTGGCGCCCCGGCTGCGAGTGGCGGCTTGCGGCCAGCACACCGCTGGCGCCGACGCGTTCGCAAACTGGCGGCTCAGCCACCCGATTCTGCACGGCTGCGCCGCTAGCGGGGCCTGCGGCTGGGCTTTCGCGGGATCCCCAGCATGCAGCGACGCCTGCTGGGGCGGGACGGCCGGCAACGGACGCCCGCTGGCGCCTGAGGGCCTTTCCAAGTTGCCGCGACCGGCTGAATGGACGCCCCGCCACGCTCCTGCTGCCACGGCGGTCTTCCCGTGGTCGCGAGGACCCCGAACCGACAGCCCGGCCGCGCCGCCCAGATGTAGTCTTCGCTACGGCCCCGCTCCGCCGCCCTCTTGTATAATCCCCTTTACCCGCTGGGCCGCTCGGCAAGCAGAAGGCGGTGCCGTTAAATCCAGCCTGGATGGTACTTTTGCCCTTTCCGCGCCCCCGCCCCCTACTTTTTTGTGTGCTCGCGTTAGCATTGGCAGCGCTGCTGGCCGGGTGCGAAGACTACTACACTCCGCCGCCCTCGCCCACCGTCTCGGTTTCGCCCGCGGCGGGAACCGACGGTATTGGGCCGGTGGAGGTCTCGCTGGACGTGTTGAGCAGCAGCGGGGCCATCTCGGCGGGCACGCAACAATTCACCTCCCAGGTCTACAACAGCACCGACACCAAGGTGAGTTGGTCCATCGTGGATCCGGTCACCGGCGATGACCTGCCCGGAGGCAAGGAGGCGGACGGTTCGGCCCCGTATGGCAGCATTGACAGCACCGGCCTGTACACCGCCCCGGCGCTGCCCCCGGCAGTGGCCACCTTCGTGGTCACCGCCACCGCCCGGGCCTTTACCACGGCACAAGGCCAGGCACAGGTGCAGTTGACCACCCCGGCGCCGGTGCTTTCCTCCGTGACCGTGGAAACCAGCGGCAGCAATCCCACGCCGGTGCCGGCGATGGTGCAAGGCAACAGCTACACGCTGGTCTTGAACGGCCAGTTCCTTTACTCCAACTCCGTGGTCACCATCAGCGGCGGCACGGCCGGCAAGGTGATCCCACCGAGCGGGAAGACAGCACCATTTTTGACGCTGACCGTTCCGGTCACCGTCAACACGGCGGGGCTGACCGAAGTCGGCATTACCAGTCCCAACAGCGCCCCCGCCAATCCCGCGCAGTTGGTGGTCGAGCCTTACAGCCCGGCCGCGTCGTCCTCGCTGGCGGCGATCATCGAGTCCATCGGCGCCAATTCCAGCGGCGCGCCGATTCTGGCCAACAAAGTGTACGTCCCGCAAACCAGCGCCAACACGGTGGCGGTGGTGAACGGGGATACCGGCGCGCAGCTCAGTAACGGGGGGACGCCGCTGGACATCGCCATGCCCAGCGGCTTCGCCCCCACCGCCGCCGCCACCGACCCGCAGACCAATACCGTCGCCATTATCAGCGCCACCACGGACCAGCTGGTGCTGGTGGACGCGACCAAAGATACGGTGGCCGCCACCTACGCGATTCCTATCTCCGGCACCGCTAGCTTCAGCGACGGCGTCACCTGCGGGGTTTGCGGCGTGGTGGCGGACGCCAGCCGGGATGTGGCGGTGCTGGACACGGCCGCCGGCTATCTCACCCTCAACCTGGCCACGGGAGCGGCTTCCAGCCCGATCGCGGCGCCGGCGGCCGAGAACTTCGCCTACGATGCCATCACCCAGCACGTCTACGCGCCGTATTTCAACTCCAGCGGCTCGGGACTCAATGTCATCAATCTGGCCACCGGCGCGGTGCAAGCCTACGCGTTGCCCGGCGATGCCGGCTTCACGCTCGGCGCGGAATTGGCCGCCGCCGCGTTCGATCCCACCACCTCCCTCGGCCTGCTGGCGGATGCGGCCACGGGACAGTACGCGGCCATTAATTTCAATGCCGCCACTGCCTCCGGCAGCGGCATTACCGCGCCCGCCGCACAGTTCGGCATTACCGCCGCTTGTAGCGATGACTGGCGTTCCGCGCAACTGGAGCCTAGCAGTCACTTCGGCTGGTTCGGCGATGGTGGCGGTGACTGCATCGCAGTGGCCGCCCTGCCCACTGGCGCCCTGACCGGCCCCGCCGCCGCTCCGGCGACCATCCGCTGGGCCGCCCTCGGCGCCGGTCCCGATGGAGTGGACTGGAGCAGCGCCATCGCCCCGCAGTCGCAATCGGTCTTCATCGGCCTCAATGGCACGTTCTACGGCCTGGCGCTGCGCGGCGACGGCAAGTATCTAGCCCGCGTGGATCTCGCCGGGATGCTTGCCGCTCCGGCGCCGGCAAGTCCCGCCGACGACAATCAGGTGGATGCCTCCGGCGTCATCACCTACATCCCAATTCAATAGCCGCGGCGCCTCCGAGGCTGGCGGCTCAGCCGCCCGATTCTGGACCGCCCCGCCGCTCCACCCTAGCGCACACCGTTGCGCGCTGGGGACCCGGCGTTAGTGGGGCCTGCGGCTGGGCTTCGACGCAGCCCCAACATGCAGCAGCGCATGCTGGGCCAACGGACGCCCACTAGCGCTCATGGCGTCTCAGGGTTGCCGCGATAGGCGGGAAGCGGGCACGCCGCACCGCCCGCAGGCCCCTTTGGCAAAGGCGGGCAGGTCGGAACCCCTGGTCCCCGTCGCCGGGGTCGTTGCTCTGCGCCGTCCTACGCCCGCCGGCGGGCCGCTTGCTCGCGCTCGAAGCCTAGTCCCACGCCGGTGTCATCGGTGTCCACCACCAGCGCGTCCTGCGGCAGAATTTGCCGCGTTGCGATCAGATTGGCCAGCGGGTGCACCAACAGCCGCTCGATGGCCCGCTTCAGGTGGCGGGCGCCGTATTTCAGGTCCGTGCCGTCGCGCAGCAACAAATCCCTCGCCGCCGTGGTGCAGCGAAAGGTGAACGTCGGCGGCGCGCCGGCATGCCCCAGCCGCACCCGCACCCATTCCAATTCCAGATCCAGCACGTGCTCGAGCTGGTTCCGATCCAGGGGATGGAATACCACCACCGAGTCCAGCCGGTTGAAGAACTCCGGGGAAAACTTTCGCCGCGCCGCCTCGGTGGCCACGGTGGCCAAGCGGCGCCTGACGTCGCCGCCGGCCGGCGGCGCAAAGCCCAAGCCGGGACTCAGCAATTGTTCCATTTCCGTCGCGCCCAGATTGCTGGTCAGGAAGAGCATGGCCTGGACAAAGGAGGTGCGGCGGTTGTCGCCCAGCGTCAGCGTCGCCTTGTCCAAAATTCCCAGCAGCAACTGCCACAGCGCATCGGAGGCCTTCTCGATCTCATCGAACAGCACCAGCGAGAGGGGCAATTCGGGGGTGTGATATTGGTCCAACGCTTCTTGCGTCAGCACCGGATGGGTCTCGCGGTGCCCCAAATAACCGGGGGGCGAACCGACCAGCTTCGCGATCTCATGGCTGTGTTGGAACTCACCGCAGTCCACTTTGATCACCGCACGCGGATTTTGGAACAGCACCGCGGCCAGCGATTCCACCACGTGCGTCTTTCCCGAGCCGGTGGGACCTAAAAAAAGGAAGTTCGCCACCGGCCGGCTGGGTGCCTGCAATCCGGCCAAGAATGTTTGGTACGCATCCACGACCGGCCCCAGCGCGGCCTCCTGGCCGACGATGCGCTGGCGCAGTGCCTCCTGCAGCCGTTCGGCCTGCGGGCCCCGCCGCTGCGGATTCAAAGGCACAAGGGCGGGACTGGCCATGGCGACGGCTCCTAGTAAAGGGATGAGGCCGTAGCCCCCGGCGTTGCAAAAACTGCCCCGCGCGGACCCTAGTCCGCGCCCGCGGGCTGAGGCCGATTCCACGCCGCCAGCCGGAAGTCGAGCAGGCTTTAGCTGGCGTGGCGGCGGCGACCGCCGCCTAGGTCGCCGTCTGCCAGGCGACGGCAGGCTTCAGCTCGCCCGCGTGCCGCGCCACTTTGCGCAGCGCCTCGCCATAGGCGTGCATCAGTTGGTCGCTTTGCGCGAAGATCGGGTACTCGTCATGGGTCAGGCAAAAGGACTCGGCGAACATGCGTTGCGTCACCGGGTAGCGCTCTGGGCTGTCGCTATAGTCCACCTCGGGGTGCAGGCTCCACGGGAAGCCGCGGCCGAAGCCGTGGCGAGTGCTGATCATGGGATGGGCGGGCAGCGGCGCCGTGCCCCACAGGTCCACGTCCATGCCCTCTGCGGCCAGCGCCGCCATGAAGGCGTCGCGTAGCGCCTGTCCCCGCAGCGAAGTGTCCAACTTGTCCGGCTCCAGCGTGAGCCGGTATTTGTGGTACACCGAGACGCAGCCGGCAGGAATGTGGGGCGCGCGCAGACCCGGGATATCGCGGATATAGCCGTCCAGGATCGCCGCGTTCCGCCGTCCCCGCTCGTTGACCTCCGCCAAGCGCCGCAGTTGCACCCGCGCCAGCGCGCAGGGCATTTCCTGCACGCGGTAGTTCCACGCCAGCAAATGCTGCTGCCGCATGGTGGGATTGGCCGGCGGCAGCGTCTCCCCCACCTGCTTCAGCCAGTTGCCACGGTAGTAGATCGCCTCGTCGTCGGTGACCATGAAGCCGCCTTCGCCGACGGAGAAGTTCTTGGTGCCGTTCACGCTGAAGCCAGCGGCGCGGCCCAATCGCCCGGCGGCGCGGCCCTGATAGCTGGCCCCCGGCGCCTGGCAGGCGTCCTCCACCACGAGCAGGTCATGGCGGCTGGCGATGGCGTCAATGGCGTTGAAATCCGCGCACAGGCCGTGAATATCCACCGCCAGAATGGCCCGCGTGCGGGGCGTGATCTTGGCCTCGATCTGCTGCGGATCCAGGTTCCAGGTCCGCGGTTCAATATCCACGAAGACCGGGATGGCGCCGGCGTGCAGGATCGCCGCGGGCGTGGCCAGAAACGAATACGCGCTGGTGATCACCTCGTCTCCGGCCTGCACCCCGCTCGCCACCAGGGCCATGTGCAGCCCGGCAGTGCCACCGTTGACCGCGATCGCGTACCGCGCCCCCAAAAACTTCGCAAACTCCCGCTCCAGCCCATCCTGCTCGGGGCAACGCAGCCCCTCCAGCGTGGTCATCGCCCACAGCACGTCGCGCTCCAGCACCGCCTCCACGGCGCGCTTATCCTCAGCGGTCACGATCGGCCAGAAGGTCTTTCCCGCGTTGGCAGGCACGGCGCGGGCGCCGCCATGGAGGGCTAGGGTGGGCATCGCTATTCGCCTTTCGTTGCCAGGACTCGCGGCCCCGCCGAGGCGCGGGGGGCGGCGGCGGCTACTGATTCCACGCATCCCGCCGGGCGTCAATCAGCCGCTTCAGCTTGCGGCCCTCGGAGAGGGTGCGGGGCGGGTGAAACTGGAAATCAAACTCGAAAAACCGCTTCTGATAGTACCGCCAGCAATCGGGAAACCGGGCCTCGATATTCCGAAAGATCAGGTCCTTGACCTGCTCCTGGGAGCCGCCGTTGACCAGCTCGAGATGAAACTCGATACGGTCGTCGCGGTCGCCGCGGCGCACATACACCTGCCAATCATCGGTCACTTCCGGCACTCCGCGCAGCATCTCCTCGAACCAGTAGGGGCTGATGTTGCCCATCGAGCAGTTGATCAGCTCGTCGCTGCGGCCGATGATCTTGCTGATCCGCGGCATCAGCCGCAGGGCGCAGTGGCAGTCACCGTCGTGGGCCCAGCGCGTGATGTCCGCCGAGCGGTAACGGACCAGCGGCATCACCGTGCGGTTCAGCGTGGTGTAGGCCAGCTCGCCATAGCCCTCCTCGTCGGGATTGAGGATCTCGCTGATCAACGAGAGCGCGCTCAGATGATAGCCGCCCTTTTCCGGGCACTCGACGCCGTTCATGCCGAAGGCCTCGGTCTGCCCGTAGCTGAGGTGCACCTTGGCCCCTTGCCAGACGCGCTCCATGTATTGCCGCGTGCGCTCACTTAGGTTTTCGCCGCCCAAAAACAGCAGCTTCACCGGCCAGGTGCCGCACCGTTCCGCCACCTCGGTCACCCGCACCAGATGGGTGGGCACGCCCATGATGACGTTGGGCTTGTAGATCTTGATCCGGTCGTAGAACTCCTGCGGCTCGACGAAGGCACCGATGACGTGGAAGGCCCCGATGGCCATGATGGAGTAATAGGCGGTGAAGGGCGCGTTCCAAAAGGAATAATCGAAGCCGTCGGCCACCACGTCGTCCGGCCGGAGGCCCAAGTTGTACAGCCCAACAGCTCCGTCCCGGCCGTAATCGAACATCTCGGCGTAGGAAAAGTACACCCGCTTGTTGATGCCCATCGAGGTGCCGGTGGTCTCAAAGCCAAACTCCGGCTTGGAGCAGAGAAAATCCTCCACCGGCCGTTCCCGCAGATCCTCGGGGGTGGTGAAAAAATCGCCCAGGTCGGCGTGCGAGCGCACCCGCGCGGGGTCAATGCCGTGTTGGCGGAACTTTTCCTGATAGAAGCGCGAGTGCCGCGCCACGTAGCGCACCGTGGCGCTCAGCTTCCCGGCCTGCAGGCGGGCGATCAGCCCCGGTGTGAGGCGCTGCGCGGTCCACAGCCGCCGTCCCGGCGTCCTGAGGAAGCCGTGGTCGAGAATGTTAAACGCGCGCTCTAGCAGCATGGCCTATTCTCCAGCATGGCACAGGCGGCGGCCTGGCCTTCTATGCGATAAACCAAGCTCTCCGGGCCGTCCGCCCGTCCCCACGCGCCCGCGGGGCAGCGCACCGTGCCGGCGCTTTCCTGGCGCTGCCCCGTTGTCCGATCCGACTCGCATCTCGGCCCTCATGCCCGCGCCAGCACCACGCAGGCGTTCTGCCCGCCAAAACCGAAACCGTTCGACAGCGCCAGGCGCAGCGGCCCGCGCCGCCCACCTGCGGTGACGATGTTCAGGGCGCACTCCGGGTCCGGCGTTTGATAGTTCAGCGAGGGGGGAATGAAACCGTCCTCCAGCCCCAGCACCGACAGCACCGCCTCGACGGCGGAAGCGGCGGCGATCAAATGGCCGGTCATGGCCTTGGTGCTGCTCACCGGCACGCAGCCCGCCTCGGCGCCGAACACCTGATGAATGGCCGCCGCCTCGGCGCGGTCGTTCAGCACCGTTCCCGTGCCGTGGGCGTTAATGTAGTCCACGGCGGTAGTGGGCTCGCCGGCATCGGCCAGCGCGGCGGTCATCGCCGCCGCCGCGCCCCGGCCGTCGGGGTGGCATTTGGTCAGGCCGAAGGCGTCCAGCGAACTGCCATATCCGGCCAGCCGAGCCACGGGCTGGCCGCCGCGGCGGCGCAGGTGATCGCCAGACTCCAGCACCAGCGCGGCGGCGCCCTCACCCACCACAAATCCGGTGCGCCGGCGGTCGAAGGGCCGGCAGACCTCCGCCGGTTCTTCGCCGGGTTGCGGATGGGCCAGCGCCGCCAGCAATTCGAACTCCAGCAAGCTGAGCGCGTCCACCTGGGAATCGGCGCCCCCCGCCAACACCACCTGCGCCTCGCCGCGCTCGATCATACGCTTGCCCATGCCCAGCGCGTCATTGCCGGAGGCGCAGGCGGTGTAGCAGGCCACCCTCCGTCCGCCGGCGTGTCCGGCCCGCGCCAACCGGGCCAGCAGGTCGGCGGGGGTCAATTGTTGCCGCCGCAGGCGGTCGGCGTAGCGCCGTCGCAGTTCGCCGGCCAGCTCCCCTCCGCCAGGGCCCGCCTGGGGTGCTGCCGCCACCCAGGCCGCCAGCTCGGGCACGGGCAGCACTGGTTTGCCCACCGCCCAAACCACGGCCCGCGCCGGGTCGTTCCCGTCGTCCGGCGCGGGCAAGCCGGCCTGCTCCAGCGCCTCGGCCAGGGCCAAGGCGGCGAAATAGTGCAGCCGCCCCGGCCCCGGCGGCAACCCCGCTGCCGGCACCTCCCCGGCGATGCGCACGGGGAAGCCCTCGCTGGGAAAGTGGCGGATCCAGCCGATGCCGCCCCGGCCCGCCTCCAGCGCCGCCCGGTGGGCGGCGCAACCCAGCCCCAAGGGGCTGACTACACCGGCGCCGCTGATAAACACCTCGCATCGGCTCCCGCTCATCGCGCCTCCGCCGGCGCCGCCGCCCGCGCCGCCAGCGCCGCCAGCAGCGGCCCGCAAAGCGGGAAGCGCTCTTCCCAGCCCTCGGCGCCGCCCCCCGGCTCCCAGGCGGCGGCCTCCCGCACGCCTCGCCGCGCCGCGCTGTCGGCGGCCTCCAACACCACCGCCGCAGCCGCCTCACCCTCGCCCCCAAACAACGTCTGCTCTGGGCAATCGCTGGCGGCACACAGCACCAGATCCGCCCGCCCTTCGGCCAGCAGCCCCGCCGCCTCCGCCAGCGCCTGGGCCGCCGCCTCCGCGCCGCTAGTCAGCGTCAGGCTGGGCCCCTGGAAATTAAACAGGATGGAGACATGCGCCGCCGCCATGTTGGTCAGCAGGTGCAGGCGGCGAAAAGGGTGCAACCCATGCAACGCCGCCTCGCCCCAGTCGTCCCCCCCACCCGCCGCCGCCAGCACCGCCAGCAGGTCGGGGGTTATGGGCTGGACATCGCCCGCCGCCATCACCAGCCCGGCGCGCTCCGGCGCCACCCCCGCCGCCGCCAGGCCCTCGGCATCATTGCCGATCCCGGCCGCGCCCAAGGCCAGCGACGCTGCGGCGGCGGTCAGTTGAAAGCCGCGGTGCATGGCCCGCAGCGCCCTGGCATTGCGAATGTAGTCCCGCGGATTGAACTGGGCCATGCGCGCCGCCGCCGCCGGAGCCGCCAGCGCCGCCACGCCCACCCCCCAGGGCAACAGCACGCCGCTGCCGGTGAGCACCACCGGCCGCCCGGATTGGCCCGTCGCGCTCAACCCGCCAACCCTCCGTCCACCCGCACGATGTCGCCGGTAATATAATCCGCATCCGGCGAGACCAAAAATGCCACCGCCGCGGCGACCTCCTCGGGCTTGCCGTAGCGCTTCAGGCCAATATGCTTGAGGATCTCCGTGCCCGCCAGCTCCCGCACCTCCTGGCTCATTTCGGTCTCGATCATGCCCGGTGCCACGGCGTTCACCGTGATGTTCTTACTGGCCAGTTCCTGGGCCAGGGCCCGGGTGAGGGCGTTGATGCCGCCCTTGGACGCGGCATAATTGACCTGGCCGCGGTTCGGCGTCTCCCCCGCCACCGAGGAGAGATTGACAATGCGCCCGTAGCGCTGCCGCAGCATGATGCGCGCTGCCGCCCGGCAGCAATAGAAGGCGCCATCCAAGTTGGTGGCCAGCACCTGCCGCCACTGCTCATCATCCATGGTCAGCAGCAAGCCATCGCGCACCATGCCGGCGTTGTTGACTAGGATGTCCAGCCGGCCGAAGGCCTGGGCGACAGCCTCGACCAAGGCCTTGGCCCCCTCCGCCCGGCTGACATCCCCGGCGAACGCCTCCGCCTGCCCGCCTGCGGCGGTAATCGCCGCCACCACTTCGGCCGCGGCATCGGCGTGGGCGCGGTAGTTGACCGCCACGCGCGCGCCCTCCTGCGCCAGCCGCAGCGCAACCGCGCGCCCAATGCCCCGGCTGGCGCCGGTCACCAATGCGAATTTTCCTTGTAAGCGGTTCATCCAGCAGGGCTCCAAACCGATGCGTGCGGGCGCGCCGAGCCGGCCGTTTACGCCGAATCGCCGCTTTCCACCAGCAGGCTGGCGGCGGCGCCGGAAAGACTGGCGGAGTTGACCAAAATGCGCCGGAAGCTGCCCGCCCGCGTGCCCCCGCGGACATAGTCCAGCCCCAGGCCGGGATCGGGATGCTCGCAGTTCAAGATCGGCGGCAGGCCCGGCATCGCCCCCTGCACGACGCCGCACGCGGCGATCACCTCCAGCGGCCCGGAGCCCGCGGATAAGTTGCCCGTCGCCGACTTTACCGCCGTGATCGGGACGTAGGCGGCCCGCGCGGTGAGCAGGGATTTTAGGGCCTCGGCCTCCGCGCGGTCGCTCTGCACGGTGGCCAGGCCATAGGCCGAGACCGCTTCCAGTTCCCAGGGATCGCGCCGCGCGTCGGCCAACGCCGCCTGCATGGCGCCGAGAAACGCCTCCGCCGTCTCGCTGGGACGGGCGACGCAGCCGGGGCTGGCCAAGCCGTAGCCGGTCACCTCGCCGTAGATCCGCGCCCCCCGGTGCAGCGCCGCTTCCAGCTCCTCCAGCACCACGAAGGCTCCCCCCTCGGCGGGCACGAAGCCGGCCCGGTCGCGGTCGAAAGGCCGGCTGGCCTGCGCCGGATGGCCGTTGCGGAGATACAGCAGCCCGGACGGCTCGAAGCTCTCCAGCCGCTCCTCCTCCAGTAGCGATTCGTAGCCGCCCGCCACGGCAATGTCGGCCGCGCCACGGCGCAGGCAGCGAAAGGCCTCGCCGATGGCCATCACCCCGCCCGCCCCGCTCATGCAGATATTGCCGTTGGGCCCTTGCGCCCCCAGTTTCATGCTGACGAAGTACAAGACGATGTTGGCCAGGCTCTTCAGCAGCCACAGCGGATTGATGGTCGCGATCCCCTCCGCGCCAAACGCCGCCATATCCAGCGGTCCATCTGTCTCCCGGCTGGCGGCCTGCAGCGCGGGCAACAGTTCGTCCCGATCGCCGGCGTGTCCCGGCGAGCCGACGTAGCAAGCCAGGCGGAACGGATCCACGCCGGCCAGATCCAGGCGGGCGTCGGCAATGGCCAATTCGCTCGCAGCCACGCCCAGCCGCACCGAGCGGGTCATCAGCTTCAATGTCTTGGCGTCGGCGATCAGTTTCCGTGGATTGAACTCTCGCACGCGGCCGCAAACCCGGGTGCGGAAACCCCCGGCGCTCAACTCCTCGGCCGCCGCTAGCCCCGATTCCCCCGCGGCCAGCGCCCGCCACAGGGCCGCGGCCTCGTTGCCCAGCGGCGAGACCAGGCCCACGCCGGTGAGCACCACCCGCCGCCCGCCGCCACGGCCGCCGGAGGCGGCATTCCCGTCAGGCGACATAGGCCCGGATCACCAGCGAGCCGTTGGACCCGCCGAAACCGAAGGAATTCGACACCACCGTCCGCAGCGGTTGCCGCCGCCCTTGGTTGGGCACGCAGTCTAGGTCGCAGGCGGGATCGGGATGCTGATAATTGATCGTCGGCGGAATGTAACCGTCACGGATCGCCAGGACCGAGATCACCGCCTCGATCGCGCCGGCGGCGTTGACCATGTGCCCGGTCATGGATTTCGTCGAACTCACCGGCACCCGGGCCGCATAGCCCCCCAGGCACCGCTTGATGGCCATGGTCTCGCTGGCGTCATTCTGCACCGTCGAGGTGCCATGCGCGTTGACGTAATCCACCTCCTCGGGGCGGACGCCGGCGTCCTCGAGCCCGGCACGCATGGCCAGAAACGGGCCTTCGCCGTCGGGCGGGGAGTCGGTGATGCGATAGGCATTGATGGAACAGCCGAAGCCGGCCACCTCGCCGTAGATGCGCGCCCCACGCCGGTAGGCATGCCAGGCGTCCTCCAGCACTAGCATCGCCGCGCCTTCGGCCAGCACAAACCCATCGCGCGTGGCGTCGAAAGGCCGGGAGGCCGTCTGGGGCGAATCGTTGCGCTTGGACAGCGCGCCCAGCAGGATGAAGCTAGCGACCATGGTGGGCTCCATCAGGCACTCGGCCCCGCCCGCCAGCATCACGTCGGCATCGCCATAGCGGATCTTCTCCAGCGCGTAGCCCAGGGCCTGGGAACTGGAGGTGCAGGCGGTGGAGATGGTGGTGATCGGCCCGCGGGCGCCGAAGGTCCCGCCCAGCAGATACGCCAGCCCATAGGGCGAGTAGCGCAGATATTCGTCTCCCGGCACCGCCCCCAGCGCCCGGCGCCGGGATTCCAAGTCCGGCGGGGCCAGCTTGCGGCTGCGCAGCTCGGGCAACAGCCGGTCCCGCCGCCCCTCCGTGCCCAGGCTGATGCCGAATCGCGAGGGCTCGACCACCTCCACCGGCGGCGGCGCCGGGGCGGCGTCCGCAGCCACCAATCCTGCATCCACCATCGCCTGCTGCGCGGCCGCGAAACCGAAGCTGTTTTTGCGATCCATCACCTCCGCCAGCGCCGCCGGCGGCGCCAGGCGGTCAAAAGCGAAGCCGCGCACCTCGCCGCCGATTTGCGTCTCGAAGGTGTGGGCGTCGAACGCCGACAAGGTGTCAATGCCGCAGCGGCCCGCCTGCAGGGAAGTCCAGGTCTCTTCCACGGTATGGCCCACTGGAGTGACCGCCCCCACCCCGGTAATCACCACCCGGCGGCGTTTGCCGCTGCCGTTGCGGCCCGCTCCCGCGGCCGTTGTCATCGCGCCACCCCCGGCGCGGCGGTCCGCGGCGCGGTCAATCGCGCATGCAACTCCTCGCCCAGCAAATTGCGGTTCATCTCGTCGGCCCACTGTTCCAGCCGCTGCCGCGCCGCCTGCGGAATCACCCCGGCGCCCTGGCCGGTGTCAAAGCCGAGCAGCACTTCCGCCCCCGCCACCAACTGCTCCTCCACCCGTGCCTCCGCCTTGCAGCGCCCGCCACCGTCGGTCAGGCCGACCAGTTCGGCGCGAATCACCACCCGATCGCCGGGGCGGACAAAGCGCCGAAATCGCGCCTGGCTCACGCCCAGCAACACCGGCAGCACCACCTCGCCGCTCTCGGCGCGCACCGTGTAGGCGATCAGCCGGCCGGCCAGTTGCGCCATGGCCTCCACCAGCAGCACTCCCGGCACGACGGGAAAACCGGGGAAATGGTCGGCAAAATAGTCCTCGCCCAGGCTGGGGTTCTTCACCCCCACCGCGTGCCGGCCCGGCTCCAGTTCCAGAATGCGGTCAATCAGCAGAAAGCGCACGCCGCTACCCCGCTTGCGCCTTGGCCGCCTCGCCTTCGCCCAGCCGCCACGCCACCAGCCGCGTAAACGTCTCCGCCGTGAACAACGCGGGAATCTCCCGCGAGGTCAACCCCGGCTGCAGGCGCTTGGCGTCCACCTCCGGCATCAGCAGCCGCAGCCGCTCCAGTGCGGCTTCGGTGAGCACGCCGTTTTGCTGAAAATCGCTCTCCTTCAGCGAGCCCTGCGTGGCCTTCTGAATCCCGCCCCGCGGAATCTTGATGCCGAACGCCGACTCCAGGCGGAACAGCAGATCCAGGAAGTCCAATGACTCCGCGTGCAGATCGCTCATCAGGCTGGCCTGCGGCTTGACCTCCTCGACCTCGCATCCCAGCACCTCCGCGATCGAGGCTTGCACGGTGGCCAGGATTTCGTCGTGGCGGCGGGCCAACACGCGGTCGGCGACCTCGCGGATCTGCATCACTTCCTCGGCGCTATTGACAGGCGGCATGACTCATTTCCCTCCCGAATTCTCAGTGTCGCTGGCGAATTTGGCTCCGCCTAGCGCAGGCTCATGAGGGACAAGCCCCCATCGGCAATGATCGTCTGCCCATAAATCCAGTTGGCGGCGTCCGAGCAGAGAAACACCGCCACCTGCGCCACGTCCTCGACCGTGCCGATCCGTCCGGCCGGCGAGAGCGTCTCGCAGGCTTCCTTCATTTGGCCATAGGTGGAGAACAGCCGCAGCGCGTCCGTATCCACCGGCCCCGCCGAGAGCGTATTGGCATTAATCCCCTCTTTGCCCAGCTCCACCGCCAAGTACCGGGTCAGCGCCTCGGTCGAGGCCTTGGTCACCCCGATCGGCGCGTAGCCCGGGATGACATAGGTCGAGCCCAGGCTGGAGAGGCTGAGAATCTTGCCCCGGCGGCCCTGCATCAGCGGTCGGCATTTCTGGGCGCTCAGCAGCAGCGCCGTCGTGTTGCGCTGCACGGTGTGGTCCCAGGCGTCCATCTTTTGCCGCATTAAGGGGCCGAATGCGGCCACGTCAATGGCGTTATTGACGAAAATGTCCAGGTGCCCAAACTGCGTTTGCACGCGGCTGAAAATCTGGGCGATGCCCTCCGGACTGATCGCATCGGCCGCCACCGTCTCGGCGCGCCGCCCCATCGCCCGCAGCTCCTCGGCCAGTTGCTTGGCCGCATCGTCGCTGGTCACGTAATTGATGATCACGTCGGCGCCATGCTGGCCCAGAGCCAGCGCGATCGCCCGGCCGATGCCGCGCGCGGCGCCCGTCACCAACGCTGTTTTCCCGTTTAGATCGCTCACTCGCGGTCTTCCGTCCTTGTTTGTTCTCGCCCGCCCGGCCGTGGGCAGGCCTTAGCCCGCGGCGACGCCCGTGCGCCGGGCCGCCGCCAACTGGCCGAAGGCCGCCTGCAACCGCCGGTACTGCGCCGAGAGATCGTGCTCGGGACGCCCTGCGAGCGTTTGCGGGCTCTTGAAATAAAAGCCCAGCCACTCTTGGACGCCGCTGTGCCCTGCCGTCTGCGCCGCCGCGCTCAACAATGCCAAATCCAGCAACAACGGCGCCGCCAAAATACTATCACGGCAGAGGAAGTCCACCTTGATCTGCATGGCGTAGCCGAGCCAGCCGACCACGTCAATGGCGTCCCAGCTCTCTTTGTTGTCGCCCCGCGGCGGGTAGTAGTTGATCTTGACCTGGTGCGAGATCTGCCCGTAGAGGTCCGGATAGAGCTCCGGCTCCAAAATGTGGTTCAGCGCCGAGAGCTTGCTCTCTTCCTTGCTGCGGAACGCCGCCGGGTCATCCAGCACCGCGCCGTCCTGATTGCCCAGGATGTTCATCGAGAACCAGCCGGAAATGCCCAGCGCCCGCTGCTTCAGGCCCGGGGCCAGGATGGTTTTCAGCAGCGTCTGCCCGGTTTTGAGATCCTTGCCGCAGACCGGCGCTTGATGCCGCTCCGCCAGCTCAATCATGACCGGCAGATCCACCGTCAGCGTGGGCGTGGCGTTGACGAACGGGCAGCCCTCCATGAGCGCGGCATACGCGTAGATCATGCTGGGCGCCACTGTCGGCTCGTTCTGCTTCAGCGCGGTCTCAAAGATCTTCAGGTTCTGATGCGCCGGCCCAGGCGAGAGGAACACCTCGGTCGAGCCGCACCATTCCACCACCACCTGGCTCAGGCCGTGGTGCCGGCGAAAGCCGCGGATATCCTCGCGCAGCGCCTCGGCCTGCTCGAACTTATTCGTCTCGGCCTTCAGCCGCTGGCCCTTGGCCCGGCGCAGGTACTGCGGATCATAGATGCCGGCCATCGGCTCGAGGGCGCTCAGTTCCTCGCGCAGCGACTGCAGCAACAGCGGCTCCAGCACTGCGGCGCGCTGCGCCGCATCCCAGCAGGTGCCGCTGGAGATGTCCCAGCCGCCGAAGCGGAGCTCGTCCAGGCGGGGCAAGCCCAGGTACTCGGCCAGCGGCACCCGCCCCTGCACCGGATCCTGCACGTAGCTCATCTGCGTCAGCGCCCCAAACGGCTTGGCCAGCCCTTGCCGCACCGCCGCCACGCCGGCGATCAGCGTCGTCGCGATCGCACCCATGCCCGCTGTCAAAACACCCAGCCGCGCGCCCGCCGCCGGCTGCACCTTCGCTTGCGTCATAGAGTCCTCCAACCACGGCATTGTCCGTGGCGCCGTGTTAACCCCCGGTTAATTGACGATTAAACGTTTTTAACGACCCGGCGCGCGGCGGCTGCGGTGCCGGCGGCTGGACGGTCCGCTCTCGCAGCGGCTCCCTGCCGTCGGGCCTCAGTCCCGAATTGAAACGCCCGCACCCGCGGCGGCTGGCACCCGCTCGTCCACCACCCGACGCAGCTTGCGGCGAGGACCGCTGGGGCGCAACTCGCCCCGCGGCAACATGCGAAAGCGC
>JBOGKW010000023.1:0-29072 GCA_050746205.1 Terriglobales bacterium | reverse complement strand
GCGCGCAGCAGCGCGATCAGCAGCGCCGCCTTGTCCTTGCAGTCACCGTAGCCGTTCGCCAGCACTTGGGCCGCCGCGTGCGGCCGGTAGCGGCCGACGCCAAATGACAGGCTGACGTAGCGGAAATTGGCCGCGACGTAATCGTACAGCGCTCGAATCTTGCCGTCGCGGGTGGTCTGGCCCGCCACCAAGCGCGCCGCTTGGGCACGGATCGCAGCGTCGGGCGCCGTTTCCGGCGTCGCCAGCCGGTAATACCATGCGCCGACGTCCGGCCAGGTGGCGAACGTCGCGGCTTCGAACATGGGTGCGTCGGGCGCGCTGTACGGCTCGGGCACGGCTGCCGGAACATCGGTCCAAACAAACGTGTACACTTCCCCCGCCGGAGTCGCCCGCTGGGAATGCCGGAACTTCATCTTTCCGGCCCCCGGCGCCAGCAACGGCGCGGTGGCGTAGGCCAGGCGGCGGCCGGGCGGCAGCGTGATCCGCAATTCGCGATGCACGACCGGCGCCGCGCTGGGGCTCCATGATGCCGTGAGCTCTCCCGGCAGGTCCTGGCGGCGCACCAGGGAGTGAACATCCAGCACCACCAGCGCGCCGGCCTGTAACCCGGGCAAGGTGAAGATGCGTTCCCGCAGGTCGGTATACATCGGCGCTTGGCGCGCCAATTGGGTGGCGTAATCGTGCACCGCGTCGGCGGCCGGGACCTGCACCTGGTGGCCGTTCAGGACGAAGACATGCACCGCGCCGAGGGTGGTGTTGCCACGATAGAAGACCGGCAGGTTGGTCAGCTGCCGCGCGCCGAGAGCGGTCAGTACCTTGAACTCGGTCAGCGTGTCCCAGGTCACCGCGCCATCCACCCGCAGCCGCCGCGAGCTGGTCTGGCGCAAGATCGCCACGCTGGCGTTCGCCATCGCGCCCGACGGCTGCCACGCTTGGTCGGCGCCGAGGCTCCGCCGCACCACCGCCGGCACCGCGGCCCACTCCGCGCCCATGGGCGACGAAGCCGACTGAGCCCCGGCGCCCAGCGCCAGCGCCGGCGCCAGCAGCGCCGGCAGCGCCATCCTCCGCCAGGTCCATTCGCAGTGCATCAAACTCCAGGGCCAACCACGGTGTGTCGAACGGCGGCATTTTAGCAGATACCACCCCGGACGGCCAGGCGCCGGTTCAACAACCCGATGCCTAGACGCGCCCGCCGGGGCGCCGCCGGCTTGCGTCCTGGCCTCGCCCCGCGCGGCCGGACTGGGCGCGGCGCCGGGTGGCGGGTACCGGGGCGGCTGGGCGGATTACCCTTAAAGAATGGAGTTCGAGCTCGTCAGCAGCTATCAACCGCGCGGGGACCAGGGGCGGGCGATCGCGGAACTGACCCGCGGCGCGCTCGCCGGCGACCCCCATCAGGTGCTGCTCGGCGTCACCGGCTCGGGCAAGACCTACACCATGGCCAAGGTCATTGAGCGCCTGGGCCGCCCGGCCCTCGTGCTGGCCCACAACAAAACTTTGGCCGCCCAGTTGTACCACGAGTTCCGCTCCTTCTTCCCGCATAACGCCGTCGAGTACTTCGTCTCCTATTACGACTACTACCAGCCGGAGGCCTACATCCCCGCCGCCGACGTTTACATTGAAAAGGAAGCCACCATCAACGACGAGCTCGACAAGCTGCGCCTCTCCGCCACCCGCTCGCTGTTCGAGCGCCGTGATTGCATCATCGTGGCCTCGGTGTCCTGCATCTACGGCCTGGGCTCACCGGAAGCGTATTACGGCATGCTCTTGCTGCTGGAAAAAGGGCAGCGCATTCGCCGCCAGGAGATCCTGGAAAAGCTCGTGGAGATCCTCTACGAGCGCGCCGGCGCCGATTTCCGCCGTGGGACGTTCCGGGTGCGCGGCGACGTGATCGAAATCTATGCTCCCTACGAGGATTCCATTCAGCGCATCGAGCTCTGGGGCGACCAAATCGAGTCCCTGTCGCAGGTGGATCCCTTGCTGGGCCGCGTGCAGCAGAAGTTCACGCGCCTGGCGGTCTATCCAAAGACCCACTACGTCATCACCCCGGAAACCAAAGAGCGGGCGCTGCAATCCATCCTGGCCGAGTTGGAGCAATGGCGGCCGGAACTGGAGCGCCAGGGCAAGAAGATGGAGGCGCAACGGTTGGAGCAGCGCACCCGCTTCGATGTCGAGATGATGCGCGAGATCGGCTACTGCCACGGCGTGGAGAACTATTCCCGCCACTTCACCGGCCGCCGGCCGGGCGAGGCGCCGCCGACGCTGCTGGATTATCTGCCCCCGGACGCCTTGGTGCTGGTGGACGAAAGCCACCAGACCGTGCCCCAGCTGCGCGGTATGTACAACGGCGACCGCTCCCGCAAACAGACGCTGATTGATTTCGGTTTCCGCCTGCCCTCGGCGCTGGATAACCGGCCGCTGCAGTTCGCGGAGTTCGAGGCGCGGGTCAACCAACTCATCTACGTCTCCGCCACCCCCGGCCCCTACGAGCTGACCAAGTCCGCCGGCGTCGTGGTCGAGCAGGTGATCCGGCCGACGGGCTTGCTCGATCCGGTGGTCGAGGTGCGGCCCAGCCGCGGTCAGATTGACGATCTGCTGGCTGAAATCCGCGACCACGCCGCCCGTGGCGAGCGCGTGCTGGTCACCACGCTGACCAAGCGCATGGCCGAAGATTTGACCGAGTATTACAGCGAGGCCGGCGTCCGCTGCCGATATATGCACAGCGAGATTGAGACGCTGGAACGCATCCGCATCCTCCGCGACCTGCGCCGCGGTGACTTTGACGTGCTGATCGGCATCAACCTCTTGCGCGAAGGGCTGGACCTGCCCGAGGTCTCGCTGGTGGCCATTCTGGACGCCGATAAGGAGGGTTTTTTGCGTTCCAGCGGCTCGCTGATCCAGACCGTCGGGCGGGCGGCGCGCCACCTGAACGGGCGGGCCGTCCTCTATGCCGACGTCGAGACTGACTCCATGCGCCGGGCGCTGGCGGAGACCAACCGGCGGCGGGAGATCCAAGCCGCCTACAACCGCGAGAACCATATCACCCCGCGCAGCGTGGCCCGACCCTTGGATATGTCGTTGGTTGCGGTCGCCGCCGCCGAACCCGAGGCCCGCGCCGCCGCGCCCCAGCGGGAATTGGCCAGCTTCGCCAACCGCGAGGAGCTAGACGCCTATTTATCCCAGTTGGAGACCGAGATGCGGGAGGCCGCGGCGGCCTTCGAGTTCGAACGCGCCGCCGCCATTCGCGACCGTTTGCGCGGTCTGCGGGAACAACGCCTGGAAGCCTAGCGGAACAACCGGAAGCGCCGACGCCGCACCGCCCATGAGAGCCCGTGCCGCCGCTGGCCCGGCAGCCGAGACGGCTGCCCTACCGCCGCCGCTGCGATGCAAGCGTGGAGCATGCGTCCTGCCTGCCCGCCCAGCCGCGGCCGCACCGGATTGCCGGCCCGCGCCCGGCCCGGCTATGGCCGGCAGGCCGGGTCCGCTGCCGCCGACGCCGTGGGCAAGGGCGCCAGATTGGCCTGCGCCAGTTGCTGGTTCACCGTCGGAATGGTCTGGGCCTCCAGGCCTTGAATGCCGCTCAAGGCTGCGTTCAGGAGCTGGCAGTGCCCAGCCACCGCCGTGCGATCGCTCGCGGTGGGACGGAAATCCCCGAACTCCATGTCCTCCAGGTCCCGAGCTAGGCCACGGTTGACCAGCCCGGCGCCGTTGCGGCCATTCGCCAGCGCATTGGCCCGTTTGTCCAGCTTCTCCAGCGCGGCGGTGAGCTGCGCGTGCCCCTTGGCCCGCTGCTGCCGGGCGGAGACAGCGGCGCGCAGCTTGGCCAACTGCTGGAAGGCGTCATAGCTGGCCGTCATGCCCGCCATAATCTGCCGCTCGAATCCCTGCTGCGCCTCCAGCGCCGATTGCGTCGTGGGGCTGCGGGGGTCGTTCTTCACCAGCAGCGGCTGGGTGAACGTCTGCCCGGCCACCGTCAGCCTTACCGTATACACACCGGGCGCGGCCATGGGCCCCACCGGCTGGATGCGCGGCGTGTGTCCCTTGATGGCATGCCAGGTCAGGGTGTACTCGGTGTAATCCAGCAGATTGCCGAAATAGCTGTACGTCAGCGAGAGCGGCGTCGGCCAGCGCATGTTCCAGGCGATGCGGTGCATGCCCGCCGTGGTCGGCAGCGCGACCGGCTTCGAGAACCAATACATGGGAACATCCGGCGCCGAGGTATCGGCCGGCGGCGGCGTATTGGAGTACTCGCGCACCAACTGGCCGGCGCTGTTGTAGAACGCCAGCGTCACCGGGCCGCTGACCGCATGCGGCAAATAATAATCAACGATCGCCCCCTCCGGCGGGTTCTGCCCCGCCGGCACTTCCGGCGGCAGCGGCGTGTCGTGGCCATTGTCCCAGCGCACGCGGTAGGCCAGCTCCGGTTTGTATAGGTAGGCTGGAGCCTGCCCCGCCGCCATGGCCTGCGCCGCCTGGCGCAGCGCCGTCACGTCGTCCAGGATCCAAAAGGCGCGGCCGTAGGTCGAGATGACCAGGTCGTTGCCATGTACGGTCATGCCGCTGACCACGGTATTCGGCAGGTTCAGTTGTAGCGACTGCCAATCCTCGCCGCGGTCGAACGAGACGTAAGCGCCCATTTCGGTTCCGGCATAGAGCAGGTTGGGGTTCTTGGGATCCTCCCGCACCACGCGCACCCGCACCCCCGGCGCCAATCCGCGGACGACCTCCTGCCAGCTCTGCCCGTAGTTGCTAGTGCGATAAATGTACGGCTGCGGGTCTTGGAACGTCTCGACCGCCGCATACGCGGCACCCGGGTCGGAATGGGAAGCATCTATGATGTTGATCGCCGCGTGTGCCGGCAGGCCCGGCGGTGTCACGTTCGTCCAAGTCGCCCCGCCGTCCCGCGTCAGCTGGATCAAGCCGTCGTTGGTTCCGGCCCAGATCACCTGGCCGTCCAGCGGCGAGGGCGCCAGCGTCTGGATCGCCGGACCATAGTAAGAGTGCCGCGCCTTCTTGCCGCCGGGCAGCACCGTTAAGTCAGGGCTGATGTGCCGCCAGGTACGTGCGCCGTCAGTGGATTCCATGACGTACTGCGACGCCATGTACAGGACGTGGGGGTTTTCCGGCGAGTAAAGCAGCGGCGGCGCGCCGGTGAAGCGCGCCTTGGGCCCGGGCGTGTAAAACACCGCCACGGCGCCGGTCTTGCGGTCGAACCGCCGCAGCACGTGATACCAGCCCTGCGTGTATACCCAGCGCGGATTGAGCGGGTCAACCGCGATATAGCCGTCCTCGAAGCCGCCCACCGGGTACCAATCGCTATCCCGGATTTCGCCATAGTCGCTGCGGCTGAGCACGCAGGCCGTGCCGCTGTCCTGCTGCGCGCCATACACGCGGTAGGGAAAGTGGTTGTCGGTGAACACATTGTAAAACTGCCCGTTCGGCAGGTTGAACCACGGCGTCCATGTCTTCCCCCCGTCCACGCTGATCGCCGGACCCTGGTCCACGCCCAGGATCATCCGTTGCGGATTGCGGGGATCAATCCACAACGCGCGATCGTCATCCCCGCCGGGCGCGCCCTTGTAGGCGGCGAACGTCTTCCCCCCGTCCACGGAACGATACATCGCCGTGCCCATCAGGTAGACCACGTCCGGATTTTGCGGGTCCGCGTAGATCCGGCCGCCGGCACTCAGGATCTGGTGCGTCTCCAACTGCCAGCTCCGGCCGCCATTGTCAGAGCGGTACACGCCCTGGGCATCCCGGCCAAAGCCCTGCGCCTCCAGGTAGACCCGCTGGCCATGCGTGCCATCGGCGACCGCCAAACGAAAGCTGCGAACCCTCGCCGGCAGTCCCTTGCCGCTCAGCGGCTGCCAGGTTTTGCCCTCGTCGGTGGACTTGTACAGCGTGGCCCCCAGCGGCGGCAGCGCCTTGCGTTGCGCCGGCGTCAGGCCAAAGGCGCCGCGAGCGAAGGCAGCGTAGACGATCTTGGGATCGCGATAGTCATAGACCAAGCTCGAAACGCCCGTGTACGGATCCTTATAGAGGACGTGCTGCCAACTCCGGCCGCCATTGGTGGTGCGGTAAACCCCGCGATGCGTGTTGGCCGCGCCGCCAAAGGACCTTGACCCCAATGCCCCCACCAACACCACGTTCGCGTTGCGCGGGTCCACTAAAACGCCGGTGATGTACTGCGTCGGGTCCAGGCCTACGTTGCGCCAGGTTTGGCCGCCGTCGGTGGTCTTGTAGACGCCATGGCCCGCGGTGAACGACCAGCCGGCCGGATCGCCGGTGCCCACGTACACCGTCTGTGGCGCCGACTGCGCTACGGCGATGGCCCCAATCGAGGGCACATGCTCGCGGTCGAAGATCGGCTTCCATACCGTCCCTTCGTCGCTGGTCTTCCAAACCCCGCCCTCGGGCAGACCGA
This sequence comes from Terriglobales bacterium, assembly GCA_050746205.1. GTDB lineage: Bacteria > Acidobacteriota > Terriglobia > Terriglobales > SCQP01 > JAKAUF01. The sequence continues at coordinate 22,651 of JBOGKW010000023.1, read as the reverse complement.
TGTAATAGACCGCCGGGTTCCCGACCACGCCGGTTACCGTGTACACGTTGCCGGAGCGGTAGGGGCCAATCAGCCGCCAGCGCATGCCGGAGTAAAGCTGGACGGGGATGGGGCCGGGGCTTGCCGTTGGCACCGTCTGGGCCGCCGCCACGCCCGCACAGGCGGCCAAAAGGAGAATTGCGAGACGACGGCAAACAACGCGGGCGCGCGTTCCCGACGGCCCACGAGGCGCAACAAGGGTTCCCAAACGCATGGCGATTTTCACGATTTCCGGGCAGTCTCCCGGCGCGGCGCAATCCAATCCGAACCGGAACCCCCTATCGTATCCCGTTCACCCGAAATTGCAACGCGCGTGCCACCTGGCTCGACCCTCTTGCCCCCTCTTGCGGCTGACTTCTGGGCCGGCGTTGGCTTGCGTCGGCTGCGCGGTGAAGCAGCCGCAGGCGTCAGGGTTAAGTTGCTATAGTGGTGGCAGTTGCCGTAACTACGGAGTTAAGCCATGCCTTCCCCCCTACCGCGAGCGCAGGTCCGTCCCATTCTCGTTGCCTCCCTTTTGGCCATGCTCCCGGTCGTGGCCGCCGCCCAGCAGCCCCGCCGCCAACGCAGCTTCCGCTTCGACTACCACACCGTCGTTCACTTCCCTGCCGGTACGCGGCAGGTCCGCGTCTGGATCCCGGTAGCGCAGTCCAATGCCCATCAGCAGGTGCGCGTGCTGGCGATTCATGCCCCCGGGCCCTATCGCCTGACGCGCAGCCGCAACGGCGACAACATGCTGTATGCCGAGTTGCGCCGGCCGGCGGGCGATTCGGCCGCATTTGATCTCCGATACCAGGTGCGCCGCCGGCTCTATCGCGTCGGTGATTTCCAGCAGTTGCTCCGCCTCCCCGCCGATCCGCCGGGCGATGCGTTGTCGGCGGCGCAACGGGCGTACTATCTGCGCGCCAACCGCCTGGTGCCGGTCACCGGCACGCTGCAGCGGCTGGCGGCGCAAGTCACCCGCGGCGCCCAGGGACGGGTGGCCAAGGCGCACGCCATTTATCTCTACATCTTCCATACGCTGCGGTATGACAAGTCCGGCACCGGCTGGGGCCACGGCAACGCCATGTGGGCCTGCGATCACAAGCGCGGCAACTGCACCGACTTCCATTCCCTGTTCTTGTCCATGGCCCGTTCCCAGGGCATCCCGTCGCGCTTCGTCATCGGCTTTCCCATTCCCCGCAGCGCACACGCCGGCGCGGTGGAAGGCTATCACTGCTGGGCCGAGTTCTACGTCGCGGGCAGGGGCTGGGTGCCGCTAGACATCGCCATGGCCTGGCTGAATAAGCCGCGGGCGAACTTTTATTTCGGCGCCGTGGATGCCAGCCGGGTGCGCTTCTCCGCCGGCCGGGATCTCACCCTGGCGCCGCCGCAGGCGGGCCCGCCGGTCAACTACTTCGTCTACCCCTACGTCGAGGTGGATGGACGGCCGGACCGCAACGTCACCAACCACTTTTCCTTCCGCGACACCGTGGCCACGCCCTGAGCGGTCGCTCGTGCCGCGCCCTGTGCGGTAAGCCTCTTGTGCTGCCTGCCGGTCGCGCTCGCGTGGCAGGGCCGCCGGGCTTCGGGCGTTGGCAGCCGGGACGGCTGCCCTACGGCAGCGGTCCATAGGACAGGCGTCCTCGCCTGTCTTCCTCCGCCGAGGCTGTTTCTCCAGCGGCAGCCGAGACGGCTGCCCTACGGCAGCGGTCCGTAGGACAGGCGTCCTCGCCTGTCTTCCTCTGGCGAGGCCGCCTTCCTGTTGGCAGCCGGGACGGCTGCCCTACGGCAGCGGTCCGTGGGACAGGCGTCCTCGCCTGTCTGCCTCCGCCGAGGCTGTTTCTCCAGCGGCGGCCGAGACGGCTGCCCTACGGCAGCGGCCCGTGGGACAGGCGTCCTCGCCTGTCTGCCTCCGGCGAGGCTGTTTCTCCAGCGGCAGCCGGGACGGCTGCCCTACGGGAGCGGCCCGTGGGACAGGCGTCCTCGCCTGCCTGCCTCCGCCGAGGCTGTTTCTCTAGCGGCAGCCGAGACGGCTGCCCTACGGCAGCGGTCCGTACGACAGGCGTCCTCGCCTGTCTGCCTCCGTCGAGGCCGCCTTCCTGTTGGCAGCCGGGACGGCTGCCCTACGGCAGCGGTCGGTACGACAGGCGTCCTCGCCTGTCTGCCTCCGGCGAGTCCGCCTTCCTGTTGGCAGCCGAGACGGCTGCCCTACGGGAGCGGTCCGTAGGAAAGGCGTCCGCGCCTGTCTGCCTCCGGCGAGGCTGTTTCTCCAGCGGCAGCCGGGACGGCTGCCCTACGGGAGCGGCCCGTGGGACAGGCGTCCTCGCCTGCCTGCCTCCGCCGAGGCTGTTTCTCTAGCGGCAGCCGGGACGGCTGCCCTACGGGAGTCGTCCGTAGGACAGGCGTCCCCGCCTGTCTGCCCGCCGCAAGGGCGAAACGTTCCGGACCGCGCCGTGGCTCCTACTCGGCTAGACTGGAACCAGCTAGCCGCGGAGGAACCGCCGCGGCCGGAGGTCCGCATGCATCTGCGTTCTTTGCTTGTCGTTTTGGCCGCGCTTGGCCTCGCCGTGCCCGCGGCGACAGCCGCCGAATTGGGCGCCACCACGCAGTCGGTGCTGCCTGCGACCACCCGCCAGATCATCTCGGTCAACTTCCATCGCCTGACCGCCAATCCCTTGGCCACGCGCATTGAGGCCCAGGTGCTGCCCACCGAGATGCGCAACATCAGCCGTTTGCTGGCGCGCGGCGGCGTGAACGTGCAGCAGGATCTGAACCGGCTGACCTTCGCCACCTTTTCCGATGGCCATAGCATCGGCCTGATCGGCGTGGCCGCAGGCAACTTCGAAGCCTTCCAAACCAGCCGGTTCTTCCGCCCCAGCCCGCGCTATCCGAATCCGCCGCAGCTGGACGGCGTCAGCTATTACGACGGCGGCGGCTTGGACTTCTTCCTGCCCGATCCCACCACCTTTGTCTTCGGCAGTCTAGCCGCCATTCGCGAGGCCATTCAGGTCCAGTCCGGCACCCAATCCGCCCTCGATGCCAACTCCAGCCTTACCGACCTGATCGCCGGCACCGAATCCACCGACGTCTGGAGCGTGCTAGACGCGGCCGGCACGCAGGGCCTGATCACGTCCCTGGCCGGCGGCACGTCCGGATTCAATCCCGCCAGCTTGGCCAGCCATTTCCAAGGCGCGCGTTACACCATTGATTTTTCCAGCGACGTGAAAGTCAACCTGGAGCTGATGACCGACGACCCGGTCAGCGCCGGCCTGGCGAGCACCGGCCTGCGCGCGGCCCTGTTGTTCAAGGCCTACCAGACCCATAACCCGGAGCTGAAGAACTTGCTCAATGAAATCGAGGTGGACTCCGCCGGCGACAATGCCTTCCTGCAAGTCGAGTCGCCGCAGAGCCAAGTCGCCTCGCTGCTCAACACGCCACTGTTCCGCAGCATGTTGCACTAAGCCCGTGGGGCCGGCGTCTCGCCTGCAGCCTCCCTTCCCTTTCGTGAGCCCGCGCGCCGGCGGCCTTCCGCCCCAACCAGAGGGCTCCGCCTAGAACTGGACCATGGCTTCGAGGGCGATCATCCGAGGCGCACTGTCACCGCCGAGGCCGACGCCGAGGAGGCCGGTGGGGGGCGAGGTGGTGGCGGTGAGGGCGCCGAAGCCGACGTAAGCGGCGGGATTGCCGGGCATGCCAGCGTAGAGGTCGGTGGGCAGGGCGAAGTTGGGATGATTGAAGATGTTGAAGAACTTCCCCTGAAGGCGTAGGTGGCGGCCTTCGCCGAGCGAAATGCTCTTGGTCAGATAGAGATCATCCCAGAAAAAGCCGGGGCCGCGCAGCGCATTGCGGCCGAGGTCGCCGAATTGGCAGGTGGCGGAGCTATCGCCGCCCACGCAAGCGCCGGTGGCGGGGTCCACCACCGAACGGAAGGCAGCGGGGTTCAGCCATTGCAGCGTTCCCGGCTGCGTGACACCAGGAATGGGGTTGCGGTCATAGAGCGGCTGGCCGGGGACCAGGCTGGCGTATTGCGGGCCGCCGCCGTTGATGATGCCCTCGCCATCCGCGGCGTACGGTGCGCTGAGGACCGAGAACGGAACGCCGGTATGCCAAAACAGCGTGGCGGAAAGCTGCCAGCCATCGAGCGCGCCGCGCAGCCAACCGGAACCGGAACGGGGGCCGGGGAGCTTGTAGACCACGTCGCCGGTGATGTTGTGACGAATGTCGTAATCGCAAGGCCCGTAATTGCGCGCCAATTCGCCGGGGAGCGGGGACAAGATGGCGCCGGCGGAAAACGGCAAAAGGCCGCCGTTCGAAACCTCGTCGAGGCAGTGGCTCCAGGTATAGTTCAACGACCCGGCGAGTGAGCGGTTCATGCGCTTGGTGAGGGTCATTTGGAGGCCGTTGTAGAAGCTGGTCGCGCCCGTATTCAACTGGGTGACGGCGGCGAAACGGGGATCGGTGGACGTGGCGTAGGGATAGGGGGCGAAACAGCCGGGGCAGACGGTTTGATATCCGTTAACCTGCGTGGTGTAGAGCTGATCCAAGCCACGGGTGCCGACGTATTGCGCCAAGAGGCTGGTGGATTGGCCGAGCTGGCGTTCCAGGCCGAAACTCCATTGCAAGGAAATCGGGGGGTGGAGTTCACCGCCAGGGGCGACGGTAAGGGCGACGGCGGGAAGGCAGGCGTTGGGGTTGGCTCCGGGCGCGGCGCACGAGAGCTCGCCCTGGGAGAAGCCGGCGAGAAAGCTGGCGTTGGCTGCGGTGGTGGCGGCGACGGCGCTATCCGCACCGCCGGGCGCGATGGTGAGGCCGCCGGCAGTGCCCAGCAGGCCGCCTTCAAACGTATTGACATACGGCGGATTGGCGCCGAGCAGGTCGGCGATGCTGCCGGGCATGAGGTCATTGAAGACGCCGAAGCCGCCGCGCAGCACCAGGCGCGGGGCGATTTGCCAAGCTGCCCCCACCCGCGGTTGCACGATGGCCAAGGGGCTGGAATAGAACAAATCGGACTGGCCGGTTTGCAGGGCTTCATTCAGCGGTTGGCTGGGAGCGTGACTCACGGTGTTGAAGGCCGCCGGCAGCCGGGAAATCAGGTTATGTGGATTGACTGGGTCGGGATCCAGGCTGAATCGCGCCCCCAGCGTTAACGTCAACGCGGAGGTCGCGTTCCAGGTGTCCTCAGCATAGAGGTCGGTATTGAGGAAGTTGAAGGGCTGGGAAGCGGCAGCGGGAAAGCTGGCCGTGGCGGTGGAGGCGATGCCATTCGCAAACTGGGCCAAATCGGTATAGGTCACCGTGGGGGTGATGCCTTCGCCGAAATCGAAGTCGTTGAGGCGGAACACCCGGGCGTTGACGCCGACTTGGATTTGGTGGGCGCCAGTGGTCCAGTCCAAATTGTCATTCAGGAAGAAGCGACTGACCCGCCGCCCCTGGAGCCAGGTGTTGTCCAGGCCGCCCAGCGGGCTGAACGGTGCGTCCCCGCCAATGCCTTGAAGAACGATCGGAAACGCCGCCAGCGTCCGCGACAAGTCCGCTGGCGCGAAAAGGCTGGAATACCATGAGGCGGCGGGGTTGAAGTCGTTGACCAGACTGGGGCTGAAGACGTGCGTGTAGCCGATGGCAAGGGAGTACATCGGCTGGGGAGAGACGGCGTCGAAGATCGGATTCACCACATCCGTATAGGCGGCCTGAAGGCCGGTGTCGGCCTGGAAGCGATACCAGAGCACGTTCGCGGAACTGATGGGTTGGTCCAGGCGCACGGTCTGGACCTGCTCGTGGTCGGCGCTGGAGAGCGCGCGGCTGAAGCGCTGGGCGCAGCCGTCGCCGTCCGGCAGGGCGCCGCCAGCGCCAGAGCCGATGGGACAGCCGGCAACGGGCAAGGGCGTCCCGGCAACGCTGGGATAGAGATCGAAAAGGCGGCGATAAAACGGAACCAACTGCGGCTCCGCGGGATAGCTGGCGCCGGTGAGCGGATCGGACCCGCCGGTGACCAGGCGGGAGAGAACATAGGGCTCAAGGGCCGAGGTGGGCACGGTGATCGTGGTGACGATGGGCAGCCTGAGGCGTATCCACTCGGCGTCCACGAAGAAAAACAGCCGGTTGCTGCGGAGAGGGCCGCCGAGGCTGCCGCCGAAATGGTTGACCGTAGCGTTGGCCTTAGCGCCACCTTGCGCATTGGCGAAGAAGTCGGCGGCATTGAGGGCAGCGCCGTTCCAGGTCTCATACAAGTTTCCGTGGAAGTGCTGGCTGCCCGATTTGGTGATGTAGTCCACCTGGGCGGCGCCGTAGCCACCTTGGTCGGCACGGTAAGACAAGGTGTTCACGGTGACGGCCGCAATGGAGTTGAGGCCAAGCACGAGATTGGTCGACAGGCCGCTGTTGAGGCCGGTGAAGGGGTCGTTGGTCTCCATGCCGTCCACGATGTAACCGTTGGAGGTGGCGGGTAGGCCATTAAACTCGACGTTGCCGTAGCCGTTCGTGCCGCCGACAAAATCATTGCTGCTCCCGGCGGTGTTGATCAATGCGCCCGGGGCGAATTGCGCGGGATAGGTCAGATCGCCGCCGGGATTGGGCAGGGTGCGCAGGCGGCGGGCGGAAAGGGTGGTGCTGGTGTTGGCGTTTTCCGTGTCCAGCACCGGGCCGTTGGCGGTGACGGTCACGCTCTGGCGGCGGCTCGCAAGGCGCAAGGCGACGTCGAGCCGGACGATTTGGCCCAGGCCCACCGAGACCGGGCCGATTCCCCGGGTCTGAAAGCCGGGGGCGGAGATGCGCAGGGCGTAACTCCCGGCCGCCAACTGCGCGAGGCTAAACCAGCCCGTGGCGTCCGTGCGGGTGGCGCGGCGGGCGCCGGTGGCGAGGTCGCGGGCAGCGACCACAGCGCCGGGCAGGGCAGCGTGCGATGGATCCACGACACGACCGGCGATGGCGGCGGTGGTTTGGCTCTGGGCCCACAGGACCGGTGCCACCAGCAGGATGCATACTATGCATTTTTGAAATCCGTTATCCACGATTAATACACTATCATGAACATTGCCTCCCTCCCGCGCCTCAGGCGGCGGCGCACGTCCGCCGACAGGCCGGGCGCCGGCCTAGCCTTGGCGATGGCGCGGAGGGCAGCGGCCTGCGAAGATGGAATGCGGAGGCGGCATGGAGCTGACGATTTCGAAAGAGGATTATCTTAAGGCCATCGCCGAGGCGGAGAGCGAGGAAGGGCCGGTCATCGCAGCCACGCTGGCGCGCTGGCTGAAGGTGAGCCCGCCGGCGGTGGCGCTGGCGCTGCGGCGGCTGAAGCGCGACCGATGGGTGACCACCGGCGCCGCGGGCCGCATCCGCCTGACGCCCGCGGGGCGAGCCATCGCCAACCGGCTGCGGCGGCGGCATCACTTGGTCGAGCGCATGCTGCACGAAATGCTGGGCGTCGAATGGTATCGCGTGCATGAGGAAGCCGAGCGGCTGGAACACGCGATATCGGAGCAGGTCGAAAAAAGGTTGGCCGAGCGGTTGGGCGGCGACGGCCCCTGCCCACACGGCAATTTCATCAACAAAAGCCCGGCGCAGCGGCGCCGGATGGGATTACAACTGCTGGCGGAAGCGCCGGAGGGGGAGGCGCTGCGAGTGGAAGGCATGCACGAGAGGGACGCAGGGTTGCTGGAATATTTCCACCGCCTGGGGATTCACCCGGGACAGGGGTTGCAGGTGGTGCGGCGGAACTATGACGGCACCCTGAACCTGCGGCTCGGGAGCGCCGCGGCGACGCTAGGCGACAGCGCGGCGCGGAGATTGTGGGTGGCCAAGGCGAAGTGAACGCCGGCCCGCCGCCGGCCCGCCCTGCGGCCGTCAGCGGGCGGGTGGCGGAGCCGATCACCGCCGGAAGATCAGGTTCAGCACCACCGTCAGTACCACGCTGACCACGATCATCGTCACCCAGGGAAAATAAACTGTCACCTGGTTGCCCCGGTGCACAAAGTCCCCCGGCCAATGCCCCGGCGGCACATGGGCTCGCGCCAGGGCCAGCAGCACCACTCCACCCGCCGCCAGCAGCAGCCCGAACACGACCAGCCCTCGGCCCAGCGTGGCCACGACTCCAGCCTAGCAGCGAGCGGCTTCGACGGCCGGCAACGGACGCCCACTGGCGCTCGGGGCATCTCCAAGTTGCCGCCGTCGGTGTACTCCTCCCGGCGCTCGCTTGCTGCGGCTCGCGGCTTTGTCTGGCGCTCCGTTGCGCCGCGCTCGCCCCGCTCGAGCGTCGCTGGCCGGGCAGGGGGTCGCCCTGCGGAATTTGGCGACCCTCCCGCTGGGTCGTGGCCGGTCGGTCCGTGCTTCGCGCGCGTCTAGCGGTGAACTCGCAGGCTACCGCCGGCGGCCGCCCCCGCGCCAACCCGAAGGCTCCACGGCCAGGAGTAACTCGTCGCATGGCCGAGGCTTTGTTTTCTTCGGCTTGCGCATGCGGATGCGACATTTTTCGATGCCGTTTGCGGGCGCTCCTTGGGAGAGACGCTACGGCGGCTCAGCCGCTCTAGTCGGGACGCTCTCGCTGCTCCCACCCCAAAGCGTGCGGTTGCGCTTTGCGGACCCCTGGGTCGCTGCGCCGAGGTACGGGCGACCGGTCACTGCTACGGCGGGTCCCCGGAGGGAGGCAAACCGCGGGCAGGCTCCCTGCGGTGCCGCTACCCAGAGTCTGATTCAGGTTTTCTGGGCGTAGTTGCACGGAAAATGGGGCGATAGTGGGGTCGCAACGGTCGCTTCCGCGCCCAGGCGAGCAGGACGCGCTGGCCCGGCCACTGTCGACGAGCGAGGCCGAGGTGGGAATTCTCCGCGGCGAGCGGCGATGCCTGGCGCCTACGCCAGTTCGGCGCCGGCGAAAAAGAAGGCGATCTCCTGCCGCGCCGTCTCCGGGCTATCGGAGCCGTGGATGACGTTGCGCTCAATGTTTTGCGCGAAGTCCTTGCGAATGGTCCCCATGGCGGCCTTGGCCGGGTCGGTCGCCCCCATCAGCTCGCGCAGTCGGGCGATCGCGCCCTCGCCTTCCAGCGCCGCCACCACCACCGGGCCTTCGGTCATGAAGCGAACCAGGTCGCCAAAAAAACCACGCTCGCGGTGAACGGCGTAGAACGCTTCCGCCTGCGCCCGCGACAAGCGCAGCCGCTTTAGGCTCAAGATCTTTAGGCCGGCGGTTTCCAGGCGGGCCAGTACGGCGCCGGTGAGATGCGCAGCGACGCCGTCCGGCTTGACGATGGTGAGGGTTTTTTCGGTGGCCATGGCGCTTATCTCCCTTTCGCCGCCGGCGTGCGCAGCGCGGCCGCCACGGTGGCTCCGATCTCCGCCGGGCTGGCGCAGACATGAATGCCGGCGGCCCGCATGGCCTCCATCTTCTCCTTCGCCGTCCCCTGCCCGCCGGAGATGATGGCGCCGGCGTGGCCCATCCGCCGGCCCGGCGGCGCGGTCTGGCCGGCGATGAAGCCGACCACCGGCTTCTTCACATTCTGGCGGATGAACGCCGCGGCTTCCTCCTCGGCGCTGCCGCCGATTTCGCCGATCAGGACGATAGCCTCGGTGGCGGGGTCTTCATGGAACATGCGCACCGCCTCCAGGTGCGAGGTGCCGACGATGGGGTCGCCACCGATGCCAATGGCGGTGGACTGGCCGATGCCCAGCAGCGTCAACTGATGCACCGCCTCATAGGTCAGCGTCCCGCTGCGGCTGACGATGCCGACGCCGCCAGGCCGGTGGATGTGGCCAGGCATAATGCCCATCTTGCACTCACCCGGGGTAATGATTCCCGGGCAGTTGGGGCCGATCAGGCGCGACCTGCCTCCGCGCAGCACCGCCGCCACGCGCGCCATGTCCAGCACGGGAATGCCCTCGGTGATGCAGACGATCAGCGGCAGCTCCGCCGCCGCCGCCTCCAGGATGGCATCGGCCGCGAATGGCGGCGGCACGAAGATCATCGTGGCATCGGCCCCGGTGGCAGCCACGGCGGCAGCCACGGTGTCGAAGACCGGCGTGCCCTCATGCGTGCTCCCGCCCTTGCCAGGCGTGACCCCGGCGACGAGGTGGGTGCCGTACTCGCGGCACATGCGGGCGTGGAAACTGCCTTCGCGGCCGGTAATACCCTGCACCAGCACGCGGGTTTTCTGATTGACAAGAATGCTCATATATCCATTCGCGCCCCGCGCTGCTCCTGGGGCCGCTGATCCTTGTTGCGCCCGCTAACGGCGCCCGCCGGCGGCGGCGCCAACCACCTTGGCGGCGGCGTCCTGCATGCTGCCCGCCACCACAATCGGCAGGCCGCTGACTTGGAGCACCTGCCGCCCCTTTTCCACGTTGGTGCCTTCCATGCGGATCACCAGCGGCACTTTCAAGTCCACCGCCCGGGCGGCCTCGACCACGCCGTTGGCCAGCGTGTCGCAGCGCAAGATGCCGCCGAAGATATTGATCAGCACCGCCTTCACGTTCGGATCCTGCAGCAGAATCTCGAAGGCGTGCCGCACTTGCTCCTGGCTGGCGCCGCCGCCGACGTCCAGGAAATTGGCCGGGCTGCCGCCGGCGTATTGGATGATGTCCATGGTGGCCATGGCCAGCCCCGCGCCGTTGACCATGCAGGCGACATTGCCGTCGAGCTTGATGTAGTTCAGGCTGTAGCGGCTGGCCTCGACCTCCAGCGGCGCTTCCTCATGCACGTCGCGCAGCGCCTTCAGTTCCGGATGCCGGTAGAGAGCGTTGTCGTCGAGGTTGAGCTTCGCGTCCAGAGCGACGATGCGGTCGTCGCTGGTGAGCACCAGCGGGTTGATCTCGGCAAGCGAGGCGTCGAGCGCTACAAACGCGCGAGCCAGGGCGGTCATGGCCTTCACCGCGGGACTGATCGCGGCGGTTGGCAGTTGCAGGCCAAAAGCCAGGCGCCGGGCTTGATACGGCTGCAGGCCGCGATCCGGGTCAAATGACTCCCGCAGGATGGCCTGGGGATCTTTGGCGGCCACTTCCTCGATCTCCATTCCGCCGGCCGCGGAGGCCATCATCACCGGCTTTCCGGAGGCGCGGTCCACCACCGCGCCGAGGTAAAGCTCCCGGGCGATGGGCAACGTTTCCTCGACCAGCACCTGGCGCACCAACCGGCCCTCGGGTCCGGTTTGGTGCGTCACCAAGGTCATGCCCAGGATTTTCTCCGCCGCGGCGCGGGCCTCCGCCGGTCCGGCAGCCAGCTTGACCCCGCCCCCTTTGCCCCGCCCGCCGGCATGAATCTGCGCTTTCACCACCACCGAGGCGCCCAGCTTCTGCGCGGCCGTCTCGGCCTCGGCGGCGGTGGCTGCCACAAAACCGCGGGGAATCGGCAACCCGAAGGGCCGGAGTTGTTCTTTCGCTTGATATTCGTGAATTTTCATCCGCTCTTGTGTCCTTGCCTGTGGCCCGCCAGCTGCCCTCGCACGGAGCCGCGAAACCTGTCAGTATAACAATCCGGCGCGGGCGGTGGCCGTGCCGGATGGGACGCATGCCTGCATCGTCGTCGCTCCCGCTCCCGGCCGAGGCCGCCCCGGACTTCCCTGCCCTGCTGCGGCAGGTGATGGCGGGCCGCGACCTGGCACGCGCGCAGGCACGCGCCGCCTGGCGCGCCATGCTGGCCGGAGAGGCGAGCGAGACCGAGATTGCCGCCCTGCTGGTGGCATTGGCGATGAAAGGCGAGACGGTGGAGGAGATCACCGGCTTCGCCGAGGCCATGCGCGCCGCGGTGCACCCCGGTTCGGCCCCCGCGGCGGCCGGGACACTTGATGTCTCCGGTACCGGGCGCGCCGCGTTGGAGGCGGCGCCGGAGCTAGTGGATACCTGCGGGACCGGCGGCGACGCCAGCGGCACGTTCAACATCTCCACCGCGGCGGCGCTGATCGCCGCCGGAGCCGGCCTGCGCGTGGCCAAGCACGGCAACCGCTCACTGTCGAGCCGCTGCGGCAGTGCCGACGTGCTGGAAGCGCTGGGCGTGGTGGTGGACCTGGCACCGGCGGCCACCACTGCCTGCCTGAGAGCGGCCGGCATTGGGTTTTTCTTCGCGCCCACCTGGCATCCGGCGATGCGCCATGTCCAACCGGTGCGCCGGGCATTGCGCGTTCGTACGGTCTTCAACCTGCTTGGGCCGCTGACCAACCCGGCGGGCGCCGCCAGCCAGGTGGTCGGCGTCTATGCGCCGCAATGGACGGAGAAATTGGCATCGGCCCTGCTGGCCCTGGGCACCCGCCGGGCGATGGTCGTCCATGGCGAGGACGGATTGGATGAGTTCTCGACCACCGCGCCCACCCGAGTGGCGGAAGTGCGTGATGGCGCGGTGCACACCTATCGTTTTGACGCCCGCGACTACGGCCTGCCACGCGCCACGCTGGCACAGTTGGCCGGCGGCGACGCCGCCGAGAATGCGGCCATTATCCGCACCATCCTTAAGGGCGCCCCCGGCCCCTGCCGGGATATTGCCCTGCTCAACGCCGCCGCGGCGCTGGTCGCCGCCAGTCCATCTGGCGCCACCGAAGACCCCTGGCCCGCCGCCCTGGGCCGCGCCCAGCAGTCGCTCGACTCCGGCGCCGCCCAGCAGCGCCTGGATGCCCTGGTTACCTTCACGCGCGGCGCGACTCCCGGGGCATAGTGCGACAATGGCAGGGTTAGAGAGGAATATATGAAGCCTGCAAAAAGGGCCAAGCGGAGCCCCTCTCAGCCCACCGCCGCGGCGACCAACAAGCCCAGCGGCTTTACCCTCGAAGAGCGAGCCGCGATGCGGGAGCGCACCCAAGAGTTGCGGGCGGAAACCGGCCGCAGCCCTGCGCATGCGGCCGACGGCGAGGCCGCGGTCCTGGCCAAGATCGCGGCGCTGGCGGCGCCGGATCGCGCCCTCGCGGAGCGGCTGCACGCGATCATCAAAGCCACCGCTCCCGCGCTGGCGCCGAAAACGTGGTACGGCATGCCCGCTTATGCCCGGAACGGCCAGATCTTCTGTTACTTCCAAAGTGCGGCGAAATTCAAAACCCGCTACCCGACCCTCGGCTTCAGCGACAAGGCGCATCTGGACGAGGGCCGCATGTGGCCGACCGTCTTTGCGTTAAAGGAACTCACTGGCGCCGAAGAGGCCCGGATCATTGCGCTGATTCATAAGGCGCTGCGCTGAGCCGGACGCGTTCCCGCCGTGCCGCTCCCAATGGGAGCGCCGGCCAGAACGGAGCGGCGCAGCCGCCCTGCGCCCTCAGGTCCCGCTCTCGCCGGCCGCGGCGGTTCGATTCGGTGGCACCGCTCCGGCGCCGGGAGCTCCCGCAAGGGCCAGGATCGCGGGCAGGACCGCATTGGCGGCATCCCGGCCCGCGGCGATCAGTTCTTGGTGATGTTCAAAGGCGTCGTGGGCGAACATGCGGACGCGCGGCTGGATGAGGACGTCCGTCACCTCCCGCCACTGGCCGGCGTGGCGCATGACCGCAATCGCCAGGGCGGTGCCCATCACCTCGAGCATGTTGCTGGGCAGTTTGTCGGGCAGTTGGCTGCCCAGTTCGACGGCCATCACCCGCCCGGCGCCAGCGCTACGAAGCGGCGCCGCCGGGACGTCGCAGACCAGGCCGCCGTCCACGTACCAGTCGCCGTCAATCTGCACCGGCTGGTACATCAAGGGATAGGCACAGGAAGCCCGGACGGCCGGCAAAACCGGGCCGGTGGCGAAGACCCGCGGTAGGCCCGTGCGCAGGTTGGTGGCCACCACCTGCAGCGGGATGCGCATGCGGCTAAAGTCGGTCTCGCGCAGGAGCTTTTGCAAGTAGATCTCCAGCCGCGCATTGCTGGCCAGGCCCATCCGCGAGATGGTCCACCGCCCCATATCTCGTAGCCGGGTACTGGCTGCCACCTGGGCCAACTCCGCTGGGGTCACGCCGCTGGCATAGGCAGCCGCGATCACGCTACCGGCGCTGGTGCCGGCGATGCGGTCCAGGCGGATGTCGTGTTCCTCCAGCACCTGCAACACGCCGATATGGGCAATGCCGCGAGCGAAGCCGCCGCCCAGGGCCAGTCCTAACGGACCACGCCGCCGGCCGCTCCACCAGCCGCGCATGCCCTCCCGGAAGGCATCCAAGCGCCCCTCCTTCGCCCTCGGCTGCTCGCCTTCTGGCTCCATCTCGCTTCAGTTCCTATCCAGCGCCGCTCACCCTCCCAGCAGCGCTTCGGCCAGCATCAGCGCCTTGTGCGCCAGATTCTGGGCCTGCACCACCTCGCCCTGGGCCTGGGCGGCGCGCGCCTGGCTGATATATTCATTCGCCTGCGCGAGCGTGGCGGCAGCCTCCGGCGCCAGTCGGCGCTGCGCGGTCAGCTGCAGGTCATGGCTAGCGGCGTCCAGCCACTCGGCGGTGATGCGGCGGTACTGGGCCGTCTCGGCGGGCGTTAGCTGATTGGTTAACTGCGGCTGCGGGCCGCTCCCCGCCACGGGCGGCGCTGGCGACGGGGGTGCTTTCCGCGCCAACTCCACATGCCGCCGCGGCCGCGGCCGGCGCCGGAGCTTGGGCGCACTTTCCGGCGCCAGCACAATCACTGCGGGCGGTGCGGGCGCCGGGGGTGGCGGCGCCACGGCCACGGGCGGCATCTGGAGAATGATGGGTTGGTTGAGGACCAGCGTCGGGGGCACCGGCGCGGCGCGGGGAAAGAAGAAGCAACCGCCGCCCAGCAAGGGCAGCACACTGGCCGCCGCCAGCGCGGCGGTGCGACACCGGCCTGTCACGCCCCCTCCGGCGCGGCCGACGCCGCGTCCTGGCGCCAGGGGAAGCGCAGGCAGAAGCAGGCGCCAGGCGTCCCGTCCTGCTCCAGCTCCAACGATCCGTTGTGCAGTTGCATAACCCGGGCCGCCAGCGCCAGTCCTATGCCGCTCCCCTCCCGCTTGGTGGAAAAGTACAGGTCGAAGATTTTGTCCCGGTCCTCGGGCGCCACGCCGGGGCCGTTATCCCGCACCCGTAGCAGGGCGCCCCCCGCCTCTTGGCTCACCGTGAGCGTCACCCGCGGCGGCCCGCCCCGGCGGCCCGCGCCACTGCCGGGAGAATGGTTCGGCTCGGTCATGGCCTGCAAGGAATTATTCACCAAGTTCAACAACGCCTGCTCGACCAGATCGCGGTCAATCCACAGCGGCGCAGCCTCGCCGCCGTTGACTTCGATACGCACTCCTTGCATGGCCGCGTCCGCGGCGACCAGATCCCGGACTCCGGAGGCCACCGCCGCCAGCGAAGCGGGCCGCAGCCGCACCTCGACCGGCCGCGTAAAGTCCAGAAAAGCCGTCACCACCCGGTCCAGGCGGTCAATCTCCCGCCTCATCACTTCCAGATGGGCCTCGACGCCCGGGCCCTGGGCCTTGGCGCGCAGCAAATCGAGATGAATCGCCATGGCGTTGAGCGGATTTTTGACCTCATGCGCCACGCCGCGGGTCAGACGGCCGATATTGCTCAGGCGCCGCGCCACCTCCAGCTCGTTTTCCAGCCGCCGCACCGGCTCGGCATCCCGCACCACCAGCAAGGCGCTGACCGCCTCGGCACTCCCAGCGACGCCCTCCGCGGCCCGCAGCCGCTCCAGCCGCGCCAACAATGGCCGACCGCCCGGCAGGCGCGTCATTTCCCGTGCCGGCAGCGCCGTCCGCTCGCGCACCGCTTGGCGCACGGCGGTATCCAAGCTGCTGTCGCTGGGGAAGATCTCCTCCACTTGCAAACCCACAATGCCCTCGCTAGGCCGGCCCAAGATGCGCTGCGCCGGGGCGCTAGCCATCACGGCCTGGCCGTCGGGCCCAAACAACACGACGCCTTCGTCCAAGCCCTCGAGCACTTGGCCGACGCTGTCGCGCAGGCTGCTGTAAACCTGGCGCGCGTCCTGGATCTGCCGGCCGAGGCGCTCGATCTTGGAACTGACCTGGCCAAACTCCGCCCCATAGCGAAGTCGGGCGGCGCTCGCGCCCGGCTGGCCGCGCTCGGCCAAGTCCAACTGCGCGCTGACCGCGTTTAGCGGCGAGAGCGCCAGGTCCGAAAATACCACCGCCAGCAACGTCGCCAGGCCGACCACCAAAAGCGCCAGCAAAATTACCGAACGGATCCGCGCCGCCAAGGCCGCCCGCACCAGCACGGTGTCCACCCCGACGCGGATGGCCCCCAAAGGCTGTCCGCCAAGTCCGATGGGCAGAACAACCTGGTAAATCCGCTCCTGGCCAAAGATGGCCTGCATTTGCTGCCACCAGCCGCCATGGGCGATGGCGCCCAAGCTGGGACGGGGACCCAGGACCTCGCCGACCAACTCCGGATCGGAGTCGGCCAAGACGACGTTCCCCTGGCTGACCACCGCGACGTCCCGGATCGAGCTGTTCACCGGATAGCCGATGGCCGAACTCATCAGCGCGGTCAGCGGTGCGCTGTTGTTGAGCCGCGTCAGGTATTGCTCGGCGTTTTGAGTCTGCCGCAAGTTGACCAAACCCGCCGCGGCCGCGGCGTTCATGTCCTGGCGCACCTGGTTGAACACGGAGCGGGAGACAAAGTCCGCATGGGCGTAGATGTCCAGCATCTGCGCCCGCACCAGGCTGGCGATGTAGAGGAAGCTGATGCTGGCCACGACCAACAACACCAGCAGCGAGAGCGCCAGAACCAGCTGCGTTTTCAGGCTAAGGCTGCGGCGCCGCCGGAGCTGCGGCCAGGCGGGCCCCGCCACCGGCGCCGAACTCTCCAAACTTTCGCTAGCCGCCATGCGCGCCCAGTTCCCCGTCCGCCGCCGGCGCCTCAGCCGCGCCGCGCGCGGAGTATTCCTTCAGCTTGTTTTGCAGCGTTTTGAGGCTGATCCCGAGCCGCTCCGCGGCCCGGGTCTTGTTGTTGTGCTCGGCTTCCAACGTGCGCAGAATCAGCAGGCGCTCGGCGTCCGCGACCGTCGCCCCCAGGGGCACGCGCACGCTGTGCGCCTCATCCACCGTGGCGGTGGCGCGCATCTGGCCGAAGCCCGCAGGCAGGTGCCGGGACTCCAGGCGGGGCCCCTCACAGACGATCAGAGCCCGCTCCAGCGTGTTGCGCAACTCCCGCACATTGCCCGGCCAGGTGTGCCGCGCCAGGGCCGCCAGCAGTTCCGGTGACAACTCCCCCACCCGCCGGCCATGCCGGGCGTTGAGGCGCTGCAACCAACTGGCCGCCACCCCCGGCAGATCCTCCAAATGCTGCCGCAGGGGTGGCAGGTGTAGATGAAACACATTCAGGCGGTAATAGAGGTCGGCGCGCAACTGCCCAGCCGTCACGGCCCGCTCGGGATCCTTGTTGGTGGCGGCGAGCACCCGCACGTTCACTGGCACCTCGCTTTTGCTGCCCAGCCGGCGCAGCCGCCGGTCCTCGACCACGCGCAACAGCTTGGCCTGCGTGGGCAGGGGCATCTCGCCGATCTCATCCAGCAGCAGTGTTCCACCCTCGGCCAACTCGAAACACCCGGCCCGCCGCTCAATGGCCCCCGTAAATGCCCCACGCTCATGGCCAAACAGCTCGCTTTCCATCAGGCTTTCGGGAATGGCCGCGCAGTTGACGGCCAAAAAGGTCCGTTCCCGCCGCGGCCCTTGCTGATGGATCAAACGCGCCACCACCTCTTTGCCAGTGCCGCTTTCGCCGGTGATCAGCACGCTGGCGGTAGTCGGCCCGACCTGGTGGATCACGCGGCGAATCTCGCGCATGGACTCCGAATCGCCCACGAACTCCCAGTCCTCCGACTCGGCACCTTCGGCGCGGGGCGGGGCGCCGAGGGCCAAATCGGCCAATCGTTGCTTCAAGTCTTCGCCGCGAATGGGCTTTTCAATATAGTCGTTGGCGTGCAGACGCAGGCATTCCACCACAACCTCTTTGGATCCTTGGCCGGTGAGCACGAGGACCGGTAGATCGCTCCATCGCTCCCGGATGCGCCGCAGCAACTCCAACCCGTCCATACGCGGCATGCGGATATCCGTGAGCACCGCCTGCGTCGGCGCGGCGGCCAAGCGTTCCAAGGCTTGCAGGCCGTCGGCGGCACTGTCGACGGTGTAGCCCCAGGCCGACAGCAATTCCGTCAGGCCCTGGCGCTCGGAGGCCTCATCATCCACCACCAATACCCGTGCCCTGGCCATAGCCAAACTGTACTACGCCGCGGATTCCCATCCGGAAGGCTCCGCAGCCCGCGCGCGGCCCGGATCCGCACGTGTGGCGGCAGGTTCCAAATGGGGATCGCCGTTCCCAGTTTGACACCTGCCGTGCCTGCCGAGGAGCCGTCCGGTGCGGCTGTGCCGGTGTAAGCCTGCGTCCGGCAATACCTTGGGCGTCGCACCCCCCAACGGGGAGGATTTGGCCAACCACCTGCCCTTAGAACTACCAGTTCGCAACCGTTGCCCATAGGAGTTACCCATGTCCGAGATCCCTCACGTCGTCATTGCCGATCCGGATGCTGTGGTTCGGGAGGTGGGCATCGGCTGGACGCAAAGTCTTGGCTTCGACGCCACCGGTTGTGCGACCGCGGAGGAGACTGTGGCTACCGTGGCACGCTTGAAACCCGACGTGCTGGTGTTGGATACGCAATTGCCGGGCGAACCGAGCGTGGAGTTGTTGGCCCGGATCATGCAGTCCCACCCCGGGTTACCGGTGATTGTGACGGCGGCACAGGTGTCGGTGGGGGTGGCCGTCGGGGCGATCAAGCAAGGGGCGGCGGAATATCTGACCAAGCCGTTTGATGGTGAGGAGTTCAAGGTCCTGCTCCAATCGTTGGCGCAGCGGAGGCACCTGGGCCAGCCCTCCCGTTCGGGGCGGTCGCAGGCGGCGATGCCGGCGCTGCCCTTCGGGGTCGCAATGGTCGGGGTCTCGGCTCCCATGCAAGCGGTGTTCCGGCTGATCAGTAAGGTAGCGCGCAACCGCTATCCGGTGCTGATCCTGGGCGAAAGCGGCACCGGCAAAGAGGTTGTGGCGCGGGCCATCCATTACGACGGCCCGGAGCGCGACCGGCCCTTCATTCCGGTCGATTGCGGCGCGCTGGTGCCCTCGTTGATCGAAAGCGAGCTGTTCGGCCACGTCAAGGGCGCCTTTACCGGCGCCCAGGCGAACCGCACCGGCCTGCTCGAGGTCGCGCGGGACGGCACGGTGTTTTTGGATGAGATCGCCGAACTACCGCTGGACCTGCAAATCAAGCTGCTGCGCGCCATTCAGGAGCGGGAAATCCGCCCCGTCGGCGGCAGCCGCCGGGTGCGCATGGAGGCTCGCATCATCGCCGCCACCAACCGGGACCTGAGCCAAGCGGTGGCGGCGGGCACCTTCCGGAAAGACCTGTTCTTCCGCCTCAACGTAATTGGCATCAAGCTGCCGCCACTGCGGGAGCGGCCCGAGGACGTTCCGGAACTGGTGGAGCACTTCTTGGAAAGGCTCTGCCCTTCCAGCTATCGCAAGCGCTTCTCGGAGGCGGCGATGCAGTTGTTGGCCAGCTACGAGTGGCCCGGCAACGTGCGGGAATTGGAGAACTGCATTGAACGCACGCTGGCGCTCAGCTCCGGACCGCTGATGAACATCGCCGATTTGCCCTCGCCTCTGCAGCACCAGGGTCCGCTGCCTCCGGCCCGTGAGCCCAGCATCCGCCCCATCGCGGAATTGGAACGGGAGGCCATTGAGCGGGCACTGCGGCTGACCCGCGACGACAAGATCCTAGCCGCCAAACAGCTGGGCATTGGCAAGACCACCCTGTACCGCAAGTTGAAGGAGTACCGCGCTCCGGTCAGCGCTTGACCGCCGCGGATGATCGGAGTTGGTATGATCCACCGTGTTTACCTGCTGACCGCCGATGCGCACCTGGAGGCGCGGCTGCGCGCCGCCACAGCGCGGCTGACCACTCAGTGCCAACTGAGCGCGGGCCCGGCGCCCCCGCCGCCGGGCCGCTGCGAGTTGTTGCTGGTGGACGATCGCTTGTGGGACCGCCTGCCGCCGGCCTCGGGCCAGGGCCAGCCCCGGATGGTGTTGTTGGCCAGCGGGGCCCGGCCGCTACGGGAGGCTTTTCGGCCTGGCGTGGTGGACGTCATGGCCGGCGCCGCCGGCAAGGTGCAGCTGCAATTGATGCTGCGCCAACAACTGGGCATCCTGCAGTTGCTGCGCCTGCGCGGGCGCCTGGAGCCGGACTCCGGCACCGCCGGGCCGGTGGATATCGGCAATCCGCTGACGGGGATTCTGGGCAACGCTGAATTGGCGCTGGCCAGCCGCGGGCGGATGCCGGCCGATGTGCGGCAACGGCTGGAGTGCGTCCGCGATCTGGCAGGGCAGATCCGTGAGGTTTTGGCCGGGCAGCGACGGGCGGCCTGAGATTTTGCCACCGGAGCGAATCTGGGGCATCTGTTTGAGGTGCCGTCATGCAGCGGCGTGGCGGCCATTCCCTGGAAGGAGAATTCTCTATATGCGGACTCGCCTTGTGACTGCCGTTTTCGCGGCCTGGATGGTCTTACCTTTGGCCTTGTGGGCCGCTCCCCGCAGCAGCTATGTGGGCACGGTCACCGATACCAAATGCGGCCTGCACCATCCCCCGGGCATGAACGCCGCCATGTGCACGCGGGGCTGCGTGCACGGGGGCGCCCACTATGCCCTGGCCGTCGGCACTCATGTGTACCGTTTGGACGGGCACGCCAAGCAACTGTACCGCCTAGCTGGGGACCGGGTGGTCGTCACCGGAACCATGGAGCACGGGCAGATTCACGTAGCCAGCGTCCGCGCGGCCCACTAGCGGCCCACTAACTGACGCGTATTCTTGGGGCGTGGGCCAGAGGCGGCCTCCGCCCCGCTGCACCTCCCTGCTTGCCGTGGGCCCGTTGGGCCCCTCCGTGGCGGCCGCCGGAGCGGCGTGGCCTCTGCACCGTTCCGTCCGCGCTCGCGGCGGGTCCAGGCCGGGTCCACGCTAGCTGCCGCTTTCCGCGGGATAAGGCTTCCGCCTGGCGTGCCGTCGCCCTCCTGGGTGGCGTCAGCGGGTGGCAAGGCGCCCCGCTCGGCGCGGCCGCTCCGAGCGCGGTCCGGCAGGAAGATCGGAGGCGGCTCCGCCTCGGCGCGGCTGGCACCCTCGCCGGCTGGCGCTTCAGAATTCCCGCGTCCGGGCGTTCCTGGCCGGCGGCGGCAGGCGGGAGGCCGGCCCCACGGAGCCTTACCCGCGGCAAGACCCGCGGCAAGCGGCCAGGCGGGGACGCCTGCCGGTCGGCTTTGCCCTTCCATGCTCAGCGGTGGACTGGCCGGCCGCCGTGGCGCGAACTGCCGCTGACCCGCGCGACGGCCCCGAACCGTTGCCTCGCCACTCCCACCCCCGCCGCTTCGCGCCTCGTCAGGGCCGGAAACCAGCCGCCGCGCTGCCGCTTGCGGTCCGCGCAACCCCGTTGTATTAGCCGGAGGCGACCCTGTACCGAATCTGTACCTGCGGACGTATTGCGCCGGAGCGATTTCCGGCAATATGACCCCAGTTCAGGTATTTTCTCCGGCAGTCACCGGAAAAAGCCGGAGATGGCGGAGGAAATACTTGACAACAATCCAAGGTAAAAGAGAGAGTAGGAGGCGCCGGACGCTCTGGCCCTCCGCCCCGGCACATGGAAGTTCAAAGCAGCGGTACCAACCCCACGACCGAAGCGCGCGAGGTGCTTCGCTGTTCGCACTGCAACCTCGTTCAGTTCCGGACCCACAATAACCTGTGCCGCCGCTGCTGGGCGGCGCTGGATGTCCCGGCGCTGCCGCAGCCGGCGCAGGATCTGCCCGGCTTCACCGCCGAGGAGGACTTGCCGGACGTGGCCGGGGCCATCCGCGCCATGCGTCGCAAGTTCGGCATCAGCCAGCGCGAGCTGGCGCTGCGCATGCGCGTGCCCCGCACCTACGTGAGCAAGATCGAGAACGACAAGGCCACGCCCACGATCGCCTCGCTGGAGCGGCTGGCCGAGGCCATGGCCACCAGCGTGGCCGACCTGCTCACCTGCACCGGCAACGGGGGAGCTGGGCTGGCGGCCAGGCCCTCTCGCCTGGATTCGCGCGAGCTGCGCGATTTGCTCGGCGACAGCTTCGTGCAGCAAGTGGCGCCCATGGTGTCACTGCTGCGGCTGGCGCAGATGAACCGCGTGCTGGTCCAGTTGCGCACGCTCGCCGCCGCCCGCGCCCGGCATTAAACGGCAGCTTTGGTTTGGTTCCCGCGCGCGGCACAGGCGCCGGCGCCACCAGCCGCGGCTCGGCGGGGCCACGCCGGGCAGCTCAGCCACCCGATTCTGGACGGCCCCGCCGCTCCCCCCAAGGCGCGCCGCCACGCCTTAGGGACCCCGGCGTTAGCGGGGCCTGTGGCTGGGGTGGGACGGCCGGCAACGGACGCAGGCTGGCGCTTATGGCGTCTCCAAGTTGCCGCGATTGGGGTTGCCGCGATTGGACACCGATTCTCCGCCTAGGGCTGCTTGAAGTTCACCGTGGGCGGGGCCTTCTGTTCGGCGGCCGTCACCTGATGGAAGTAATCCTGGTTGTAGCGCATGCCGCCGGCGCTGGCGATCAGGCTGTTGGGAAAGGTGGAAATGTAGGTGTTGTAGGCCTGCACCGCCTGATCGTACTTCCGCCGCTCGATGGCGATCCGGTTCTCGGTGCCGCTCAGCTCGTCCTGCAGGGCCAGGAACTCCTGGTTGCTGCGCAAC
>JBOGKW010000022.1:0-29458 GCA_050746205.1 Terriglobales bacterium | reverse complement strand
TGAAGGCGCAGGACAGACGCGGGGTCCCATCGGAGGCGGCGGCAAAGTCCGGCTGGCGGCGCAACAGTTCGCCGCTTAGCGCTGCGCCGGCGGATCGGTCGGCGTTGCTCAGGGAGCGGTGAAACTCCAGGGGCGCGGCGCCGCTCTCGGCGGCGGCGCGGATGGCCAGCGCGCGCTCCCAGTGTTCCGTATTCACGGTGCGACCGGCTCCCAGGCGTGAGTGACCGCCGCAATAGCGTGGGCGGGGGGAGCCAGCGGCGGCGCGAGCGGTGGCGCGACGGCGGGCGCGGGCCACGGCTTGGCCAGGAATGCCGCGGCGGTGGCGTCGCGCGGGCGGAGCCAGTCGCTGCGGCCGCGGATCTCATCCAGCGATGCGGCGCCCCAGGCCGCCAGGCCGGCTTGCACCTCGCCCGCGAGAGCGGTGAAATAGGCGATCAGCATCTCCGCGGTGCCGGCGAACTTCGCGCGCAGCGTGGGCTGTTGCGTCGCAATGCCCGCGGGGCAGGTGTTGAGGTGGCATTGCCGCGCCATGACGCAGCCCAGGGCCAGCAGCGCCGCGGTGCCAAAACCAAACTCGTCAGCGCCGAGCAGCGCGGCAATCAGCACGTCGCGCCCGGACTTGAGCCCGCCGTCGACGCGCAGCCGCACCTGGGAACGGAACCCCGACAGGAGCAGCGCCTGGTGGGACTCCCGCAGACCCAGTTCCCAGGGCAGGCCGGTGTTTTTGATCGAACTCAGCGGCGAAGCGCCGGTTCCGCCGTCATGGCCGGCGATGGTGATGACCCCGGCGCCGGCCTTGGCCACCCCGGCGGCAATGATGCCCACGCCGGCGCCGGAAACCAATTTGACGCCGATGCGGGCGGCGGGATTGATGGCGCGGAGGTCATGGATGAGCTGCGCCAGGTCCTCAATGGAATAGATGTCGTGATGGGGCGGTGGCGAGATCAGCGCCATTCCCGGCACGGCGTGGCGCAGTTGAGCGATGTAGGGGGTCACCTTGGCCGGCGGCAGCTGCCCGCCTTCGCCGGGCTTCGCGCCTTGTGCGATTTTGATCTCCAATTCATCGGCGGCGACGAGATAGCTGGCGGTGACGCCGAAGCGCGCAGAGGCGACTTGCTTGACGCGGTGCCGCTCGGCGGCCGGGGCGGCGGGATCTTCCCCTCCCTCACCGGTGTTGCTGCGCGCGCCGAGGCGGTTCATGCCCAGCGCCAGGGTGGCCTGCGCCTCTCGGCCCAAGGAGCCGAGCGACATAGCTTGGGTGGAAAAGCGCCCGAGGATGTCGCCCAGGGCGGGGCGTTCGGCGTGGTCGTGACCGTTTCGCCCGGTGGGAAACTCCGGCAGCTCGAAAAGGTCCCGCACCGCAACCGGCGCTCGCGCCGTGAGCACAGCCGTGTATTGGCGATAGGCCTCGGCGCTGGGGCGGCGGACAAAGGCGTGAAACCGGCGGATTAGGTCGGGGTTGTTGGCGTGCGGCTCGCCTCCATGGCGGAAGCGAAACAACCCTGCGTCGTGCGGCGGCGCGGTAGGGGTCAGCGGCGCCGCGGCCGGAGAGAAGGCCGCGGTATGGCGCTCGACCATGTCGGCAATCAGATCGTCCAGGCCGACGCCGGCCCAATACGCCGCCGCCCCGGGAAAGAACTGGGCGCTGACGGCCGGATCCAGGCCGAGGGTGGAAAACAGTTGGGCGTGACGATAACCGGCGAGGGTGGCGACGCCCATGCGGGCGAGGACCTTTTTCAGGCCCGACTCCAGGCCCCGATGCAGGTGCGACGGCGCCTCCGCGCTGACCCGAGCAGCCCACTGCCAGGCGAGCCAGGGATAGACGCCACTGACGCCGACCGCGACCAACAGGGCCAGATGGTGCGTGTCCCAGACCTGGCCGGTAGCCACCAGCAGGGGCGTTTCCAAGGCACCGGCCTCCCACATGGCTTGCGCGGCGGCGGCGGCGGCGAGCAGGACCGGCGCGGAGCAGCGGGCTTCATTCACCCCAGCGTCGGAAAGGGCGATTGCCTCCGCACCGGCCGCCAGGCGCGCGGCGACGTCGCCGCGGACGCGATCGAACAGGTCCGGGCCGGGTTCGGGGTCGCGGTCGGGGGCAAAGGTGATGTCCACCGGATCGGCGGCCCAACGGGCCCATGCCTCGGGCCCCAGCACGGGCGAAGGCAGGACGGCGACGGGATAGCGCACCGCCAGGGACATGGCCCAGCCCTCGCGCAACGAGTCCATGGGCGGATTGGTGACCTGGGCAAAGTTCTGCTTGCAGTAATCCCACAGCAAGCGGCGGGAAGACAGCATCGCCGGCGGCGCGTCGTCGCCCATGCTGTACACGGCCGCATGGCCGGTGGCGGCCAGGGGCTTGAAGAGGAGCTGGAATTGATCTTGGGTAAAACCGAAGGCCACTGCGTGGCGGGCATCGGGAGCGACGAGCGGCGTGGCGACCGCGGGCGTCGTTACCCCGCCCACGGGCTCGCTGCTCTCGGCCTCCTCCAGCGGGATCCGAGGCGGAACTTGACGGTGCACCGCGCTGGTGGCCAAGTCCACCCAAATGCCTTCGCCGGGTCCCAGGCGCCCGCGCTCCACAATTTCCTCGCCCTGCAGGTCCACCACCCCAGCCTCGGAGGCAACCGCCAACAAACCGCCGGCCGTGCGCGTCAACCGCAGCGGGCGCAGGCCATTGCGGTCCAGCCGCGCGCCTACGGCCAAGCCGTCGGCGTAGGCCAGGGCCGCCGGACCGTCCCACGGGTCCGCGTCGCAGTCCTCCGGCAGTCCGTTGGTGGCGGGGACCAAGGCGGCGAGGGCCGCTGGGGCGGTTTGGCCCTGCCGCAGGCGGATCTCCAGGGCATTGTCCAGGCTGGCCGAGTCACTGCCGCCGGCCTCGAGAGGCTGCCACCATTCGCCGCCGGCGAATTGGCGGCGCAGCCGCGGAGCGCGGGCTTGCAACCAGCGGCGATTGCCGCTGACAGTATTGATCTCGCCGTTATGGGCGACGAACCGGAAAGGCTGCGCCAGCCGCCAACTGGGATGGGTGTTGGTGGAGTAACGCTGGTGGAAGACCGCGAAGGAGGCGAGGAAATCGGCGGCCGCCAAATCGGGAAAGAAGGCCGGCAACTGCGCCGGGGTCAGCAGGCCCTTGTAGATGATGCTGCGCGATGATAGCGAGGCAATATAGGTGCCCTTGGGAGCCCCCGCCTCGGCACGCTTGCGGGCCAGGAACAGATCGCGTTCGAATCCCTCCAGCTCGGCTTCGCCGACCGGAGCGGTGAAGAATTGCCAAATGGCGGGACACGTGCGGGCCGTGCCCGCGGGCAAACATCGCGCCTCGACCGGCACCTGCCGCCAACCGAGAAAACGCAGGCCGGCGGCCCGAACCGCGGACGCGATGGCGAAGCGGGCGGCCTCCGCACGCCCGGCGGGCAGGAACGCCATGCCGACGGCGAACTGAGGGGGTAGCTGCAAGCCCAGGCGGGCGGCCCGGGCACGGAAAAAAGTGACGGGCAGGCCGGTGAGCAGACCCGCGCCGTCGCCACCGCAGCCTTCGGCGTCCATGCCGCCGCGATGCGCCAGGCGGCAGAGCGCCGCCAAGGCGCGCTCCACCGGCTCCCGCGTGGCGGCGGGAGGACCGGCGGGCGAAAGGCGGACCAGAAAGCCGGTGCCGCAAGCATCATGATCGGCGGCGAAGCGCACTCTTCTAGGTAACGGCGCGGGAGCGGAAATGTACAATGCAAGGTTTCAATGCGGCGGATTCGGAATCCCGGGACATCGGCGGACCCCCGAGGGAAGGGCCGGAGGGGGCATGATACGGTGAAAGACAGCCATGTCCACCGCCCCTGCCGCGGCTGCGCCGGAGACCGCAATCCGCGTCGCCCACAGCCCGGACTCCGATGACGCCTTCATGTTCTATGCCCTGGCGGCCAACAAGTTACCGACGCCGGGCTTGCGCTTCACCCATGTGTTGGCGGACATTGAGACGCTGAACCGCAAAGCCCTGGAGGGCGAGTACGAGATCACGGCGGTCAGCTTCCATGCCTATCCGTATCTGCAGGATCGCTATCGTTTGCTGGCGCATGGTGGCAGCGTGGGATATGGCTACGGACCAATGATCGTGGCCCGGCGTCCGATGACGCCTGCGGAGGCGGTGGCCGGCGAAGTCGCGATTGCCGGCGAGCGGACCACGTCGGCGCTGCTGCTGCGTTTGTTCGAGCCGGCCGCGCGCACGCGGGTCATGGCCTTTGATCAGATCATCCCGGCGCTTTGCCGCGGCGAGGCGGAGGCGGGACTGCTGATTCACGAGGGGCAGTTGACGTACGCCCGCGCCGGACTGCACAAGGTATTGGATTTGGGGCAGTGGTGGCTGCAGGAAACGGGCCTGCCGGCGCCGTTGGGCGGCAACGTCATCCGCCGCGACCTGCCGGCCGATTTGGCGAGACGGATCTCGGGCCTGCTGAAGGCTTCGATTGAATACGGGTTGGCGCACCGTTCCGAGGCCCTGGCCCACGCGCTGCAATACGCTCGCGATATGCCCACGGAGTTGGCCGACCAGTTCGTGGGCATGTACGTCAACGAGCGGACGGTGGGCTATGGCCCGGAGGACCGCCAGGCCATCGAGCGCCTGCTGCGCCTGGGCCATGAGCGCGGCATCATTCCCCAGGCGCCCCGGTTGGACTATCTCGACTAGCCCCGCGCCGCGCCGACCGGCCCGCAGTCTCCCGTGACTGACGAAGCATCTGACGCTCCACTCCCCGCCGCCGCCGCGGCGATCTCTCCGGGCGCGCCTCCGCCCGAACTGCGCCACAACGTCTTTGTGCTGGGCGTCGCCGCGCTGTTCAACGATATCGCGAGCGAGATGGCCTATTGGGTGCTGCCCTATTTTTTGACCGTTTTGGGCGCCGGGCCGGGATGGCTGGGCTTGATTGAGGGCGCGGCGGAGGCCTCCGCCAGTTGGGTCAAAGTGTGGTCCGGAGGGTGGGCCGACCGTACGCAGCGGCGCAAGCCCTTGGTCGTAGCTGGATATTTCCTGTCCAACGTAATGAAGCCCTTGTTGGGCTTCACGCAGGCGGCGGGCCAGGTGTTGGCTGTGCGGACGGTGGAGCGGGGCTCCAAGGGGCTACGGTCCGTACCACGGGACGTGATGATCACGGAGTCGGCGGCGCCGGGCCAGGTGGGCGCCGCCTTTGGCCTGCGGCAGGCGCTGGACTCGGCGGGCGCCGTCATTGGGCCAGCAGTGGCCTTTTGGCTGATGTTGCAAGGCGGCCAAAATGTCCGCCTGGTGTTTTGGGCGGCGGCGATCCCAGGCGCTATCGCCGTCATTCTAGTGTGGGCCCTGGCGCGGGAGACCGGGCAGGGGCGGGTCGCGATTCCGCAGCCGGCGTCGGCGCTCCAGCCCACCGCCATGGCGCCGCCGGCGTCATTCTCCCACGCCCTGTGGCTCGTGCTGGTGGCGACAGGACTGTTTGGCTTGGCCAATTTCAGCGACATGTTTCTCATTTTGCGGGCGCAGCATTTGGGCGTGCGCCCGGCGCTGGCGCCCCTGTTGGGCCTGGTGTTTAACGCGGTCTTTGCGGCTTTGTCCTATCCGCTGGGCCGCCTCAGCGACCGCTGGCCGCGCAAGTGGCTGGTCGGCACGGGCTATCTGGTCTACGCGGCGGTATATTACGGCTTCGCGCGCGACGGCAGTGTTCGCGCGCTGTGGGGCCTGTTCGCCGCATACGGGCTGTACCAAGCCCTCACCGCCGGCGTGATCAGCGCGTTGATTGCCGATTGCGCCACGCCGGCCAATCGCGGCCGGGCGTTCGGCTGGGTAGCCGGCGTCACTGGCGTGACCGGTTTCGCCGCGAGCGCGCTGGCCGGGGGACTGTGGCACTGGCGCGGACCGGCGCTGCCGTTCGACGTCGCTGCGGCGCTAGCCGTGGCAGCGGCGGGGCTGATCTTCCTGCTTCCGCCCCGGCCAGTACAGGGCTGAGGTCACAGCTCGACTGCCCGCGACCCCAATTAACGCACTCGGAACCTTGAAGGTCAGCTGACGAATAAATGAACGGTACCCCCCGTCGCCAACCAAGAGCGCGGCCCGCCAGAGCGGAACCAGGATAGTACCCGTGGTGCGATTCGCCCGGGGGGGCCCACGCACGTCCAAATCGAGCGGCCGCCCCAGACGGGCGGCCGCCGGGGGCGGCCCGGCCATCGGCAGGCAGAGCCGGAGTGGCGCGGCGGCCGGCGGCGACAGGAGCGCATGGGCGGACGGGCACCCCCAACTCGCCGCGGCATGCTAGCAACTCGCCGCGGCATGCTAGAATGAAAGCAGCATCTTTGCCCTGGCCTGTGGGCCCAATCCCACCCGGTGGATCTGTAGCTAGCAGACAATTCGCTGTTCCGGCGGCGCTTGGCCCCTGCGGGGCGGTCGCGGCCCCAGTATCCCTATATTCCTCAATTCCATGAACTCAACCCTTACCGAAGTGCCGATCGAAACATCCGCCGCCCCCGAGGCGGCGCCGCCCGAGGATACGCGCCCGTGGGAACGCCCGTGGTGGAAGCCCGCCAAAGGGCAAAGCGGGGTGTTCGCCTACTTGATCCTGATTCACGCGCTGGCGGTGACCGGGCTGATTTTATTTCCTCTGCCGGGCTGGAAGGTGTTCGCGTGGACGCTGGTGTTGGGCTCCTTCGGCGGCCTGGGCACCACCATCGGCTACCACCGCCTGCTGGCGCACCGGACGCTCAAGACAAAGGGCTGGATTGAACATTTCTTGATCTTCGCGGCAATGTTCAACGGATCGGGCTCGCCGGCTAGTTGGGTGGCGTACCACCGGCTGCATCACTCCCACACCGACGCCGAGGGGGACATATCGAGCCCGACGCATGGCGGTTTCTGGTGGGCGCATTTGCGTTGGCTGTATCAGAGCGAGCCGGCGGATGGGCGGCGGTGGTGCCCGGACCTGATGCAGGGCCGGTACCGGCTGTGGTATTACGCCCAGGTGCCGATGCTGCTGATTTCGCTGAGTTGCGGGTTGTTGCTGGGCTGGGCGGGATTCTTTTGGCTCGGCGCCATCCGGCTGGTCTATGCGCTGCACGGGCAGTGCTTGGTCAATAGCCTGACTCACTTGGGCGAGGCGCGGCCCAATGGCGACCGCAGCCAGGATATCTGGTGGCTCGGACCGCTGCAAATGACCGCCTGGGGCGAGAATTGGCACGGCAACCATCACAGCGCCGCGGGGTTGGCCAAGTTCAGCCGGCATTGGTGGCAGGTGGACATTGGCTGGTACGTGATCTGCGGGCTGGAAGCGCTGGGGCTGGCCAGCCACGTGAAGCGAGCGCAGCGGCGGGCGTAAATGCTGGTGGGTGCGCGGCGGCCGAGCCGGCGATGAAGGCGACGTACTGCATGCTGCCGAGCGCCAGGTCGAACGCGATGTTGACCCAGGTCTCCAGCCGCCCGTGCCGGCGCAATGTAAACACGCAACCGTCCACGTCCCTGGCCTCCTGCGGATACACGAACTGCGGATCCCAGTCCGGTCCAGCCCAGGCGCGTTCCGCTGCCGGCCCGAAGAGGGGGGCAAGCTACCCGAGCGAAGCCTCCAGCTCGAGGCGGAAGCTATTGGCAACGTGAGCCGGGTCCGACATGCGGCGAGTATACGCGCGACGGCGGCGCGGGCCTGACGGCGGCGTCTGTTTCGGCGGGGAGGAAGGGGCGGAACGCGGGGAACGCAGGCAAGACGCCTGTGCCACTACTCTGCTGGCGGGCGTATAATCGCCGCCGGTGAAGCACTTACCTGGCCTGTTCCTGGCGGTGGCGCTGTGGCCCGTGGCCGCGCTCGCGGTGAACGGCCAAAGCGCTTGGCTGCGCTACCCGCCCCTGCCGACGGCGCGGCGGGTGGCGCTGGCGCGGCGCCTGCCGGCGCGCCTGGAAGTTCTCGCCGGCCGTGACCGTGCGGATGCCGCTCTTTGGGCCAGCGCGGCAGCGGAATTGCGGCTAGGATCGCGGGCCATGCTCGGGCGCGCGCGCCGCCTCGGCGCCACAACCGCAGGCGGCGCCACCGGCGCCATCGTCTTAGTGGACTCGGAGGCGCTGGCGACGCGCTTTCCCGGGTTGGCGCCGCCGCACGCGATCGCACCCGAGGGCTATTGGCTGCGGCTGGGCAGTTGGCAAGGGCAGCGCTTGTGGCTGATTGCCGGCGACGGCGGGCGAGGGGTGCTGTATGGCGTTTTCGCCTTGTTGCGGCGCATGGAACTGGGCGGACTGCCACCGGGGTTGAGCCTGGTCAGCAATCCCTCGGCGCCCATCCGTTGGGTAGACGAGTGGGACAACCTCAACGGCACGATCGAGCGCGGCTACGGCGGGCGGTCCATCTTCTTCACGGACGGGCATGTCCGGCCGGATCTAAGCCGGGTGCGGCAGTATGCGCGTTTGTTGGCTTCGCTGGGCATCAACGGCTGCGTGGTCAACAACGTCAACGCCGATCCGCGGATCCTGACGCCGTCCTTTGTCCCGCAGCTCGCGCGGCTGGCGGCTGCGATGCGTCCTTGGGGAGTGCGCCTGGGCATCAGCGCGCCATTGAACGCGCCGAAGGCGATCGGCGGTTTGGCGACGTTTGATCCACTGGATCCCAAGGTCGCCGCCTGGTGGCGGCAAAAAGCGGATGCCCTGTACCGCCGGATTCCGGACTTGGCGGGGTTTTTGGTGAAGGCGGATTCGGAAGGACAATCCGGCCCCGCCGCCTACGGCCGCACCCAGGCGCAAGCGGCGAACGTGTTGGCGCGGGCGCTGGCGCCACACGGCGGCATCGTGATGTATCGGGCGTTCATCTACAAATATCCGCTGAATTGGAACGACCCCAAAGCCGACCGCGCCAAGGCCGCCTATCGAACCTTCGCCCCGCTGGACGGCCGTTTCGATCGCAACGTCGTCGTGCAAATCAAATATGGCCCGATGGACTTTCAAGTCCGCGAGCCCGTCTCGCCTCTGATCGGCGCGTTACGGCATACGAACCAGGCCCTTGAGTTGGAAATCACCCAGGAATATACCGGCCAGCAGCGGCAGGTGTTCTATTGGGCGCCGCTGTGGCGGCACATCCTGAGCTTCGATCTGCAGGCGAACGGAGCGGGGACGAAGGTACGCCAGTTGGTCACGGGCCGCACCTTCCATCGCCCGCTCGGGGGCTTTGCCGGCGTCGCCAACGTGGGCATGGACGCCAATTGGATGGGGTCGTATGTGGCCCAGGCCAATGTCTATGCCTTCGGCCGGTTGGCGTGGAACCCTCGGCTGCGTGCGCGTGCCGTCGCTCGTCAATGGGCTCGGCTCAGCTTTGGCTCGCGGCCCCGGGTCGTCGCCACGGTGACGCGAATCCTGATGGACTCATGGCCAACCTATGAGGATTACACCGGCTCGCCGCTCGGCCTGCAGACGCTGACCAATATCCTGACCAGCCATTACGGGCCCGGCCCCCAGTCGGCGGATCACAACGGCTGGGGGCAATGGATTCGCGCCGGTCGCTGCCGCCCAGGTGAGCCGGCCGCGCAATGCGGCATCGGAATGGACCGGACGGTGGCGACGGGCACGGGATTTCTAGGCGAGTACGCGCCGGCGGTGGCGCGGCGCTATGCCTCGCTGGCGACCTGTCCGCAACACCTGTTGCTGTTCTTTCATCATCTGCCCTACACCTACCGGCTGAGAAACGGGCGAACCATTATTCAGGAGATCTACGATTCTCATTACGCCGGCGCGGCGGAGGCGGCGCGCTGGCCGCGGTGGTGGCTGGCGCTGCGACCGGACATGCAAGGGGCGTGGGCGCGGCGGAGGTACGGGGAGATTCTGCATGAGTTGCGCTACCAGGCGGGATACGCCATCGTCTGGCGGGACTACATCAATGAGTGGTTCTTTCACCTCACCGGCATTCCAGACGCGTTGGGCCGGGTCGGCCATCATCCCGACCGCGTGGAAGCCGAGGCGATGCAGCTGACGGGCTATCGGGTGGAGGCGATTCACCCCTGGGAGGCGGCGTCGGGGGGTAAGGCCGTGGTCTGCCCGGCGGGGCGGCGGTCCTGCACCGCCAGGTTCGTCTTTGATGGCGCGGCGGGCCGGTACGATTTGGCGGTGGAATATTTTGACCCCAATGATAGCGTCGCGCGGTACGCGCTGAAGATCAACGGCCGGCGGCCGCCGGTGGCGGGAGCGGACTGGGTGGGCAACCGCCAACTGCCCACGCGCCGGCTCAACGCCGACTCGGCCCTCCGCCACACACTGCGAGGCGTCCGCCTGCGGCCCGGCGAGCGCATCTCGGTCACCGGTTCGCCGGGGGGCGGCGACTCGGCGGCGGTGGATTACGTGGCGATTTGCCCAGTGGGCCCGCCGCTGCCGTAGGCCCGTTACGCTTCCTCGCCCAGCCGACCCGCAGCACCGACGCGGACGCGGTGGGATATGATCGCGGGAACATGGGCGTAACCGCCGGAACCAGTTTGGGACCCTATGTGATCCTTGCACCACTTGGCGCGGGGGGCATGGGCGAGGTGTACCGCGCGCGGGACAGCCGCCTAAACCGCGACGTGGCGATCAAGATTTTGCCCGCAGCGCTGGCCGGGGATCCGGAGCGGTTGCGGCGTTTCGAGACCGAGGCGCGGGCGGCGGGACAACTGAATCATCCCAACATCTTGACCGCGCATGATTTCGGCGTCAGTGCTAATGGCCCGTATCTGGTGACCGAGCTGCTCGAGGGGCAGACGCTGCGGCAGCGGCTGACGGCGACAGCGGGCCCGGGCACCGCTGGCGGTGCGGCTTCCCGATCCTCGCGAGGCGGGGTGGGCGGCCCGGGGCCGGGATCCGGCGCATCGCGAGCTGCGGGAGCCAACGGCCTGGCGCTGCCACCGAGGAAGGCGGTGGAAATCGCCGCGCAGCTCGCGCGCGGGCTGGCGGCGGCGCACGGCAAGGGAATCGTTCACCGGGACCTGAAACCGGAAAACGTGTTTCTGACGCGCGATGGGCAGGCGAAAATCCTGGATTTCGGCTTGGCCAAGTCGAGCGCCGGCCAGGCGGCCGGCCCGACGGGCGATGAAGCGCCCACCCTGGCGCCGGAAGTGACTAGCGCGGGACAGGTGCTGGGCACAGCGGCGTACATGGCGCCGGAGCAAGTGCGGGGTCAGCCCGCTGACGCGCGGGCGGATCTGTTTGCGCTGGGGGTCACGCTGTACGAAATGCTCTCCGGGCGGCGGGCATTCCAGCGAGAGACGGCGGCGGAGACGATGACCGCGGTGTTGCAGGCGGAGCCGGAGGCGATTCGCCCGGCCAGCGGTGCGGAGCTGGACCCAGCGCTGCAACGAGTGGTGGACCATTGCTTGGAAAAAGATCCCGCGGCGCGGTTCCAGACGGCGCGGGATCTGGAATTCGCGCTGGCGGCCCTGGCGGGCGTCTCCGGAACGCGGGCGGCGGCGGTCGCCGCGGGCGTGCCTCGCCGACGGCATTTTCCGGCGGTCGCCGCCGCGGTGGCAGGCGCCAGCCTGATTGCCGGCGCATGGGTAGGGCATTTCCTATGGCGGCCGGCGTCACGGGCGCACTGGCATTTCACCGCCATCACCAGCTACGCCGGGGTGCAAGCGGAACCGGCACTGTCGCCCGATGGGCGCTCGGTGGCGTTTGTTTCGAACCGCAGCGGGCATTACAACATTTATGTCAACTTGATCGGGGGCGGCATGCCGGTGGAGATTACGCATGGCCCCAACCTGAAGATCCACCCCGCATGGTCCCCGGATGGAACCACGATTGCCTACGGTCGCGTCGACCGTAGCGGCAGTTGGGACATTTGGGAGACGCCAGCGCTCGGCGGCACGCCGCGGCGCGTGATTCTGGACGCCTTCGAGCCAAGTTTTGCGCCCGACGGCCGCCTGGTCTACGTGAATGGGGGGGACGGGACCGTTTGGGAAGCCGGGGCTTTGGGAGAAAACCCGCATCGGTTGGCCGGTGCGCCCCAGGGCTACGCCGTCGACCTGGATCCGCGGATGTCGCCGAGCGGACGCCTATTGGCCTTCACCGCCATGCAAGGCAGCGGCGGGCCCTATGGCACGCTGGCGGTGGCGAAGCTGGCGACGGGCAAGATTCGGCTGTTGCCGCAGGCGGGGGCGCTCGCCCTTTCCGCCGCTTGGTCGCCGGACAGCCGGACGGTATACTTCGCCTCCAACCGCGCCGGGGCGATGAACATTTGGAAGATCGGCGCCGACGGCAAGGGCTTGACGCAGATCACCGCCGGGCAGGGTGACGACGCGGAGCTCGACGTTTCCGCCAACGGCCGGCGCATCATTTTTGGGACCACCCATCTCGATTTGGCGCTCGCCGAGTTGGACCTGGGCCCGCCGCCGGGAGCGCATGATTTCCATATTCTGAATGTCGATCCGGCGCGGTGGTTGTGGGCGCCGGAATACTCGCCCGATGGCAGGCAACTGGCATTTTTTACCGCGCTCAAGGGGGTCAAGACCGAGGGCATCGGCGTCGCCAATGTGGACGGCTCAAACGCAGTGCAACTGGCGCAGGACCAGTGGCAGGAGATTTTTCCGCGCTGGACGGCGAATGGGCAGCGGCTCGTGTTTTGGTCGGTGGTGCAGGGTGGCTCTGGCGAAATCCGCTCGGTGCCTGTCGCTGGCGGTTCACCTAAAACGCTGCTAAGGCAGGCGGTGGCAGCATATCCGGTGCCCGGACGGGACGGAAGAATCTTGTTTCTTGGGGCGGTGAAGGTTCACGGGCAGGTTGGCCCGGTCCGCTTCGAGGCGCTGGATCCGCGTTCGGGTAAGTCATGGATTCTGGGAAATGCTCCGCCGCGCGCCGTCCAGGCGATCTGGTCGCCGCACCAAACCCGGGTCGCTTACGTGGTGGCGCCGGCGCGGGACGACGACCGCGCAGCTGGGGTCTGGGTTACCGATTTCCACTCACCGCCGCGGCAGGTGTTTCAGGGGTGGGTGGATTGGATCGCGCCGGGGCCGGGACGCCAGATTTACGTTCTTCAAGTCGCGCCAGACGCGACTACGGTGCTATGGAAGGTGGGTTGGAACGGGCAGGGGCTAACGCGTGTGAGCGCCCGGATCCCAGCAGTCTGGGGGCTAAACTTCCAGAACGTCAATGTCGGCAACTACTTCGATATCGCGCCTAACGGCAAGCAGGTAGTGTTTCAGGTGCAGCCGGGGCCGGCGGAAAACATTGGCATGCTGACGCGCGAAAAGTAGGCCAGGTTGGGCCGGGTTGCGGTTGAGTCGGCCGATGCCGGGACCGCCCGGACTGCAAATCCTGCCCTGCGCAACCGCCTGTGCTCCGGGCCGGACACCGAGGCGTCAATCCCGCCCATCAGGGGGCGAAGAGCCCGATTGCTATACTGAATTGCAGAAAAATCGAGCTTAACTGTGCCGTCCACCACTGAGTCCGACCCCGAGATTTTGGCCTTTTTGGAGTCCTTGGGCCCCAATGAAGGCTACGCTGCCGAGCTGTACCAGGCCTATCGCAGCAACCGGCAGTCCGTGCCGGAACGGTGGCGGGCGACATTTGACGACCTGCTGCAGCGGCTGGGGCGCAACGGCGCGGACGGCACCGCCGCTTCCGGCGCAGGCGCTCCCCCACCCGAGGAATTGCCGGTGGTGGAACCGATCGAGGTAGCGCCCGCGGTTCCTGCAGTCAGCCCAACCCCGCCCGCGGCCCATGCGACAGGGGCGCCGGCTGTGCCCGCGCCCCGGCCCGCCCCGGGCCCGTGGCCTACGCCCCAGGCGGATGACCGCACCGAACCGATGCGTGGCGGGGCGGCGCGCCTGGCCGCCAACATGATCGCCAGCCTCAGCGTCCCCACCGCCACCTCGCAACGAACGATTCCGGCGCGCCTCTTGGAGGAGAACCGGCAGATTCTGAATCGGCATCTCGGGGAGCGGGGCCAAAAGCTTTCCTACACTCCGCTGCTGGGCTGGGTGCTGGTGCGGGCCCTGCAGGAGTTTCCGAACGTCAACTCCGCCTACACCGAAGCCGAGGGCGGAGCGGCGCGCTTGGCGCGGGGGCATATCTCTCTGGGCCTGGCGGTCGATCTCGAGGCCAAGGGCGGCGGGCGGCAGTTGCTGGTGCCCGTGGTCAAGCGCGCCGACACCCTGGACTTCGCCAGCTTCTTGACCGAGTGCGAGCGCGTCATCCGGGGCGCGCGCAACGGCAAGCTGTCGCCGGACGATTTGCAAGGGGCGACGATTTCCCTCACCAATCCCGGCACGCTGGGCACGCGGGCTTCGGTGCCGCGGCTGATGCCGGGCCAGGGGGCCATCATCGCCGCGGGCGCAATGGCCTATCCGCCTGGATTCGAGGCGGTGGCGGAGAGCGCGCTGGACGAGTTGGGTATCGGCAAAACGCTGACGCTGGCCTGCACCTACGATCACCGCGTGGTGCAAGGCGCGGAGTCGGGGGCGTTCTTGGCCCGCATGGAGCAGTTGCTACTGGGCCAGGACGGCTTCTACGACGACGTTTTCCACTCCCTGGGCGCGCCGTTGCAGCCGGCGCGCTGGACGCCGGCGGTGACCCCGGCGGCGGGCTCCCGCCGCCACGACGACGCCGAGGTGCGGCGGCTGGCGGCGGTCTTCCAGTTGGTGCATGCCTATCGCGTGCGCGGCCATCTGTTGGCGGACACCGACCCGCTGGAATTCCATCCCATCACTCATCCGGAACTGGACCCGGCGTTTTACGGGCTCTCGCTTTGGGACTTGGACCGGCGTTTCCTATCGCCGGGAGGCGAACGCGGCACCGAGCGGATGCTGCCGTTGCGCGAGATCCTGACCAACCTCCAGGCCACCTACTGCGGCAAGCTGGCCTGTGAGTTCATGCACATCCAGGCGCTGGAGCAGCGGCAGTGGCTGACCGGACACATGGAGCCCAGTCGCAACGCGTGGCCGCTGCCACCGGAGCTGCGGCGCCACATCCTGGAACAGCTCACCCGGGCCGAACAGTTCGAGCGGCTGCTGCACACCCGCTACGTGGGCCACAAGCGGTTTTCGCTCGAGGGCGGGGAGGCGCTGATCCCGGCGCTGCACCGCCTCTGCGAGCTGGCCATCGAGGCCGGCATGCGGGAGGCGCTGATCGGCATGTCGCACCGCGGCCGGCTGAACGTGCTGACCAACATCGTCGGCCAGGGCATGAACGCCATTTTCTCCAAGTTCGAGGACGCCGATCCGGACAGCGTGGAAGGCAGCGGCGATGTCAAATACCACGTCGGTGCGCAGGGCTGGTTCCGGGGAGCGGACGGACGGCCGCTGGAGGTGGGCGTCAGCTCCAACCCCAGCCACCTCGAGGCCGTGGACCCGGTGCTGGAAGGGGAGGCGCGGGCGCGGCAGGAGGCGCTGCAAGACACCCCGAAAGGCCGGCTGGTGCTGCCGGTGCTGATTCACGGCGACGCCGCTTTCGCCGGCCAGGGCGTGGTGGCTGAGACCCTGAATCTATCGCAGCTTGAGGGGTACCGCACCGGCGGCACCGTGCACATCGTGGTCAATAACCGCATCGGCTTCACCACTTCGCCCGCCGACGCCCGCTCGACGCTTTACTCCACCGACGTGGCGCGCATGGTGCAAGCGCCGATTTGGCACGTCAACGGCGATGATCCGGAGGCGGTGGTGCGGGCCATTCAGCTAGCCTTCGCCTTTCGCCAGGAGTTTCACCGTGACGTCGTGGTGGATTTGGTCTGCTATCGCCGCCACGGACACAACGAGGGCGACGACCCCAGCCTCACCCTGCCGGTGCTGTATCGCAACATTCACCAGCATCCGCCGGTACGGCAGCTTTATGCCGAGCGCTTGGCGGCAGAGGGACTGGTGTCCGCGCCGCAGGCGGAGGAGATGGCGGCGGAAATCCGGCGCCAGTTCGCCGAAAGCCCGGCCAATGGCCAGGAGCACGCGCCGGCAGCCGCCGCGGCGCCGGCGGCCGTCGCTACCTCCGCCACGGAAGCGGACTTGACCGCGGTGGCTGAGGCCCTGGGCCACCTACCGGTTGGCTTCCATCTTCACCCCAAGCTGGAGAGACAGGTCCAGCGGCGCGTGGACGCGGTGCGGCAACACGACGCCGTGGATTGGTCCTTGGCCGAGGCCCTGGCCTTCGGCACCCTGCTGCGCGCCGGGGTGCCCGTGCGGCTCACCGGACAAGACACCGGCCGCGGCACCTTCAGCCAGCGCCACGCCGTGCTGTTCGATTATCAAACCGGCGCGCCCTATGTGCCCTTGCAGCACGTCTCCGGCGCCCAGGCGGCCTTTGCCGTGCACGACAGCTTGCTGTCGGAGGAAGCGGCACTGGGTTTCGAGTTCGGCTACGCGCTGAAGTCACCGCAGGCGCTGGTGCTGTGGGAGGCGCAGTTTGGCGATTTCGCCAACGGCGCCCAGGTGGTGACGGACCAGTTCGTCAGCGTCTCCGCCGCCAAGTGGGGGCAGCCGAGCGGCTTGGTGCTGCTGCTGCCGCACGGCTATGAAGGCCAGGGGCCGGAGCACTCCAGCGCGCGCATGGAGCGCTTTCTGCAATTGGCGGCAGAGGATAATCTCATCATCGCCAACTGCACCACCGCGGCCCAATATTTTCACCTGCTGCGGTTGCAGGCCTTGGCCGCTCGCGTGGCGCCGGCGGCGCGGCGGCCGCTGATTCTGTTCACCCCGAAGAGCCTGCTCCGCCATCCCGACGTGGCCTCGCCTTTGGCGGAGTTCACTCGCGGCGGCTTCCATCCGGTCCTCGGCGATCCCGGCGCCGGCGCCCGGCGCGTGGTCTTCTGCTGCGGCAAGCTTTACTACGACTTGGTCAAGGGGCGCGCCGAGCAGAAAAGCAACGCCGCCATCGTGCGGGTGGAACGTCTATATCCATTTCCCGCCGCGGAATTACAGGCGGCGCTGGAACCCCACGCCGCGGCCACCGCCTGGATTTGGGCCCAGGAGGAACCGGCGAACATGGGACCCTGGCGCTACATGCAGGCTGAGCTGGGCGCGCTGCTGGGCCGTGACCGGCCCCTGGCCTACGCCGGCCGGGAGGCGGCCGCCAGCCCCGCCAGCGGATCGCTGCGCCGCCACCAGAAGGAACAGTCCGCTGTGGTCAGCGCGGCGCTAGGCGCCGGCCATTAGGCGTCCGCGTCGGTCGGACGGACGCCGCCGAAAAAGCGGAAGTACAAGCCGATATTGGTCGCCACCACGGCGGCATAGCCCACGAAGGGCAAAATAAAGTCCGCGGCTCCGAAGCTGAGTCCGGTCAGGCTGACGGCGGCGGCTGAGGCGGTGAGGCGGGTGACCTGATTGAGGCCTAGCGCCCGGCCGCGCTCCTCCGGAGTGACCAGTTCGGTAATGGCCGTTTGCTGCGCCGGCACCGCCGCCACGCGCAAGGCCGGCGTGAGGACGTAGACCGCCAGCGCCACGGCCAGTTCATGCCAGAACGGCAGCAGCAGGATGAGGGCGGCGCCGATGGCGCGCGTGACCGAGATGGCGCGGACAAATCCCCAGTGCCGCTCCAACGGCTGCGCCGCGAACAGCGCGCAAGCGCCGAGGATGCCGCCGATGAAGGCATACAGCGCCATCCGCGCCTCCGGCAGGTGGTACACGATCACGAAAAAAGGAATCAGGAACGGCATGACCAAGCCCTGCGAAAAGCCATTGAGCGTGCCGGTCACGGAAAATTGGCCCACCACCTTTAAACTGGGCATGTGCCGGAGGCGGCCGCGGGTCTCCTCCACCACCAACGGCCAGAGGCAGAATAAGCCTGCGAAAGAAATCCAGCCGGCCGCGGCGAAGGCCGTGCGAACCGGAAAAGCTCCTGCCCACAGCGACCCGCCGGCCGCGATCACGCCGCTGACGAAGGCGAAGAGGGAAAAGAAAAACGTCCGGCGTTGCGGCCGCGTCAGCAGGGCGATGACTGAGCTTTGAATCGGCTGCGCCGCGCCGCCCACGCCGCCCCCAGCCAGCGAGCCGGTGGCGGAGTAGCCGCCCACCATGGCACCGACGAACATGCCGCCCAGTGTGGGCCACAAATACACGATGGCGGCGCTGAGGGGAAGCGTGGCGCCGACCAGCAGCAACGTCTGCTTCTTCCCCCACAGGTCGGTCAGGAAGCCAATGCCTAAGCCCAGGGCGGCGGTCGCCACCGCCGCTGCCGTATAGATGAACCCCAACTCCACCGCCGTGTAGCGGTGCAGGACCAGATACGGGAAGGCCACCGAGATCAAGCCCGCGGCCAGCGCCCGCGTCAGGCGAAACGCCCCCAGCCACCACAGCCCGGCGACGCTGGCGGCCGCGGCGTGTTGGGGCTGTGGGGAGCGCGCCACTCCTTCAGCCTACCAGGCGCGCCTGGGCGCGCCGCGATGCCGCGCAGTAACGCCGATCCGTCACCGCGGCCGCAGGATGTCGTTATCCAAAAAGTCCTTCACCCCCGGCTCCCGCACCAGATGCGGATAGCGCGGGCCGCGGTCGTAGCGTATGTGGGCCGTACCGTAGTAGTCGTCGTTCAAATACAGCAGCGTCATGGAGTGGCCCATGGCCGTGGCCTTGAGGGCGTTGTTGAACACCTGCGGCGTAAACTTGCGATCGTTCACTCCCACCACCTGCATGCCGGAGGTAATTCCCGCGTCGAACGCCGGGCTGCCCACGATGGAGTCAAACACCTGGCCGCTGTTGCCCATCTCCAGGCCGATCGAGTACGCCGCATTGATGCCGCCGCGGAAGCCGCGGCCCGCTGGCGCAGGGGTCATGGTGTAAACCGTTTTCCAGCCCGCGGCTTCCACCCCCTTCACCGGCGCCAGCGGCGACAGCGAGTCCAGGCGCCGATGGAAAAACGCCGCCCAGTCGTAGGGCGCCACATGATTCAGCGCCGCCACCAGTTGATCAAACGTATAGGGCTTCAGCTGCGGCCCCAGATTCGGGCCGCCATAGAAGTACTTGCAGAAATCATCAATGCCCTTCTGCCCGTGCGTGACGCGGTGGATGATGGTGTCCACCTCCAGCCAGAGCAGGTCGCCCTCTTCGTAATAATCCGTGCCTCGCCGCCAGTCCAGCCAGCCGGGCGCGAAGCCGCTCTCGCCCGGAACGGCAACGGCGGTGTCCAGCAGATCCCGCCAGGTGCGGCCCGGACGGCCCGGGCCCAATTCCGCCGAGATGTCGGCGATCCATTGTTGATAATCCGCCTGGGTCCATAAGCCGCTGCGGGTGGCCAATACGTTGCCCAGGAAATCGGTCAGGCCCTCATAGACCCACAGCAGATCGGTCTTCATGGGCGCTTCGTAATAGGCCGAGGAAAGATCCAGCGGCCGGC
The DNA here is from genome assembly GCA_050746205.1 of Terriglobales bacterium. GTDB lineage: Bacteria > Acidobacteriota > Terriglobia > Terriglobales > SCQP01 > JAKAUF01. Next base: position 10,212 of record JBOGKW010000022.1, on the reverse strand, counting down.
GGAACTTTCCGTTCCAGCTATGCACGTATTCGTGCGGCAGCAGCTCGCCGAGCATCAGGCCGGCCTGCGGCCCTTCCAGCACGCCCTCCGGCAGGCGGCTGTCATCGCTTTCGTGGTGCTCCAGGCCGAAATGCGCCACGTGATCGCTGACCGTGAACAAGAAATGGTAATCGCGGTAGTGGCGCGCGCCGAACAGCTTGCCTGCCTGGTAGACCAGATTGGTCAAATCGTGCTGCAATTCCGGCTTCAGCTGCACCGCCGCCCAACTGTCGCCGACGATGTCAATCTCGTGGTGGATCGGCTCGCCCGGAGGAGTGATGTTGTAGGCGCGGTAATACTGTCCCGCGATCACCGGCGAATCCACCAGGCGGTTCAGCGCCACCGGCTTGAAGACGATGGTTTGGCCGTGCTCACTCGCCTGCGGCAGGGCCGTACCGTGCTTCCAACCCTTGGGCAAGATCAGCGTGGAACGGTAGATCAAATCCTGCGCCGGCGTGCCGGCAGGATAGAGCACGTTCTGGTTCCAACTAATGATGACCAGTTTGTCGGTGGCGGAGGCGCCCTCGGAATACGGCCCGCCGCTCGGCTCCAGGTAATCGAAATGAATGTGCAGCCGGTGCACGCCAGCGGGAATGTCCACATGAAAGGTGAACACGTCCAGCAGGTCGCGGCGCCATGGGATGAGCTGGCCGTTGCCGGTGATCTTCAGCCCGGTGAGGTTCATGATCGGCCCGTCAGGAGCGTGCTCGCCGGGTATCCACTTCGGGTAGTACAGCGTCAGCGGACCCGGCTGCACCGGCAGCGTCTCATCGGTCTTGACGATCTTGATCGGCGCTTGCCGCGCGTCCACGGTCAGTTCGATGGGGCTGTTCTGGGCCGAGGCGGCGCCCCCGGCCAACAGACCGATCGCAGCTAAAGCGAGGACAAAGCGCGGACTCCGCGCGCGGCGAAGCGGGGCAGGGGGCATGAGGGGCGGCCGGTCCTTTCGTGGAACGTCGCAGTGTAGCACGCTGGGACGGACCGAACGCCGAGCATGGCGGCTCCTGCTGCCCTCCTAACCAACAACTACGACCACGGGGATATTGGAAAGGCTCCAGAGCCGTCCGCGGCGTTGGGGTGGGAGAACGGCGCCATGCAACGCTCAACGCCCCGCCCGAACCACGGCAGGCGCCTCCAGGCGCGCAGGCAGTTCCTGCCCGCAGCGCCAGCGACCCGCCCGGTAAAACGTCCCGAGAGTACGCCGGACGGCGCCCGCGCGGGCGCCCACCGGCGGGCCTAGGCCACCGAACCCTTGGCCAGCGGCATGTGCCGCCGCCGCTCCCCGGTGGCGTCACAGATGGCGTTGGCGATGGCGGGCGCGACGCCCACGAGCGGAATCTCCCCCGCCCCGGCCGGCGGCAGATCGGGGCGGTCCACCAGGACGGCCTCGATCACCGGCAGGCCGGAAAATCTCGGCACCGGATAACGGCTGAAGCGATCGGTGCGCACCTGCCCGGCGCCGAACTCGACCTCCTCGAACAGCGCTCCGCCCAGGCCCATAATGGCGGCGCCGGTGATCTGATTGCGCAAATTGTCGGGGTCAATGATGGCCCCGCTTTCCCAGGCGGTAACCACGCGCCGCACTTCGACGCTATCGCCGGCCATGACGACCTCCGCGCAGCTGGCCACGCGGCCCCCCTTTTCCGTCCCGCCGCCGAAGCCAAATCCCTGGCCTGGCCGCGTCTTCCGGCCCGGCCAGCCGAAGGCCCGCGCCGCAGCTTGATACACCGCGCGCAGGCGCTCGTCGCGCAGGTTCCTCAGCCGGAACTCGATCGGGTCCAAGCCCAGCGCCCGCGCCAACTCATCCATCTGCGATTCGCGGGCGAAATGGTTGGCCGTCGCCGCCAAGGCGCGATAGGAGCCCTGGCGCAGCGGGTGCTCGGTGGAGTGGAACTCGATGCGCTGGTTCTCCACCTCGTATGGGGTGCGGATGGCCGCCGAGCCGGAGTTGTAGTTGTGGAACTCCCAGGCGGTGAGCCGCCCATCGGCGGCCGCGCCGCAACGGATATCTATGACTCCGGCGGGCCGAAAATAGGCCCAGGTAAACTCCTCCTCGCGCGTCCATTGCAGCCGCACCGGCACACCCGCGGCCCGCGCCAGCCGCGCCGCCTCCACCGCCGCCTCCGGCGTGTGCTTGCCGCCAAACGCGCCGCCGGTATCGGGCACCAGCACGCGGGCCTTCTCCCGCGGCAGGCGAAAGGCCTCCGCCAGCGCGTCCCGGGTCGCGAAGGGCCGCTGCGTCCCGGTCCACACCGTCACCCCGCCATCCCGCCACTCCGCCAGCGCCGCGCGCGTCTCCATCGGGGCGTGTTGGATATAGGCAACCGTATAAGTGGCGTGCTGCCGCTGCGCGACGGCGCGCAGCCCAGCGGCGACCGAGCCCCGCTCGTAGCGGTCCCGCGATTCCACCGGCTGCGCATGGCGGCGCAAAAAGGCAAACAGATCGCCGTTGGAGGGCTGCGGCGGCACCGGCGACCACTCCGCCTGGACCGCGCGGGCCGCCCGTTCGGCCGCTTCCAAACTGGGCGCGGTGACGCCCAGGAAGTCGCCATCGCGCGCCACCCGCACGCCGGCGATTTGCTCCGCGGCCCGGCTGTCCACCCGCAGCAGGCGGCAGCCAAAGGCCGGCGGCCGAATCACTTTGCCGTGATGCATTCCCGGCAAACGCTGATCGGAGGGAAACGGAAACGCACCGGTCACCACCGCCCGGCCGTTCACCTTCGGAACGCTGTGCCCGGCAATCGTCCAATCGGCCGCCGGGGTGAGCGGATCATGCAGGTAAGTCGCCTCGGCCAACTCGCGGTCCTGAGCCAGCTCCCCGTAGCTCAGCCGACGTCCCGTGGCCGGGTCCAGCACCGCCCCTGCTTCTGTCCGCAACTGGCGGCCCTCGCCTGCCGGCAAGCCCCAGCGCTGCGCCGCCAACCTCATCAGCACCTCGCGCGCGGCGGCGGCCACATGCCGCAACCGCTGCCCCATCATCGGCGTGGTGCGGCTGCCGAAGGTACCCATGTCAAACGGAGTGCGGGCGGTATCGCCCATCACCAGTGAGATCTGCTCGAACGGCGCCCTCAGCTCCTGTGCCACCTCCTGCGCCAACGAGGTGCGGACGCCCTGGCCCACCTCGACCTTGCCGGTGAACACGGTCACCGCGCCCGAAGGCGCGATGTGCAGCCAGGGACCAATGTTGTCCGGCAGCGATTCCATCTCCGCCCATCCGGACTCGCCGCGCGCCGCGACCGGCCGTTGCGCCGGGGCTGCAGGCGCTGCGCCGCTCACCACCTCGGTCTGGCTAAGAATGCCGAAGACGACAATCCCGGCGCCCGTGGCGCGAAAGAAGGCCCGCCGTCCCACTCCCACGGGTCCGGTCCGCTCGGCAAACTCGTAGCGTTCCGGCTCCGGCGCCAGCGGTTCCGGCGTCGCTCCCGAGGCGTCGCCGATCACGGCATCGTAGGCCGGATCCGGGAGTTGGCTCCAGCCGCTCACGCCACCCCTCCCGGCGCCGGGCTGCCCGCCGCTCGCTGAATCGCCGCGACGACGCGGGGATAGGTGCCGCAGCGGCACAGGTTGCCGTTCATGTGCGCGACGATCTCGGCTTCGCTCGGGTGGGCGTTGCGCAACAACAGCGCCTGCGCCGCAATGATCATGCCCGCAGTGCAGAAGCCGCACTGCCAGGCGCCCTCCTGCAAAAACGCCTCCTGCAGCGGGTGCAGCGCGCCATCGCGGCCCGCCAGTCCCTCAATGGTCACGATCCGCCGCCCCTGCACTCCCGCTGCCGGCAACTGGCAGGAGCGCATTAGTTCGCCGTCCAGCAGCACCGAGCAGGCGCCGCACTCGCCCTCGCCGCAACCATATTTGGTGCCGGTCAACCCGACCTGTTCACGCAACACATTCAGCAGCAACGCCTCGGGCTCCGCTTCCACGGCATGTTCCCGACCGTTGACCAGCACCACCATCCGCATGGCCGCCTCCGCTGCCGCTATTATCCCTCGCAAAAGAAAATGCGGCGGCGGAATGCCTTCCGCCGCCGCGCGTATTCCCCCGGAGCTAGCCCGGATTCTTGCCTTGCCCTAGAGTACGTTCACGTTTTCGGCCAGCAGCCCCTTGGGGCCCTGCTTGACTTCGAACTCCACGGCCTGGCCCTCCACGAGCGAGCGGTATCCACTGCTCTGGATCGCGCTGAAATGCACGAATACATCCTCGCCGCTCATGCGGGTGATGAATCCGTAGCCCTTGGCATTGTTAAACCACTTGACGGTTCCTTGTTCCTTCACGAATGCAGTACCTCTGTTGCTGAGAATGCGGTTTGAAACGAAACCTGCTTCCCGTCCCCGCCGTGGCCCCGCCGACCATCGGCGGGGCGCGTGTAGTGGCAAGTCCGGTGAAACAGGGGGTTCAAACTCGGCACGAGAATAGCACGAAAGTACCAATTCGGGACTTTTCTTTGGATTCTTTTTGTTTCTTTTCGTGACCGCGCCGCAACCGGGAACCCGCCCGTGGACGGACGCCCGCCCCGTCGAAGTACAGCCGCAATTCCGTCGGCGGCGGGGCGTCGAAAATCTGGCTGCTGGGCCGCGGTCAGCCGCCCAGCGGCAGTGCTTCCAGCCGCCCGGTCACGAATGCATTGGCAATCTCATCCATCACCTGTTTGATCTCCGCCCCGTGCAGGTCGTCGTCGTTCACGATGATCGAGAAGGCCAGGTGGTCGCCTAACAGCGTAGTTGCGTATCCGCTCAATGCATAAACGTGGTCCACGTAGCCGGTCTTGGCCTCAAGGCGGCCCGCCGAGGGCGTCCCCTGGAAGCGGTCATGCAGGTCGCCGTCCACCGCCGCGATCGGCAGCAGGGCGCGAAAATCCGCCGCCAGCGGCTGGGCGTTCATATAGGTCAACAATTGCACCACGGCGCTCGGCTGCACCAGCGTCTCCCGGGCCAAACCGGAGCCATCAAAGAAGTCCACCGCGTGCGGCCCCAGCCCTACCTGCTGATGCAGAAAGGCGTCCCGCACCTGCAGGCCGGCGTTCAGCGATCCCTCGCCCAACTTGAGCTTGCCGAGCAAGCGCAGCAGCATCTCCGCATGTTGGTTTTGGCTAATCTTGGCGGTCAGCTGCAAATCGTCATACAGCGGCAGTGAGGTGTGCGTCGCCAAGGTGTATGGCGCGGGCGGAAAGGCGATGCTGGGCGTCTCATCGCCCATCCGCCACGGCGCATGGCGGGCGACGGCGCGGCCATAGACCGCGATGCCGCGCTCCTGCAGCGCTTGCTTCAGCAGCCGGGCGGCAAACAGCGCCGGACGCTGCACTCCCAGCGACTCCCAATCGCCGGCGTCGCCTTGCCCGATCGAGCCCCACAGAATCAGGTGATTGGAATCCGGCGGGCGGATGACGTTGATGGTACGGGGCGAGCCTGCAGGCCCCGTGCGGATGTAATTGGTGACGGTGTAGATGCCCGCCCACGGCGCCAGCGTGATCTCCGCCGGCGCTCCCACCACCGCCGCCGGCAGCACGTGCAAGAGGAGGGAGTTGTCATTGACGCAGAGCGCCGAGATCGCCGCCCCGTAACCCCAGAGCAGGTCGTCCTGTGCCCACCCGGGGGCGTAACGGGTGCGGGAAAAGTACGAGTCGTCGCCGATGACGTCACCGGTGATCGCCGTCACCCCCCGCGCCTTAATCTGGTCGGCCAATTCCTCGATCGGCTTCGCCGGATCCTGGGCCAGCAGCTCCGGCTTGTCGCTTTGCGGGTAATGGTAGGGCAGCAGACGCCCGGACAGGTTTGGATCGCCCTTACCCACCAGCACCAGATCGCCACTGAGCACGCCGTGCGCATCGGGCAAGGCGGTGGACTGGACCGGGGTCTGGAAGCGATAGTCGGGGCCGATCAGTTGCAGCGCCGCCGCCAGGGTGAATAGCTTGGTGTTCGAGGCAGGCGTCAGCAGGGCGTCGCCGTTATAGCTGAAGACCGTTCGGTGGTGGGTCAGGGAATAGACCTCAATCCCCCAGCGGGCTCGGCGTTGGGCCGGCGAGTCCAGCAGCCTGCGCACCGCCGTCTCCCAACGCGCCGGGCGCGCCCGGTGCCGGGGTAGCGGCGCGGCCGCGCTGGCGGCCACCGCCGCCAAAATCGCCAGGACCGGCGCGCTGCGGCGCAGAAGGCCGAAGAAAGTAGATAGGGCGAATGCCTGATCCAAGGACCAGCAACAAAGGCGCATTCTGGAATTCTAGGCTAGCCGCCCCCCAAATGGGCATAACGATTCTCACCTGCGTCGGTCTTGCCGCCGCCTCCATCGTCTTGATCTCTAGGCGCTTACGCCATTGCCATCACCGCTTCGGCCCGCCGATCAGCGGCTATGTCCGGTGCATGCGGTGCACGCGTCGGTTCCGGATTGAAACGGCGTCAAACGGCGAGTGGCGCATCGCCCGGCAACCGGAGCAAGAGCCGACTCCTTCTACAACCTAAGGTGTAGTCGAAAGTCAAGGAGAAAGCTGAGCACAACATCTTGTGGTTGCGCCTGCGGCGCTGTGACCCTATGCTGAAGGGGAAGTCAGGGCCACTGGCGGAGTGAAGTTACGACGGTCCACCGCAGCGCGGGAGGACCAACTGGCCAGGGTCCCAGGAGCTGGAGGGCACGGAACAACGGCCTCGGCTCTAAGGTTGGCGTGACCTGCCCAGGGTGGCAGCCGCCGTGACGGATTGGGGCCTGCCCGGGCTAAGCGCCCGCGCTCATCAGGCCACGCCGCACGGACGGCGTCCGGGCGCCAATGTTCCCTTTCCCTTGAGGAGGCGACTCATGCGACGAACGCTTTGCATCTTGGCTCTGGGCGCGGTGCTTGCCTTGGTGCCAGCGGTGCATTCCCGCTCGGACCAAGTTCTAGCCGCTCCCCCGCCCCCCTACCAGATTGGCTTGGCTTCCTGGTATGGTCCCGGATTCCAGGGCCGGACGACCAGCAGTGGCACTCCTTTTAATATGATGGCCCTCACCGCCGCCCATCGGCAGCTGCCCTTGGGCACCCGCGTGGTGGTGACCGACCTGTGCAACGGGCGCTCTGTCGTGGTTCTAATTAATGACCGCGGGCCGGTGCCGCGGAGCCGGGTCATTGACCTGAGCTATGAGGCGGCCCATGTGCTGCAATTCAACGAGGCGGGCCTCGCCCCGGTCAGTATCCGGATCTTGGCGCCAGACGCCCACGTGGACCCGCAGGCCTTGGTCGAGCCGCCAGTACAGCCCAACAGCCCCCACCCCGCCGCCTACGCCTCGCTGCGGCCGCCTGGTAGCCTAGGGGAGTGAGCGCTCCCCCCGCCCCCAGCGGCACCTTCGTCCCAATCCGGGGCAAAGACCGCCTCATCCTTGCCTTAGACGTGCCCACGCGCGCCGCCGCGTTGGACTTGGTCCGCCGCCTGGGGCCGGAGGTCGGCAGGGTCAAGGTTGGGTTGGAGCTCTTCACCGCCGAAGGTCCGGCGTTGGTGCGGGAGTTAAGCGCCACGGGGACCGGGGTGTTTCTCGACCTCAAGCTGCATGACATTCCGAACACCGTGGCCGGCGCGGTGCGCTCCGCCGCCGGCTTGGGTGCGCAGATGCTGTCCGTCCACGCCGCCGGCGGCGAGGCCATGCTGCGCGCCGCCGCCGCCGCCAGGGATGCCGCCATCGGAGCAGCCGCCTGCCGCCTGCAATTGCTGGGCATCACCGTGCTGACCAGCCTGGACCAGGCCACCTTGGAGGCCTTGGCGATGCCAGGGCCGGTGGAATCGCGTGTGGTCGCTTGGGCACGCCTTTGCCAGCGCGCCGGCCTGGATGGCGTGGTCTGCTCGGCTCGGGAGGCCGCAGCGGTGCGCGCCGCCTGCGGCCCGCCATTCCTGATCGTCACCCCCGGCATTCGCCCCGCCAGCGCCCCGACGCAGGATCAGGCTCGGGCCGCCACCGCCGCCGAGGCGCGCCGCCAGGGCGCCGATTTCCTGGTGGTCGGCCGGGCCGTCAACCGCGCCGCGGACCCCGTCGCCGTGGCCCGCCAATTAGCCGCCGAAGCCGGCTAGCCACCCGGTTGGTTGGGCTTTCCGCCGGAGAATGCCCCATGAAATCCCTCGTAATCGGCACCGCAGGGCACATTGACCATGGCAAAAGCGCCCTGGTCCGCGCCCTCACTGGCACGGATCCCGACCGCCTGGAGGAGGAGAAGCGCCGCGGCATCACCCTGGACTTGGGCTTTGCCCACCGCTCGTTGCGGCTGCCCGATGGGGAGCCCCTGCGCCTCAGCTTCGTCGATGTGCCCGGCCACGAGCGGTTCGTGCACAACATGTTGGCGGGCGCCGGAGGGTTGGACCTGGCCCTGTTGGTGATCGCCGCCGACGAGGGCGTCATGCCCCAGACGCGCGAACATTTCGAGATCTGTCGGCTGCTGGGCTTGCGCGCCGGCGTCATTGCCCTCACCAAAAGCGATTTGGTCGCTCCGGAGCGCCTAGAACAGGCGCGGCAGCAGGCGCGGGCGCTGGTGGCCGGCTCGTTTCTGAATAGCGCGGCGGTTATCGCCGTCAGCAGCCGCACCGGCGCCGGTTTGCCGGAGCTGGAGGCCGCTCTGACCGCCGCCGGCGGCAGCGTAACGCCCCGTCCCCGGGATCTTCCGGCGCGGCTGCCCATTGATCGCGTCTTTACCATGCGCGGCTTTGGGACGGTGGTCACCGGAACGCTGCTCGGCGGCTGCATCGCCGCGGGCGCCGAACTGGAGTTGTGGGCGCCTGGAGGCATCCACCGTCCGGTGCGCGTGCGCGGAGTTCAGGTGCACGGTGCCGCCGCGCCGTTCGCCGTTGCCGGCGACCGCACGGCGCTCAACCTGGCCGGCATCGAGACCGGGGAATTGAGCCGCGGCATGCTGCTGGCCGAAAGCGGCGCGCTCCGCCCCTCGCGGGTCTGGGATGTCGAGGTGCATTGGATCGCCGACGCCACGCCGCCGGAGTTGCACGCGCCCCTGCGCCTGCACCTTTATTCCGCTGACGTCGTCGCCCGGCTCGTCTGGCGACAGGAGCCCCATTGGGCCCGACTGCGCCTCGCCCATCCCCTGCCCGCCGTCTGCGGCGACCGCTTCATTCTCCGCCGGCTCTCCCCGGCGAAGACGCTGGGAGGCGGCCTCGTCGTGGACCCCGGGCTGGCAACGGCGGCCCGCTCCAAGGACCGCGCGGCAGGGCTACGGCGGCTGACGGCAGCGCCGCCGCCGGAAAAACTCCCGCTTTGGACCGCGGCTGCCGGCTCGCAGGGGTTGTCCATACCCTCCGCCGCCATGGCGTTGGGGCGACGGCAGGAAGAGGTGCGGGCTTGGGCGGCGGAGGCGGCCGCGGGCGGTCAGCTGGCCATAGCCGCGGACCACCTCTGGGCGGCGGAGGCTTGGCACGCCTTCGAGCGGGGCCTGCTGGCGGCCCTAGAGGCCTTTCATCGGGCCGAGCCGATGGCCCCCGGCATCCGCACCGAGGCCCTGCATCGCCAGATGCCCAGCGGCACCTCCCAGACCGTGACCCGCGGCGTGCTGGAGCGCCTTGCCGCTGCCGGAACCGCCGAGCGCCAGGGAGAGTTCTGGCGGCTGCCCGGGCGCGGCGGCGAACTCAACGCCGCCGAGGCGGAGGCCCGCCGTCGCATCGAACACTCCTTCCTGGCCGCGGGCTACCGCACGCCCGCCGCCGCAGAGATCCTGAGCCAATGCTGCCGCGAGGCGGGCCTTGACCCCCCGCGGGCGGAGCAGATCCTCCGCCTCCTGCTGCGCGACGGGATCTTGCTACGCCTCACGCCGGAGCTGATCCTGCACCGCGACGCGGTCGGGCAACTGCGCCGCCAACTCGCCGCGCGGCGCTCGCAGACCCCGCGGCTCAGCGTGGCCGACTTCAAGGCCTTGACCGGCGTGACCCGCAAATACGCCATCCCGCTGCTGGAGTATCTGGACCGCATCCACGCCACCCGCCGCGACGGCGATGAGCGGGTGATCCTGCCGGCAGAGGCGGAATGACCGCCCGCGGCCGGCCCTGCCTGGGAGCGCGGGCGTGGACGCGCCGCCCGGGTTGACGCCCGCCGCCCGCGTCTGTTTAAATATTCATGGCGGGAATAAATATTCATACCCGCCGGAAACGGCATGAGCAAAGCCTACCGCCAGGAGCAGATCCGCAAGCTGGCGCGCGGCCACGCCTTCCGCTCGCAGGCGGAGTT